>JAJRYY010000059.1 GCA_024275565.1 Planctomycetota bacterium
AACCGGTCCGCATCTCGGAGCTTGCGAATAATCTGCTCCGGATTGTGTCGTTTCCGTTTCATAGTCAAGTCCTTACTGCCCCACACCGGGGGCCAATGGACTCTCATAACACCTGGATCAGCTTTTGGGGAGCAGGTCAACCATTGCAGAGTACGACACGATATTCACTATTTCGTCACAAACCCGGGCAACTGTATGGTCTTGCCCCGGATGTGAGGGTACTGGTGGGGGTTGATCTGAAAGGCCCAACTCCAATCAATTCCGTTTTTGAACAACACTCGTTGCCGCCATATAGGACAGGCATAGGCTTGGTTATATGCGGCTGTTTTCGTTCACGAATTGAGGACCACCGCGGTTCGACATGAGCCTCGCCCTGCCGAAAACCGTCTCGCCCCCTCCCAGAGCGTCATCCCAGCTTCCGCAACCGCTCGCACGCATCCTCCAGATCGGCCATCTTCTTCGCATAGCAGAAGCGAAGCTGCTGCTCACCGTCACCCGGATCGCGGAAAAACGCCCTTCCAGGGACCGTAGCCACCCCAACACCCTCAAGAATCGACTCCGTCGCGTGCGTCGCATCCCGATATCGACCCTCCTCGAACCCAGCCAGCATATAATAACTCCCCTCGGGCACGAACGGCTCAAAACCAATCCCCCGAAGCGTGTCCGCCAGCATATCCCGCTTCACGCGATAATCCTCAGCCATCTCCTGATAATAGCTCTCCGGCAGGGTCATCCCCGCGACAATCCCATGCTGAAGCGGCGAAGGAGCACAAATATACAGATGATCGCTCACCACGCTGAGCTTCTCACAGACCACCGACGGTGCAATCGCATACCCCACACGCCACCCCGTCACCGCATACGATTTTGAAGCACCACTGATCGTAATCGTCCGCCCCTCCCCCTCGGGTAAACTCCCTACGCTCACATGCTTCTTGCCGTAAGTAATATATTCGTAAATCTCGTCGGTCACGATCCACGCATCATGCTTCCGGGCAAAAATCGCAATCTCCCGCAATTCCGCCTCGGAAAACACCTTCCCACTCGGGTTCGACGGCGTATTCACGAGCACCATCCGCGTTTTATCACTGAAGGCAGACGCCAGCTTCTCCGAATCGTACCGCCAGTCAGGCGGACAGGTATCGACAAAGACGATCTCCACACCAAGCAGCCGCAACAGATTCGCGTGATAGCTGTAATACGGCGAAAAAACGATCACCTCGTCACCAGGATTCAGCAGCGTCATCGCAGTACACGCAAACGCACCAGCCGTCCCCACCGTGACCGCAACCTCCGTTTCCGGGTCGCACTGGATCCCATTGAACGACGCCATCTTGTCCGCGATCGCCCGCCGCAGCTCGGGAATCCCCCGCATATGCGTATAAATCGCATGATTATCGTCAATCGCCCGCTTGGCAGCCTCTTTCACCGCGTCGGGCGCTGGCTGATCGCACACTCCCTGCGAAAGGTTCACCCCACCGATCTCCGCACACCATGCAGAAAACCGACGAATATCCGACTGTTGCAACGACTGTACGCGATCGGCGAATTTCGGATCCATGATATGATTCCCTGCTGTCAATTCACAAAATGTCCGGAAGCGTGCGGGCTACCTTCAGAACCGCCAGCGCACAGCTCACCTGTGCGATCATCAACTTTCTTATCATGGCTGTCCACCAAAAATGTTGGCGTCGGGGATTGCTGCATTGGTTTTGACCTGAAACAAGACCACCACGGGTCCGTGGCAGTTTTGGCAGAGACGTAAACGTGAAGGCGTATGTAGCACAGCCGCCCCCGGCTGTGGCAGTTCAATGTAGCACAGCCGCCCTCGGCTGTGGCCGTAAACCTGATCGCCATCAGGACAGTTCATCATCAAACCTGGTCGCCATAGAACCTGGTCGCTACAGAACCTGGTCGCCATCAAACCTAATCGTCATCAAAGATGTCGGACGCCTGACGCTCGACTTCTTCCTGCGTCTCACGGTTCAACTCATTTTGCAAACGCAAAATCTCACGGAGCATCGTCACAGCCTCCTGATACCCCTCCCATTTCAACATATTGGACAATATGCGCCGCATCTCGCTAAGGACAGCCATTTGCGCAGCATCCGCCCGATTCGCAGTAGCTGACACCGGATTACGGGCAAATTCCCTAAGCACATCGGCAGCGGACACCAGATCGCGTTTCGCCAGCCGCGTCATCGGCGCGATGACCATCCGACCGAGACGCTCCGTCACCTCCTTGGTATCCAGTCCGTTGACACTGTACTCCTGAAGAATCCGCTCGAACTGCTGCCGCAGCATGTTGACCTGACCAGCGATCTGCCGCTGCCGACGCTCCATGGTGGAGATGTCGTTTTTTGTCCGATTTCCACCATTCTTGCTGCCACCAATCTTGCCGGCACCACTCTCACCACCACCGTTCTTGTCGCCACCGCTATCGCCGCCACTCTCGCCGCCACCACTCTCGCGGCCACCATGATCGTCATCGAGGCGGCCAATGAGAGTCAGGAGTTTACCCCGCAGATCTTCCTGCTCCTCGATCACGCGTTCGAATTCCTGACGATATTCCTGCTCACGACGCGCAAGTTCTGCCAGCAGTTCATCGGTCGTAACGACCCGGAAATTGGCGATGGCAGACTGCGATTCCCCCGGGCCGGAATTCCCGGCTTGATCGGAGATGTCGTTGAAATCTCGGGCCTGGGCGAAAAGTGTGAGGCGGGATCCGGGGACGACGCCAGCCGTGGCGACGGGCCAGGATCGGGTGGTGTCGAAAACCTTCATACCCGGCGTAAAACCATCAAGCGATTCGACGACTGGGGTAGATTCCTTACGCACGATCTGATAGCTGAGCTCCGCGCTGGCCAATCCGTAAGTATCCGTAAATGAAAGCTCTAGCGGAAAAATTGCAGCAGCAGTTATAAGGTCGCCGGCACCGAGGACTTTCATGCTGACACGTGGCGGGCTGTCCTTCAGGACGCGGACGGCGATCCGGACGGGTCGTTTGTTCGCCAGGCCTATCTCGTCTTCGAGGGAGAAGTGGTAGGTGCGGGTTTCGTCGGGCGAGATGGTGACGGTCCAGTCGCGGCCACCGCGATCGCTGCCTTCGCCGTCGCTGCCCTCCTCGTATCGGTCATCGTTCTCAGCCGCTGCGATTTGTGCCTGGGCGGTTGCGATTTGCTCCTGACCTGCCATGAGGTTGGCGTAAACTGCTGCTTTATTCAGGTGGATGTCGATGGTGACCTTGCTGCCGATGATGGCCTCGGCGGAGCGTTCGCCGGATAGCAAGGTGTGGGGGGCGATTCCGGTGTAGGCTGGCGGGGTGACGGTGATGGATACCTGCTCGACGCGGGGTCTGTCTGCGAGGTGCACTTCGTACCATCGGGTGATGTCGTCGCCGCCTCGTAGCTGGAACCGGAATTCCTGCTCGACACGTTTGAAGGTGTAGCGGAAGTTTTGCAGCCCTACACCAATCATGGATTCTCTGCCCCGGCCTTCAGATTCGCTTTCGAAGACGATATCGACCTGTCTGGGCGTGACGCCCCGGGCGGAGGCTCGGATTTCGAGGTCATCGCCCCGGGCTGCTGTCAGGATGCCGTTCTCTGCGTCCACGGTGAGGTGGGTCTGGCGTGGCCAGGGGGTGTCGGAGAGGAGTATGTTTCGCTCGAACCAGAGTCCCATCATTTCCGGTTCCAGTGCGAAGGTTCCGACGGCGAGTCCGAGGACTGCGATGACGGTCATGATGCTTTGTCGTGCCTTGGCGTGGCGGAGAACGTCGTTGTAGCGGATATTTTTTGCTTCGCGGATTGCTTTATCGACGACGGTTTGTGCGAGTTCGGGGGAATTTGATTCGGATGATCCGAGATCGCCGGTGGCGAATTGTACGGCAGAGACGAGCGTGGAGTTGAGACCTCCGTGACGTCGTTCGACGAGGCTTGCCATATCGCGGAGGCGTATGGGTACGTGCATAGGCAGCCAGAATCGTTTGTAAAAGAGATACGCTGCCCCGCCAAGGATGGTGAGGAGGAGTGCGAGTCGCATGTCTGTGGGGAGGCGGAAGGTGAGGTCCAGTATGAGTTGGCTGGTGGCAGCGATGAGGATGAAGAGCAGCATTGCGCCGAGGCCGCCGAGCATGGCGTAGACGCGCAGCCTGCGCCCGAGTTTTGCGAGCGGTTCCAGGACGGCGCGATCGAATTCCGGTTGCTTGTTCACAGCAGCTTCACCCATTTACGCACAAACCATTCTACCGAGAGCAGCCCGATCAGCCACACCAGAGACCACCAGCGATCCCAGAGTGGTAAGGGGCGTGATTTTACGGTTGTCACCTCGTGTCGGTCGGGGATGGCGTCTGCGAGTTCGTCCAACGCGTCGATTTCGTAGTAGCCGCCCTCCGGTGCCCGTTCGAGCAATGCCATGATTGCGTCGCGATTCAGTTGTGGGTCGAGGACTTCGATGTTGGGGCGGACGACCTGAATCTGGTGCGATATTGAGACTGTATCTGATCCGGCGGAGCCGGAGAGGGTCAGCGATAGTTCATAGTTGCCCGTTCGGACGGGTGAGAAGCTGCCATCATACCAGCCGGGGCGGTTCGCGGATTTCGTGAGTGTGAATTTCTGTCGATCGCCACCGCGTTTCCAGACTGCGTCTATCTGCTGGATTTCCAATGGTTTGTATCGTGCGTCGAAGAGTCTGGCGTTGACCTTGACGGGCGTGCCGAGTTGGACCGTGTCGCTGTCGGTCATGAGGGTTGCGCGTTTTTTCGCACCGAGGAGCTTGCCCTCGACGAGGTAGCGGATCATGTGGACCCAGAATTGGTTGTAGTATTCCTCGCCGACGCGTCGCCATCGCCATGCCCCGTCGAAGGCCATGAAGGCTGTCCGTCCTGCGCCGACGAATTGTGTGGCGAGGAGGACGTGCGTTCCGTATGCGTTTCGCATCTGCGGATTTCCGTGTCGGAGGAGTACGGTTGCGACGGATTTTTCGCGGAGGACCGGGTAGTGCCAATAGACGCCGGCGAAGTCCTTCCATGTCACGTCAGCGCCAGGTCCTTCGCGTTCGAGTCGCAGGATGGGGTGATTTCGCGTTTCGGGTGCGATGTCCACCGGCCAGGGTCGCGTCTGGTAGTGACCGATGCGGTTGAGGAGGAGGTCAGCTTCGGGATCGCGTGAGACGGGGAGCATGTTGACGAGGTCTTTGACGGCTGGGTCGCGCATGAACTGCGCGGTGAATTTTCGAGAGGATTGATAGAGGACGCCGCCGCCGTAATCCGAGACGAGTGATTCGACTGCTTTTGCCCAGCCGGGTCCGAATTCGGACGGGTCTGGGTCGAGCATGATGATGGCGTCGTATTGGTAGAGATCTTCTGCGGTTGCGGGGAGTCGGTCGATGATGGTGTTTCCGTCGCGGACGGCTTCGATGTCGGCGGATTGCAGCCAGCAGCTTGCGTCGAAGGTTGTGTCGCGGATGAGGAGGCGTGAGAGGTATCGGTATTCCCAGCTTGGGCTTCCGGAGATCAGCAGGACGCGCATTTTGTCGTCGATGATGTTGATGGCGGACTGTTTCTCGTTGTCGTCGGCGACGCTTTCATAGGATCCGACGGGTACGCGGACGCGATAGATGGTTCGTCCGAGGTGCTTGCGCGTTCGCTTGAAGATGACCGGATCGATCCTGCCATCTGCCGAGACGCGTACGGTTTGCGTTTACACGGGTACGCCGGTTTCGGGTTCGCCTGCTCCGGTTTCGTGTAGTTCGACCCGGATCGTTTGAGAATCCATGCCGCGTGCTGCGAGATGAGCGGTGATCGTGAAGGGGTCTTCCTTGAATGCGTTGTCTGGCGAGCTGACCTCGACGATGCGGATGTTTTGCGGGGGTGATGGATCGCCGACGCCGACCGCGTAGAGCGGTATCTGCCGGTCTTCGATGAAGCGTGCGACCACCTGCACGGGATCGCCCTGGTTGAAACCGCCGTCGGTGAGGAGTACGACGCCGGCCAATGGTGCTCCGCCCAGGGATTCGATCGATCGGCGTAATGCGCGGGATATATCGGTGGCTGACCCTTGTGCGGTGGTGGATACGTTGACTGATGTTGCGTCTGCCAGTGCGTCCGGCGTCTCGTTCTGCGGTTCCTGATTCGTCGCGTCTTCCGCACCGCTTCGCACGGTGGCTGCCAGTTCCGGGCGGTCGCTGAACCGGAATACTTTCACGCGGTTCCGCTCTGCCAACTTTCGGATGAACGCGTTTTCGTCCTTTGACAGCAACCGGTCCACAACGTCTGCCCGGCGAACGGCGTCGATCTGTTGCTCCATGACGGCTGAGACGCGATCGCGATCTTCCTGCGATTTGTAGCGATCCTGGAGGTCCATGCTGGAGGAGTCGTCGATGAGGACGATGGCGTATGAGTCGATCCAGCGGTGGATGTATGTTGCGAGGACGGGCTGGACCCAGATTCCGACGAGGGTGAGTATGACGAGGCACCGACAGATGCTGAGGAAGGTTCGCACAGCCAGTGATGCTCCCCGGCGTCCTTCGTGCCGATAGGCCCAGAGGACGAGCGACAGCGTTGCAGCGACGAACGCCAGCCCGAAGACAGCCCACCACCCCTCGGGAAGCGATGCGAATTCGAATCGGCGTTCGACCTCGGTGCGACCTGCCTGGGCCAATAGTGTCAACATTGTGTCACTCATGCGATGCGTTTAACCCCTCCGCCCAAACCACCATGCCAGCATCTGCTCGCACATCAACACGATGAATGCCAGGACCAGCATCGTTCTCCAAAGTTCGCGTCGCCCCTCGTCGCTGACCTGCGTGATTCCGCCGAGTCCGTCGATGTATGTGAAGGGGACATCTTTCAGCGATCGCCGGAGATCGACTTCGCCCGCGAGCGAGAGGTCGCCCTCAGCCGGGTCGAGGTTGACGGCGACCGAGCGAATTTTCTGCTCGCCCGCCAGTGTTGTCTGCACAAAATGATAGACCCCGCTCGCCTGCGTACGGTCCCATTGGATCAGGTATCCGCGACCATCTTCGGCGAGGCTGGCGGTCATTGCGACTTCCTGATCGGCTGGATAGCTCGGCGTCCGCACCAGTACATCTGCCACATATTGCTCGGGGTTGAAGGCGAATTCGATGCTGCCGCCGACGAGACGATCTGTCGCGCGGCCACCACCGGCGGACAGATGCTGGATGAGTTCGAGCATGGCGATGACGTAGCTCGGATCCTTGCCCCAGTCGTTCCATTCCTGATCGCACGAGGTTGTGATGAGCGTGACGCGACCCAGGCCGTGCGTTTTTTCGACGATGGCTGGCGTTCGGTCGGCGTCGTCGAATCTGGCGATGACCTCTGCCTGTGCTCTGTGTGACGCGTTCTGCGATGCGGGATCGTCGCCTTCGGGGTCGAGATTCATTTCGACCGAATCTTCCGGGGTACAATCGTAGAACTGATCGAAGGCGATCTGGCGTGCGAAGGGGTTGTCTCGACCGGCGAGTACGCGGACCATCGGGTGCAAATCCCGCTCTGCGTGGAGGCGCGATCCGCCCTGTGGTGCGGTGCGTCGATCTCCGAGTGGTGCGGGTAGTACGCCCGTTCCGCCTGCGAAGAGTATGTCGTTGTAGGCGTCCACATCGACCTGATCGCCGAGGAAGATTGCCAGTCCGCCGCCCTGCTCGACGAAGGATGAGAGCGATTTCGCCGCCGACTCTGTGACGCGATAGACGTTGGCGAGAACCACCACGTCGAATGCGCTGAGGTTCTTTTCCTCAAGGTCCGTTTCTTCGATGATTTGTAGCTCGTTGCCGCTGAACACCTCGCCCGGTGGTCGGATCGCAGTGGCGAACAGGGTTACCTCGTCGCGGAAGGAATCGGACGATGGTTCGCCATTGACCAGCAGGACACGGATTGCTTCGACCGTTTCCAATACCAGCGTCCGCTGATCGTCTACCGGCAATACGTCAGCCGGTGTCGCGACCCGGACCCATTCGTATCCTGGTTGACCGACCGTGATGGGGATTGAAAATCGCGCGGTATCCGCCGGCTGGACGCGATCTGCCTGCACCGTCGGACGCGCTCCTGCACCCATGGCTACGTCCAGCTCAAGAACGCCGCTGGTATGGTCGCTGTAGTTCGTCACAGAGACCGTCACGTCGGCTTCGACGTCGGCCACCATGCGTCGCCGAGCGGTTTCAAGGCCTGTCACGGCGACGTTCGACACGCCGCTTTCCCCGACATTCACCAGTACAAGATTCAAGCCCTTGTCATCATCGCCCCAGTCGGCCAGGGATGCGATGAGGCTGTCGCCCTCGTCTTCTGCACTCCCCTCAGCTTCCGATATCGACGCGACCCAGTCTTTTCGCTGAAAATCGCTCACGATATAAACCGCGACATTCACAGCATCTGCCTGCTCATCGAGGAAGCTCCGCACATGATCGAACGCGTCCCGAGCTTCCAGCGTCGCCTGCGACGTCTGCAACCCCTCGAGTCGCGTGAACAATTCGTCCGTCTGCTGCACGTCCAGATATACGCCCGTCGCCACCGATTCGCTCATCCGCGACGTCCGCAAAATCGAAATCGTGTCGTCCGGAGACTGCTCGCGTAACACCTTCACCAGACGCGTGACCGCTTCCTTCGCACGGTCGAACACAATCCCGTCGCCTGTTTCGCATCCCATGCTGAACGAGTCATCGATCACGAACACCCGCTCCGTCCGATCCGATCCGCCGAGCATGGCTGCGAAACCTGTTGGCTGGAAAAAGGGTCGCGAAATGAGCAGGGCTATCAGCAGGATCGCCAGGCATCTCAGGAGCAGGATTAACCACTCTTCCAGGCGGACACGGCGTCGGTTGCGACGCTCGGCATCGAGGAGAAACTCCATGGCAGCCCACTTGATTCGCTTGAACCGCCGCCGCGCAAAAAGGTGAATCAGGATGGGGATGCTGACTGCGGCTGCCCCTCCGAAAAAGAGCGTCGGCCAGACGAAGGCGGCGAGCAGGGGCGGAAATCCCATAGGCGTCATACCCGTAGCGATCATGCGGTCGATCGCAGCCGGTTCATGCGATTGGCGAGAAACTGCGTCAGTGCGACGTCGAGCGAATCGGTCGTACTCACCAGCATATAGTCAATGCCATGATCGAGGCATGCACTGCGCATCCGATTCACGAACGCGCGCACTGCTTCAAGATAGCTGTTTCGCAGCGATTGCGGATCCGTCAAAATCTCGATATCCGCCTGCTCCATCCCCTCGAACAGCGTCTGCTCGGTGAATGGAAATTCCAGCTCATCGTGGTCCAGAACGTGCATCACAATCACATCATGCTGCCCATAGCGAAGTCGCTGCAGGCTGTTCACGACGTCATCGAAATCGGCAAGCAGGTCCGAAATCAAGACCACCATCCCACGCGGCGGAATCTGCTCAGCCAGGTGCTGAAACAGCACCTTCATCTCCGTTTTGTCCTCCGGTGTCGCCACCTCCAGCTCATGGATCAGACCCACCAGCGACGAGCGACTTGCCGACACGGGCACCTGCTTGCGAATCCGATGATCGAACAACGTCAGGCCCACGCCGTCCTGCTGACCTATCGTCAGATGCGCCATACAAGCAGCCAGTGTCGCAGCATACTCCCACTTCGTCAGACGCCCGGGATCGGGCTGTTCCGGATACGCCATCGAATAGGAGCAGTCCAGGACCAGATGGTTCCGCAAATTCGTCTCGACTTCATATTCCTTGATGAGCAGTCGATCCGTCTTGGCATACGCCCGCCAGTCCAGATGACGCACATCGTCGCCGGGGACATACTGTCGATAGTCCGCGAATTCCACACTGAACCCCTTGTAGGGACTTTTGTGCAGACCGCTCACAAACCCGTCCACGACATGCCGCGCACGAAGCTCAAGACGCGATATCTTCGCGAGAACCTCAGGCCGAAAGTAGTTTTTGGAACCGCTCATTCCTCGCCAATTCTGTATCGTTGGGCTGTATTGCTTCCAGCAGTTCCCCGATGATTTTATCCGAGTTATACCCCTCTGCCTCCGCAGAATACGTCGTCACAATACGATGCCGCAACACAGGCAACGCCAGATCGCGGATGTCCTCGACGGCCAGATGATGACGCCCGCGAAGCACCGCCAGCGCCTTGCCGCCCAGAATCAATGACTGCATCGCACGCGGACCCGCACCCCAGTTCAACATCTTCTTCACAAAATCCGTCGCTTCCGGTTCCGAAGGACGCGTCGCCCGCACAAGATCCAGCGCGTGGCGAATCACATCGGGAGCAGCCGGCACGCGTCGCACGAGTCGCTGAAATGCCAACAAATCCTCGCCTGTAAACACCTTGTTGAGCTCCACGTTGCGGTCCATCGTCGTCCGCTCTGCCACCTGGAATTCCTGCTCATACGTCGGATACTTCACGAACACTTTGAACATGAACCGATCCTGCTGAGCTTCCGGCAGCGGATAGGTCCCTTCCTGCTCGATCGGGTTTTGCGTGGCGAGGACGAAGAATGGCTGGGATAGTTCGTGGCGATCCGTACCCACCGTCACCTGCCGCTCCTGCATGGCTTCCAGCAGGGCGGACTGCGTTTTCGGCGGTGTCCGGTTGATCTCGTCAGCCAGAATCACGTTTGCAAAAATCGGACCGCGGATAAATTTCAGTTCGCGCTGTCCGGTCGATTTGTTCTCCTGGATCACCTCGGTACCGGTAATGTCCGACGGCATGAGGTCCGGCGTGAACTGGATGCGACTAAATTTCAGATCCAGACACTGTGCAAGCGTCGCGATCATCAACGTCTTTGCAAGACCGGGTACGCCCTCCAGAATCACATGGCCATTGGATAAGATCGCCACCAGAAGCTGATCGACAACCTCATCCTGACCCACGATCACGCGACCGATCTCAGCGCGAACCCGGTCGTACCCTTCCTTCAGCTTCCTGGCTGCCTCAACATCCGACCCTGAAATGTCTGCGGTATCCACAGCTTCCATAGCTTTCGCCGATCCCGAAATCTCTCCAGGACCGGCGTATCCTTCGGAATCGGCTGGCGTTACATTCTCATCATTCATCGATGCACTAACTCCCAAATTGCGACCTGTCCTCACAACTACCGCTGCATGATCGGTAATTGATTGTACGGTAACTGTAGAATTATCAACGCGACACTGGTCCCATACACATCCCCAACACCAGTATCCGTCCATGAACCGTCTTCACGCTGATTCCGGATAAGCAGGTCGCGCAATGGCGGAAAATATTTACGCCACTCATCTTCGCCAGCCAGATAAACCGCCTGGGCAAGGTACAAATGCCCATAAAACCAATGCCCAAACCGCGTCGTATTGGTCGGAATGTGACTTAACGAATAGGTCAGCGCACGCTTTGCCATCGGATTCTCATACTGACCTGCATTGAACCAGCAGCACACCGCTGCCGCCGTAATGGCAGGACGCGACGGACCCGGATGGTTCGCACGATAGGCCATCCCTCCGTCACTGTTCATGGATATTTCCAGATAACGCATCGCTTCGTCAATGACCTTCTTCGGAACAGCAAGCCCCGCATTGCGACACGACCGCAACGCCTGAACCTGCGTGATCGTGACCGACCCCTCATCGCCACCGCTGCTGGGCTGATAGATCCACCCCCCCAGCCGACTCTGTGCCCGAGCAGTCAAATCGATCCCACGCGTCAGAAGATTCTCAATCTCTCGCTGTCGCTCAACACTCTCAGTCATCCCATAAAGCTGCCCGAGACAGAGCATCGCAAAACCATGACCATACATCGGACGCGAATCGCCAGAACCCCGCGCGATCAGACCCTTCGCCGTCGTGGATCCAAGCAGATACCGAGCAGCCCGGTCCACCTGAGGTGCATACCGACCCTGCGTCGTCGAGTTCCCGTCCATCAACAACGCCAGCATCGCCAGCGACGACATCGCCACCGGATACTGTCCATATTGACCATTGTTCCGCCACGCACCGTCACGACCCTGCACGCGTGACAGATATTTCAATCCACGATTGATCGCAGTCTTCGTCTCCGGTGTCACATGCTTCGGTAGCGGTGCTGCGAACGCGCGCGGCAAGCCAGCACCACTTCCGATACATGACACCAACACGACGAGCATCACGCGTAAACGCCGACTCATGGCATTCCTCTTATAACGTCGCATCACCGACTCCATACTGCCCAACCCCTAATCCACACGATCCCGACCCGTCTTCTCCAACCGAGACGTCTCAAACACCGCGATACCCTTCTCGGTTCCGATCGCCAACCGCCCCCCCCAAAGCCCCATCGGACCCTTCAGATCATTCGAAAAGCCACCTTCCCACACAACCGGCGACCCCACATACTCCCCACTCCGTTTGTCCAGAATACGAAGCTCCTGATATCTCCGGGGGGCACCGTTGGCAGCACGCCCGCCTCCACGAACCTCACGGAGGATCGGTACGACCACCTCCGACACCTTCAACTGACCGGCCATCAGCGTACCATAAAAACTCTGCTCCCACCGAATTTCTCCACTTTTTGCGTCCAGACCCACCATATCCCATCGCAAACCGTCCGTTGTCTTCTCAAAACCGGCAAGCGTCAGAAAACCCCCACTCTCTGCATCCTCACCCATCACGCCCCCATGCACTACACCCCCATCCATTACACCCCCATCCATTACACCCCCATCCATTACACCCATCGTCGCACCCGTCGGTACACCATCCAAATCCCGCTCAAACACGACATCTCCCCGGTCCATATCCACCAGCCAATGCTTACCCGCCGCAGAACTGACCACCACCCAGCCCTCTGACGGCTCGAACAGACCGGCGGGTTCGACCCCCAGCTCCAACCGCCACCGCTCCAGACCCGTCGCACAATCATACGCCACCACGCGCGTCCCATCAGGACCGCACAGCACGCCACCAGAATAGGCTATGCTGATCGCACCCCGCGTATCACCGGCTCCTGCCGGCTGGCGAAACTCGATATCGCTCAACAAATCGCCATCAGCAAGTGCATACACTTTCACGCGCCGAATCTCCGGGTCCGCCGTCAACACATACGAATCCCGCACACGCACCGCACCGATCGCATCATGCCCAAGATCTCGCTCCCAGACAACTTGCCCGCCATCCACCGTCTTACGAACACTCAACACCCCACGCGACAACACACACGCCACACGACCAGAACCCGCATCCAGCAACTGACTCCGCAGCGCAGGACTCGCCAGCAGCGACGCACCCTTCGCAGGAACTGCCCACAACCGAACGCCCGACACCGCACCCAGCGCATGAACCCCTTCAGGCCCATTCATCACAATGGTCTCACCATCCACAACACCAACCGCAACAGCAGCATCGCCCGCACCACCACCCTCCGTCACACCATACACATCACTCCCCAGAAGCAGCAGCTCCGACTCCCACGCCAGCGTCCCATCATCAATGGCATACGACCGCAACGTTTTGGACGCTTCAAACACCAGCATCCGATCGCGCAATACCTCACCCGCATCACCGCGAATAGCCAGCAACTCCAGCGACTCATCATCCTTATCAAACGTCGAAAAGGGACTACGATCCAACACCTCAAACACATCCTGCGAAGGCAGACGTGGCACCTTCATCTTCGACAACCGAGCCCGAAGTCCAACCACATCAGACTCAGAAAACTCCACCGCTACACCTGAATACTCAGATTCCAGACGCTGCAGATACGCATCCGCCATACCAGGAAAACCCTGTTCCGAATCGAGATAAAGCTCCACAAGCGAAAACATCGCCTCAGCCGTCCGACCACGATTCGACCCCATCCGCACCGACTCCAGAAAATACTGCTCAGCACGCTCAAAACGCCCCCGATCCAGCGCAGACACACCCAGAGCATTCAACGCAGACTGAGACCAACCATCCAGAATCCCACCGTCCGCCATCCGTTTCAGCAGACGAACACCCTCACGTCGCGTCATAAAACTGCTCAATTTACCGATCGCAAGCTCATAAACAGCACCCACAGAGGCTGACAGGCCCTCCACCTCACCAGGACTCAACTCCGGCTCGATTCGACGCAACACATCAGCAGCCACCAGACGTGCAGGACGACGCACCGGACCATCCACCACGATCTCATCCCCCAGCCGCCCCTGCGACAGCTCCAGCAGCGACTCATACGCCTCCCGATTCCGACCGACACGCCGCAACCGATCACCCAGCGACAACCGGGCTGATACACGGTCCTTCGGATCGATCGCAGTCCGATTCGCCTCCGCCAGGTACGCCAGCGACTCATCAATGGGCGTCGTAGGCAACGAAGCCAACTGCAACATCGCGTCCACACGCAAATGCGCAACGTGCTTCGCCAGCGTATCACCCTCAGCCGAATCCGGGATCACCACCTGCTCAAGAGCAGTCATCGCACCCCGTGGATTCCGATTCAAAAGTTCCATAAACGCAAGACGCATCCCCAGTCGCACATCACTCGGATCACCCCGATGTGCCTCCTGCGTCGATGCAAACGAATTCCGATCCGGAAACGACCGAACCTCCACAGGGTTCACACTCACCATCGAATCCCCTATACACAGAAGATTCCCAAGCGGCGCCTGATCCTCCGGCAACGCAATTAAGTCATCCTGCCCAGTCCGGGCATCAATCCGCACCAGACCATTACGCGTCGATCCATAAATCGTCTCACCACAAAGCGACGCCCGGCCCATCGCATCCGGCAAAGGAGCCGTCCACTGATACACCTGATCCGCCAGCGACAATGCACTGACCTTCAACCCCCCCAGCCACAACGTCGTCTCATCCGCCCCGATCAGATAATGATGCTCCTCACTCGGCATGGACCACAGCAACGCACCGCTGAACCGATCAAACGCCAGCACCCGACCATCCTCCGGAGACGCCAGAATCACCAGCTTCCCCGTCACAATCGGAACACTCGTCAACCACTCCTTCGGAGCGGGGGGCTCTTTACCGCGACGCCCTCGAAACCGCGATGCACGCGTCTCACCATACCGCGAAGCCCAGCGGATCGAACCATCATGCGTATTCACCGCAAACAACAAACCCTGCCCGGTCGGCACAAAACAAAGCCCATCCGCCACCGCGAGATGCAGCGCAAGGTGACTATGCACGGAGCGACTGCCCAACGTACACAACGGAGTCTCACGAACCAGACCACCATCCTCAGGACGCAACACGCCAAGATAAAGATCACCTGCACGACGATAAGGAACCCACAACCCCGATCCCACCGCAACAGGTACCGCTAAAAACTGAGCCCCCTGCAACCGCTCATCCGCATCCTGATCCCGACCACGCTGCCAGCGAATCTCTCCGGTCAATGCATCCAGCGCAACGATCCGATTACGATAATCCGCAGTCACATTATTCCGGGAAAAACCCTGCTGCTGACGAAAAATTCGACGCGGACCCGCACCATCCCCAGCACCCTCCGCGTACAGATCATCACCACGCTCGATCGACAGAACCAGCCCGTGACCCACACTCAAACCACCAGACACATAATCTTCCAGTATGTCCGATTCGCTAAGACGCGAACTCTCCGCACGACGCTCCAGATCCGGATCCGGACGTCGAGAACGCCAGAGCAACGAAAAACTCTGAAGATCAACCGCAACACAATGATCCGATGCCCGAACATACAACCACCCATCCTGCGCAACGCCATACGAAACTGGCAGACGCAGCGCCGTCACTGTCTCCCTGTCCGACCAGAGCTCCGCCATCTCAGGAGACAACATCTGACGCCAGGGCATATTCTCCGCAAACGATGGCTCTACAGACGACATCACACCACGACACGAACCACCACCACCGAACGCAGGCCAATCACCACCACGACCAGCCAGCCAGGAACTGGACCCACCACCAGATGGACGAAGAACGTACCTGCGTAACGCCGTCTCCAGCAACTTCCCACGAGCATCCCCAGAACCAACACGCTCCGAAAAAGCATTCACAGCCTCAAGCGCACCATCCTCATCACCCACCATCGACAACGCAGCAGACTTCAGCGATGACCACTCACCATACGACGTCCTCGCAACATCCGTCACCGCAAGCACATACTCAATCGACTCAACTTCCTCGATCACCAGCAACGCCTCACCAGCACGACCGGAATCCAGCAACCACGACACCAGCAACCGAGACGCCTCCATCCCATAACGCGTCAACAGATACCGATCACCAATCTCTCGCAAAAGTGCCAAATCATGATCCCGACGCGCCTGATCCAGCAAACCCTTCGCACGCCCGTCATACAGCAGTCGATACGCTTCCAGGGCTTCGGGGGGCAGACCCGCAAGATACCGCAGTGCCCGGCGACGCGGCGATTCATACAACGCCAACCCCTCGCCAGCCATCGTACTCATCAACCCTTCCGGTGATTCCAGGATCCGCTGAATCGAATCAATCGCCAGCTTCCAGTCCGACCGGTCAGCCGCCTGCTCCGCATTCCGAAACAGATTCAGAATCCGCGAAGATTCTTCAACCTCAGGACCGGAGGAAGCACCCTGATTCCGCTGAGCTTGTGCGACCGCACAAAAGCTCAACACGATCGCCAGAATGATGTGTCTAGGTCGTTCCATTGTCATCTCATGTCATCTCACACTTTCAATCAACGAATCATAGCAATCGACAACCATCCAAACCAGCACCGCAGTACAGACCCGACGCAAAGTTACAACCACGAAACCCCCACCCTACACATCGACCACGACAACGCGAACCATACAACTTCACACATAATTCCGTGAGCAACATCGTGGAATCGACCGAACATCGTGGAATCAACCGAACTGGGTGGAATCAACCAAACTGGGTGGCCCACCTCCTTTGGAGGTGGGGGAGCCGATGACAGACGGTGCATGTCCGCAGCATCGGTAGGGTGCGTTCCTGACGCACCCTCTGTATTTCCGTGTGTTTTCCCGGAGGATGAAGCTCCTGCCGAACCGCTGGCGTACGAACCCGGCATCCCCACCAAATCCGAAGCCACGGAGGTTGCCCCAGTATGGCAGGCTATGGCCTGCCGATCACCTCCAATGACTATCCCCCCACGCGGTAGACTAACATGCGAAACGCAGCATCATCACGGATGGGGTCGTAGTCAGCATCATCTTTGGCTATGTCACAATATTCCGAATCAAGCTCGATCGCCTTCCCCAGCTCAGCAACAGCACCAGCCACATCATTGTTCCTTACCAGCGCACAGGCCAGATTGTAGTGGGTACCAGCATCGTCCGGATCAATCCCCAGGGCGACCCTGAAGTGTTCGATCGCACCATCAATATCACCTTTGGAAAGCAGCGTATTTCCAAGGTTATAATGAACATCTGCATCGTCCGGATCAATCCGCAAAGCAGACTCGTAATGCTCGATGGCTGCTTCGTACTCGCCCTTATCATCCAAAGCGTTGCCGAGGTTGAAGCGCGAGATCGCATCATCCGGATCGATCCGCAGAGCAGTCTTGTAGTGCTTGATCGCTGCGTCAACATCACCCTTGTCCTGCATCGCCAAACCCAGGCTTCCGTGTGCGCCTGCATCATCAGGATCGAGCTGCGAGGCAGCGGTGTAATGCTCAATGGCTCCGTCGAGATCACCCTTTGCCTTCAGCGTGATACCGAAATTATAGTGGACCACCGCATCGTCCGGATCGATCCGCAAAGCAGCTTCATAGTGCTCGATCGCACCATCAGGATCACCCCGATCATCCAGCAGGATCGCCAGCCTGTTATGAAGATCGGCGTCGTCAGAATCGATACGCAAGGCCGCCTCGTAGTGCATAAGAGCAGCCTCGTGATCGCCCTTGTCGTGCAGTACGCTACCAAGAAAGGTGTGTGCACCGGGATGATCCGGAGCGACCCGAAGAACAGCCTCGAAATGCTCCATGGCAGCGTCAGAATCGCCTTTACGAGACAGCGCAACCCCAAGGTATCCATGCGCATTCACATGCTCAGGATCGACCAGAAGAACAGCCTTCCACTGCTCCATGGCAGCGTCAAGATCACCCTGTTCTTCCAGCGCTACACCGCGTTTGATGTACTCGTCAATGTTGTCCGGATGGATGTCCATGGATCCATTGAATCCGCATTCGCTCGATTGTCAATTTCTATCAGACCAGTGTGCGTGATCCATGCCCAACTTCGTCGAATCATCCGACAGGGTGGAATCAACCGAACTGGGTGGCCCACCTCCTTTGGAGGTGGGGGAGCCGATGACAGCATCCGTAAAGTGCGTCCCTGTCGCACCCTCTTTTCCCGTCTTTTACGGGAGGGCAAGGCTTCCCGCCGAACCGTGATCCTCCGAACGCATCACCCCCACCAAATCTGAAACCGTGAAGCTTGCCCCCGTAGGGCAGGCTATCACCTGCCGATCACTTCAAAAATTCGGCAGCAATACAACCTAAAGATACCCCAGATCCCGCAACCGCTTCTTAATCATCTCCTCCTCGTCCGCCGAGTACCCCGATGCCTCATACGGATCGAGAAACCCGAGCAGCTCCAGCGTCTTCAAGGATTTCGCGCAGCAGACCTCGGCTGAGTCCTGATCCGTATTCAGCAGAATCTCCGGCTTGAACGGTTCTTCATAAGGTGCATTGATCCCCGCGACACACTGTATCTCACCACGCTTCGCCTTCTCGAACAAACCCCGACTGTCCCGGCCAATCAAAACCTCCATCGGAGCACGGCAATAAACCTCCACAAACGACCCGACCTCCTCACGAATCGCATCACGAACATCACGATACGGCGAAACAGACGTCACAACCGTAATCACCCCATTCTTATTCAGAAGCTTGCACTCATACCCCAACCGCCGCAGATTTGCTTCAATCTCCTCCCGCGTAAACCCAAGACTCCGATTGATCTCACGCCGAATCCGGGCAGAATTCAAAACCTCAACATGCAATCCCCGCCGCTGTATCGCCTCAGCAAGAAGCTTCGCAATCGTAGATTTCCCAGACCGGGGCAACCCCGTCAGCCAAACTGTAAACGCCTCACCCGCCATCACATACCTTCCAACACACCATCAACAGTGTAATGCCTTTTTTATCCGAGCCGTGACCGTAAGGGAGCGGACCCAAAAGAAACCGCTCCCCTTTCATATCTCCCGCATGGGTCGCATTCACGGTGACGGCTCGGATACATGCAGCAATAAAGGGGACATTGTACTTTATTCATAGGCCCACCAACGCACCACCAACTGACTCAACCTCAATACCCTGCCCAATCCCAAGCATCGGCCAATACACAGACATCACAACCAGCAACACCACCAACGCAATCGCGCTCATCACAACCCCACGCCGCATCACATCCTGCACCGAATAATAACCCGCCGAGAAACAAATCGCATTCGGCGGCGAGCTGATCGGCAAACTAAACGCCAACCCAGACGGAATCGTCACAGCAAGCGTCATCGTAATCGGATCCACACCCAAAGCATCACTCATCGAAAAACCAATCGGAAGCAGAATCGCAACAGCCGCCGAGTTGCTGATCCCCTCCGTCAGCACAATCGCAGCCGTCGCCATAATCGCCAATACCACCATCGGAGGCGTATCCGTCGGAATCACACGCGCAACAATCCACTCAAACGCGTGCGTCTGACTCATCGCGGTCCCCAAAGCGACAGCCCCACCATACATAATCAACACGCCCCAATTGACATAATCCTGAATCTGACGCCAGTCCACAATCTGAAGAACAAATAAAAGTGTCGCTGAACATAGTGCGATCACCCCTAGTCCAATCTCATGCCCCACCCCGATCCAGCAAGCCACCGTCGCCAGACCCAGAACCGCCAACCGACGCTCCCGACCCGACATCGGACCCAACCGCTTCACCCGCTCATCCAGCATCTGCGTAGCAGCCTTGATCGATTCCACATCGCACTTCAGCGAATACCGCAGCATCAACCACGCCACGACTAACATAATGACAACGACCGGAGCAGAAGCAGCAAACCACGTCGTAAAGCTGATCAACCCATGCTCACCCATATGCTTACTGAGCAACCCCAGCGCCAGAGGCGTCCGAGCACCACCGAGGAACGTCCCAATACCCCCGATAATCGCACCCCACGCCAGCGCCATGAACAGGCTCTTCGCATACTGACTCTTCCCCTTGTCCAGCTTCAAAATATCCACGATTTCGAGAATAATAGGAAAAATCATCGCAGCCACCGCATGCTCGGGCATCCAGAGCGACAAAAATGCAGATGTCACCAATATCCCACCCACCAGCTGCATCGGGGTGCGATCAAATCTCTGAATGAAGGTCAGGGTGAGTCTTTTTGATAGGCCAGTCGAAATCATCGCCGCCGCTAACAAAAAGACGCCGAGCATGAAAAAGACAGCACTGTTGCCGAATAGGGAAAATGCCTCATCTCTCGGCATCACCCCCAGCAGAGGCAGCAATGCTATCGCAAGCAACCCGGTGGCAGCCAGTGGAATCACATTCGTCAACCACAGCGACATGCAGATGACAAAGATCGCCAACGCCCGCTGAGCAGCGATCGGACGGGTCGGATCGAGATTTTCGGGTTCCAGCCAAAGAGGACCCCACGCAAGGGCAGCAGCAGCCACGATCGCGGTGGAGATAATGGTCGTTTTGAGGATCTGAACGCGATTCATGCCTTGCCAGGCTACCAGGGGTCGGAACAATTCCGCGCAGAGGATCACAGCACTGATCGTCGCCACACCGCGACTAGGCCAACAAAACTGGGTTGGTTAGTAAGTCAGCACCGAATGAATGGGAATATCGCCCAATTTGTCCCGCCCACCCAAATCTTTCAGTTCGATAAGGAAGGCCGCCCCGACGACTTCACCGCCAAGACCTTTCACCAGCTCGATGCAGGCAGACATCGTTCCGCCAGTAGCGAGCACATCGTCGACCAGAAGTACGCGATCGCCCTTGTTGATCGAATCTGAGTGGATTTCCATGGCGTCCATCCCATATTCGAGCTGATATTCACGTTTTTCGACGCTACAGGGCAGTTTTCCGGGTTTTCGGATGGGAACGAACCCGGCAGACAGGTTTCGTGCGACGGCTGCCCCGAAAATAAACCCGCGCGACTCCGCCCCGGTGATCACGTCGACATCGTCACTGATGAAGGGCGAGGTGAGGTACTCGATGGAAAGCGACAATCCGCCCGCATCGCGTAAAAGTGGGGTTATGTCCTTAAAAACGATGCCCGGTTTCGGAAAATCAGGGACATCCCGAATGAGCTCCTTCAGGTGAATGCGTTCCACGCCACCCTCACTCCTTGAAATCAGCTGTGTCGCCATGGTTATACCGCCGTAAGTTGGTTCATGCGGGCTGCCGTGTCCCGGTTCGTTATCGGTCTTTGCAACCTACCCGCCATTCCCGCCCCACGCAATCCCGTTTTCATGCACTTGCACCACTGGACGTGTGATTTTGTTTTGCTATATTTCCTCGCCTGCGGCTGCGCTTCAGGCCGATGCGCAAGTTGATAAGTCAAACCGATTTTGCAGTGGGATACCGCGGGACAGCAATGTCGTTGCAAAATCAGTGGTCGCAGGGTCTTACGGGCCGTTCGATGGCGCGGGCGGGCAGTCTGCATCCTGTGGTGAATTTCAGAAGATTTTACGTCGGTGCGACGGACGGATTCGACCACCTCGACACGACCAGGATCAGGAATGGTCAGGCAGGATCAGGAATGGTCAGGCAGGATCAGGAATGGTCAGGCAGGATCAGGAATGGTCAGGCAGGATCAGGAATGGTCAGGCAGGATCAGGAATGGTCCGGCAAGATCATGAATGGTCAGGATTAAGAATGGTGTTGTACTTGCGAGCAGTGCAAGACAAACCTGCAACGATCTATTTACCTATTTAGTATAAGGAGTTCAACATTGTCTTCACTGCGAAGATTCTCACCAGCGGGGATCGGAATGATGGCTGTCGCCTTCGTTCTGTTTGCCACTAACGTTGTTTTTGCAGAAGGCGGAACACCGCCCTCTGACCCTGTCATTTCGATCCCGACCATCTGGTGGATCGCTCCGATCGGCAGCATCTTGGCGCTTGCCTTTGCGTGGTACTTCTACAAGGACATGATGAGGGCAGACGAAGGCGATGAGGACATGATCGAAATCGCTGCCTATGTGCGTGACGGAGCGCTTGCGTATCTGAGACAGCAGTACAAGGTCGTCTTTGTTTTCTTCATCGTGGTGTCCGCGATCCTTGCGATCATGGCGTTTGGTTTTCACGCTCAGCATGAGATTGTATTCATTGCCTTCCTGACGGGTGGATTTTTCAGCGGTTTGTGCGGTTTCCTGGGCATGAAGACTGCCACGCACGCAGCACACCGTACGACGGCGGGTGCTCGCGATTCGCTGAACAAGGGTCTGGTGGTTGCATTCCGGGCGGGTGCGGTCATGGGTCTTGTGGTGGTTGGTTTTGGACTCCTGGACATCACTGCCTGGTTCGTCCTGCTGACAAAGATCATTCCGTCGGTGGCTGCGAACATGGACTGGGATTTCCACATGAGTCTCGCCGAGGTGACGGTGGTCATGCTGACGTTTGGCATGGGTGCCAGTTCTCAGGCGTTGTTCGCTCGCGTGGGTGGTGGTATCTACACGAAGGCTGCTGACGTTGGTGCTGACCTCGTGGGTAAGGTTGAGGCTGGTATCCCTGAGGATGACGCCCGTAACCCTGCCACGATTGCGGACAATGTGGGTGATAACGTCGGTGACGTCGCGGGCATGGGTGCTGACCTTTACGAGAGCTACTGCGGGTCGATCCTGGCGACGGCTGCCCTTGGCGTGGCTGCTGCTGCGACACTCTCAGCCGGTGACCCTCAACTGGCGATTGATAACGGAATGAAATTCCTTGCTGCACCGATGGTGCTTGCGGGGATCGGGATTGCTCTTTCGATCGTGGGCATCTTCATGGTGCGTACGAAGGAAGGCGCATCGATGGGTGAGCTGATGGGCGCACTTGGCAAGGGCGTGAACGGAAGTTCCGCCCTGATTGCCATCGCCGCTGGCGGCGTCTGCTACATGTTGTTCGACGATAAATCTCTCACGGTCCTCGAAACCGGAAAGCAGGCGGCTTCCTGGTGGGGCATCTGGATTTCGATCGTCACAGGGCTTATGGCGGGCATCGTCATTGGTCAGTTCACCGAGTTCTACACAAGCTACGAATACAGCCCGACCAAGCGTATCAGTGAGCAGGCGATCACGGGTCCTGCCACTGTTATCATCTCCGGAATCGCTGCGGGCATGAAAAGCACCTGGGCGTCGCTGCTCACGATCGTGCTCGCCATCATGATTTCGTTCATCGCTTCCGGTGGTGGCAACGAATTCATGCTCGGTCTTTACGGTGTGGGTATTGCGGCCGTGGGTATGCTCGCAACGCTTGGTATTACGCTGGCGACGGACGCATACGGACCAATCGCAGACAATGCCGGTGGTAACGCCGAAATGACGAATCAGGACCCGAATGTCCGTGAGCGCACGGACGCCCTCGACGCCCTGGGCAATACGACGGCTGCCACGGGCAAGGGTTTTGCCATCGGGTCAGCCGCTCTGACCGCACTTGCACTCATGGCTGCCTATGTTGAAGAGGTCCGTGTCGGTCAGATTCGTGAAGCAGAGTCTGCCATTGTCAAAACGATCCCGGAAGCAAGCAACACAGATGCGATGTACCTGGGTTACCGAAAATTCGGCATGAACCCGGTCACGTCGACGGGGCGCATGGCAGCAGACTGCCTGATGCTGATGGACATGGATGCAGACGCGTTCACTGTGGGTGAAATGTACACCGTCACCTCCAAGGATCACCTGAACCATAAGTGGTCGATCACGAAGGGTGAAGAGGAGGCTCGCCTCGTCTCAGCCAAGCGCGCAACCATGGCAGAATATATGACGTTCTATGACGTCACGCTGATGAATCCCAAGGTGCTTTGCGGGATGTTCTGCGGCGTGATGCTGGCGTTTGTGTTCTGTGCGATGACCATGGAGGCGGTCGGAAGGGCTGCCAACGCGATGATGATCGAATGTCGCCGCCAGTTCGCCAAAATGCGAGAGTATCTGAAATCCCAGGGTCATGACGATGCGTTTGTCGCCGACCCAGACAACTGGCCAAGACGACCCATTGAATTCGAAGGATCACCCTATCCGAACTACTCGCTCTGCGTGGATATTTCGACCAAGGGTGCTCAGCGGGAGATGGTGGTTCCGTCCGTGCTGGCGATCGTCACACCTGTGATCGTAGGCCTGCTGTTCGATGTCAGCGGCGTGATGGGCCTGCTCGCCGGCGGGCTGACCTCCGGGTTCGCCGTCGCGATCTTCATGGCCAACGCCGGTGGCGCCTGGGACAATGCCAAGAAACTGATCGAGACGTTCGGAACGATCACAGCCAAGGATTTCAAGGACAACGAAGAAGTGCGGCAACGCGTTCCAGCAGCCATTCGTGCCGACATCGCCATCCGTGCTGAGGCCGGTCCGGACGACCTGATCGTCTATGGCAAGGGCAGCGAAGATCATAAAGCCGGCATCGTCGGCGACACCGTGGGCGATCCATTCAAGGACACGTCCGGTCCAAGCCTGAACATCCTCATCAAGCTGATGAGCATGGTCAGCGTGGTGTTCGCCGGACTGATCGTGAAATTCGCGCCCGCCATCGGTGCCTTCCTGCACCTGCCGTAAGCGTAGATGCCAGGCAGGACGGGCAGCATGCAGGATAAACAGCACTGAATTGCTGCTCAGATAGATGAACCATTCCAGACGCCGATCCCGGAGAGATACCGGGGTCGGCGTTTTTTCGTGCTGCACCCACCGTTCGGAAGCCCCAAATGCCAGCTCCGACCGCACACCTTTTTGACCGTCCGATAAGAGAAATTGCAGCATCGTGGGTTCGCAGACGACCAGAAAAGCCACCAGCACCAGCAAAGATGCTCGCCCGCAGACGTATGCCCCTCCGATCCAGCCATATCACCCGGACGGTGTCCCGGACGCCTCCGGAGTTCCATTGGCGTAGGCCCGACGGGTGTGGTACACTATTGTGCATGATGAGACTTCCTGCGGACCAATTGGCAACTGAACTGGCACGCCTCGCAAGCGACAACAAATGCGGGGACGTCACTGTCATGGATCTGCGTGGCCGATCCGCTGTGACTGACTTTTTCGTCATCTGCAGCGGGACGTCCGACCGCCAGATTCGTGCGACGGCTGACACCATCATCGAACATGCAAAGAAACTCGGAAGCCCCGCATATGGGACAACCGGGTACCAGAACGCCAGTTGGCTGCTCGTGGATTTCGTCGATGTCGTCGTGCATATTTTCACCCCACAACAGCGAGCTTTTTACGACCTCGAACTGCTCTGGGGCGATTCTCCAAGACTCACATGGACCGATTCCGCCACCGCTTGAACAACGTCAGCCTGATGGCTGCTATACCAACCCAGCACCGTGAACCCAATCATGCAATCGACCCTCTCCGCGCTCAGCCAGCGCGTCACAGAAGCCATCGCAGAAGCCTTCCAACTCAAACCCGAAGATGTCAACCCGCGACTCACCCGATCACAGGACGACAAATTCGGCGACTACCAGTGCAACGCTGCCATGGGACTCGCCAAACAGCTTGGCCAAAAACCACGCGACATCGCACAAAAAATCGTCGACCAACTCAAAACCGACGACCTTTGCGAAGCACCAGAGATCGCAGGCCCCGGATTCATCAACCTGAAACTCACCACCGAATACCTGGCCGGTCAACTGACGCAGACACCTCCAAATCCCGATGATGCAGCTGCCAGCGAACAGACCGGACCCGTCCGTAATCAGACCGGACCAGTCCGTGACCGGATCGGAATACCCACCGTCGAACACGCGGAAACGATCGTCGTGGACATGTCCAGCCCGAACCTCGCCAAGGAGATGCACGTCGGACACCTTCGCAGCACCGTCATTGGTGACAGCATTGCACGCATTCTCGAATTCGCCGGACACAACGTCCACCGCGTAAACCATGTCGGCGACTGGGGCACACAGTTCGGAATGCTGCTGGAATTCGTCCGCCAGACCCAGCCCGATGCCCTTGAACAAAAGGGCAACCTCGTGATCAACGATCTCGAAAAGTTCTACGTCCAGGCGAAAAAACGATTCGACGATGATCCCGAATTCGCCGATCGATCCCGAAAAAACGTCGTACAGCTACAAAGTCACGATCCCAATACGATCGCAATCTGGGAGATGTTCTGCCACGAATCCCTACGCCACTGCCACGCCATCTACGAAATACTGGGCGTCGAAAACCTCGTCGACCGCGGCGAAAGCTTCTACGGACCCATGCTGGGGGACGTCGTGGAGGAGTTCAAAACCAAGGGCCACGCCACAGAAAGCGACGGAGCACTCTGCGTCTTCCTCGACGGATTCACCTCCCGCGACGGCGATCCACTCCCGATGATGATCCAGAAATCCGACGGCGGATACAACTACGACACAACCGACCTGGCTGCCATCCGCCACCGCATCCACGAAATGCACGCAGACCGCATCATCTACGTCGTGGGCATCCCACAGAAACAACACTTCCAGATGCTGTTCGCAGCCGCAGAAAAAGTCGGCTGGTCATCCGATAACAACATGCTCACCCACATCGGTTTCGGAAGCGTTCTCGGAGAAGATGGCAGACCCTTCAAAACACGCGAAGGCGGCAGTGTAAAACTGAAAGACCTCCTCGATGAGGCAGAAGCACGCGCCAGACGCGTCGTCGAACAGAACGTCGAAAAGGGCGGCGACAGAAGCCATTTCGATGAATCCACGATAAACCACATCGCACGCACCGTCGCGATCGGAGCAGTCAAATACTTCGACCTCAGTCACAACCTCGCCAGCGATTACAAATTCAATTTCGACAACATGCTCGCCATGGAGGGAAACACCGCACCCTACATGCTCTATGCCTACGCCCGCATCCGCAGCATCGCCCGAAAAGCAGACACCGCAAACACTGAAGAAAACGCAGCAACATCCACCAACGCCCCCATCGTGCTCGAACACGACAGCGAACTCCGCCTCGCAAGAATGATCCTGCGATTCCCCGAAATCATCGATACCCTCCTCGTCGATCTCCGACCCAACCTCTTAACCGACTATCTCTTCGACCTCTCGAAAGCGTTCAACATGTTCTACGACCGCAAACAGGGCGTACGCGTCATCGATGCCAAACCCATGAACATCCGGGCATCCCGACTCCGCCTCTGCGACATCACCGCACGTGTCCTCAAAACGGGATTGAACCTGCTGGGCATCAACACCATTGAACGCATGTAATCGCGATCACACCCTATGACTCCGCCCGACAATACAAACCAGACGCAGCCCACAACATCGCAACCTGCTCAGAAGGGTGAAACCAGAACCGCAATCTGGATTCTAGTCTGCATCCTCATCACCCTCCCCATCCTCGCACTCCACGCCTTCGCCGCACTCGCCAGAACCGATGACATCGACAGCGACCTCTTCGCATACTACGCACAGCAACTCCTCGCAGGCCAGCGACTCTACGCCGATCTCTGGGACAACAAACCACCAGGTATTTTCTGGATCGACGCCCTGGGCTTATACCTCTTCAACGGAGCACACGCCGGCATCATCTTCGTCTGCACCACCGCAACAGCAGCCGCAAGCGTCATCTTCTTCGCCGTCACAAAACGCCTCTACACCACACGCGTAGCAGCCATCGCCACGGTCGTCGCAGCCCTCTACATCAACCTCTTCTACTACCACGTTGGCAGCAACCGACCAAGCACCTTCTACGTCCCACTCGAACTGGCTGGCTTTGCACTCTACATCCTCGCCCTCACCACGGCAGTCCGACACCGCCAATACCTCATACTCCTCGGCGCATGCACCGCACTATCCGTCTGCTTTCGACAAACCGCACTCGCACTGCCACTCGCCGTCACGCTCCATCAGACACTGCTCTACCTCACCCACCACCAGTCCATCCGCCACACCGTCAACACACTCGCAACCATCGCAATCGGCGGGGTCGGCACACTACTTCTCGTCATCGGCGCACTGGCAGTAACCTCCGACCTGTACTGGGCTTACGACGGAATTATCGCCACAAATTTCGGCTACTTCTCCCGACCGGGAAAATCATCCTTCCTCCCGGAACTCTACCGCTGGCGAGAACACCGCGACACGCTCGCACTCCCCCTCATCCTAGCGTCAGCCGCAATCATCCATTCCATCGCCACCCATCGCTTCGCCAAACGTCTCATCAAATCTTCCAGCACCACACACCACACACCACACGACGACACCAACTATCCCGGAAAACGCCCGCCAGCACTGGTCCCACTGCTCATCATCTGGCAGGTGGCAGCGCTCTATCTTGCACTACTGGGACCGAGCAAACGCATGCTCTACCTCGCCATTGCACTTCCACCACTGGCGATGCTGGCTGCCCACGCGATCTGGTTGCTCATGCGACGGAAACCCAATGACGCCGCCCATCCACGATTCGTTGTCATACTCGCAGTCCTCTGGCTGGGACACATGATGACCCCGACGATCATCCACGAAACCGAATGCGCTCAGACCGCCTATTATCATCGATTCGACGAACGCTCACACCTGCCCGGAAAAGAAGCAGCCGACACCATCCGAAAATACACCACGGAAAACGAAAGTGTCTATATGTGGCACTACCTCCCTGCCGTCTACTATTTTGCAGATCGACCGCTGGGACAGCGCTATATCGTAGCCACACTCATCGACCAGTGGATGGAACGCGCCCAACCACGACTGGACGAAACCATCGCCCACCTCATGGAACATCCCCCCAAAGCCATCGTCATCACACCAAGAACACTGACAGAAATGATGGCCCCCCCGGAACACCACCCCATGCACTATGGCCAATACCCGAAATGGTTCCAGATACACTATCGCCCAACACCGGAGAACGAATGCGTATGGATCTACCAGGGCGAAATGACCTATCAATCAGAACAAAACAATATGTAGCACACAAGATAATATGTAGCACAGCCGCCCCCGGCTGTGGCCGTTCTCCACCGGATCGATGTAACACATCCCCACCAGAACCGTCACGCACCCGCGGTATGGGTAATGCGACGCACATGCGTCACCAGGGTGTCAATCACTTCCTCAACGGACAAACCCGTCGTATCAACATGAACAGCGACCCCGGAGGCGAGAAGCGGTGCCCACTGCCTGGCATCGATGGCATCGCGATCCTGCACGTTCTTAAGCACCTCGGAAAAGGATACGCCCTCAACCTCGTTGCCCTCACCTGCGTTACCCCGACCTTCATTGCACAATTCTTCATACCGCCGGCGGGCACGAGCTTCAGCGTCAGCCACAATTAGAAACTTCACATCAGCCTCAGGAAACACAACACTTCCCTGATCCCGACCCTCTGTCACAAGGTCGCCGAGTTGCCTGCCGATTTCACGCTGCATGTCGATAAGGCGCGATCGGACGGCCGGGACTGAGGCGATCCGCGATACCGCCTGGCTGACCTCCAGCGTTCGCAATTGATCCGTAACGTCCTCGCCAGCCAGCGTGATGCGTGTGGCGTCGGTCTCGCAGGTAACTGCCATGGGTATGGATTGCGTGACCTCGGCGAGCGCATCCTGGTCATCCAGCGACGTCCCAGCCTGGATGGCTGCTGCCGTCAGCGCACGGTACATCGCACCCGTGTCGAGGTATGGAAGCCCAAGCCGGGCTGCCAGTCCCCGGGCGGCCGTCGATTTTCCACTACCAGCTGATCCGTCAATTGTGATGACCATATCAGGAGCATTCTAATCGCCCGGATGGATTGTCGCCAATCAGCAGCGGTTTCGGAGATTCGGATTTCCGTTAGGATTCAGCATGCAGCGCGTGGCAAGCTGAGCAGGGTCCGCTGTGCGGACCATCACGAATGAATCGGGCTGGATCAATGAGTACGGATGTACCACAACTGGAATCGACGGCCCAACGTGGTCCCGCATGGCTGAACCCATGGGTCCGGGATCGTCCGGAACTACCATACCTTGCACCGTTCATGGTGTACCTGATACTGATGAGCCTCCAGTCACTGGTGGAGGATCCGTACTACCGATTGCATTTTTATGCCCTGCGGACGGTGGGGGGGCTTGGGGTAGCATTCCTGTTCCGGTCATACTATCCCCCATTCGGAAAGCTGCACCCCGTGAAGTGCGTGGTCTTCGGGCTGGTGGTCGCGTGGGGATGGGTCGTGGTCCATCAGTTGGTGGGGGGGAAGTTTGACTATGAATCCGGGGAGTGGGTCTGGGAACGGCTGTCGTGGTATGTGCAGCCATTCGGGAAGGACGCAGCCCCGAAGGATTTCTTCGTTCCGAGCGAGGTGTATGGGTCGGGATGGGAATACTGGGTGTTTCTCGTCGTGCGGATCGGGGGTGCATCGACCACGGTCCCGATCGTAGAGGAGCTGTTCTGGCGGGCATTCGTACTGCGGGCGTTGATCGACTGGGACCGGTTCGATGAAGTACCACTCGGAAAATTCACCCTCTTCTCATTCATCGCCTGCTCGCTGGCGTCAGCCGCGGAACATCCACAGTGGGAAGTCGGAATACTCTGCTGGTTCGTATACAACGGGCTGTTCTATTGGACGCGAAGCCTCCTGTGTTTGATCGTAACACACGGGATTACGAATTTCGTGCTATACGTCTATGTCGTGAAGTATCAGGACTGGGTGTTCTGGAGTTGAATCTGGACAATGGCGGCGGGGTCGAAGGCAAATCACGAAGGCGCATCCACCGGGTCGGGACGGGGTCATTTCCTCGCCAGACCGCTGGATTCACTCGTATTTCTGCTCCCATTCATCGTATTTTACGAAGCCGTGGCGTTTGCATCGCACCCTGAGAACCCGGAACTGTCCGACCGGGTCATCGCATTTCAATTCCTCCGGATGTTCTTCGAGCTGTTCGGTAGCTCCGCGATATATCTACCCGGGCTGGCAGTCATCGTCATCCTGTTTGCAACGCACATAGCCTCCCGTCGTCCATGGCGGGTTCGCGGGCGATCGGTCGGATTCCTGTATCTCGAAGCACTCGCCTGGGCCATTCCGCTCATCATGTTGAACGGAATGACGCGGATGAGCGGAACCGGGGAGCGTCTCGCAGATTCAAATCTGCTGAACGAAGGTTCAAACCTGCTGAACGATCTGGCGCTGTGCGTGGGGGCTGGAATCTACGAGGAGCTGGTGTTTCGATTGGCGCTGATTTCCCTGCTGGTCATCATTGGGGCGGATATTCTGCGGTTCTCGAAGAGTGCGACGCTGGTGGGGGCGGTCCTGGTGGGGGCGTTCGTGTTTTCGCTGCATCATCATCCACCGTTCGGGAGCGATCCGTTTGAGGCGTCGCGGTTTGTGTTTCGGGCGCTGGCTGGGGTCTATCTGGGTGGGATCTTCGTGTATCGGGGCTATGGACCAGCGGCCGGGGCGCATATCGCGCACAATGTGCTGGTGCTGACGGTGGTCTCGTAGGCGGGCTTCTCTACTGGGCGGATTCGTAGACGACCCTGCCATCGACGATCGTGACGACGGCCCGGGTTTCATCGAGTCTGTCGGGGGGGATCGCGAAAATATCGTGCGATAATATGGCGATGTCCGCCAGCTTGCCGACTTCGATCGTTCCGAGCCGTTCTTCCTGGAATGCCGCGATCGCGGGTGTGACTGTGTAGCATTCGAGGGCTTCTGTGATGGAAATGGATTGTTCGGGATACCAGATTTTTCCGTCCAGGGTTTTTGCGGTGATGGCTGCCTGCATTCCGGCGAAGGGGTTGCAGGTGACGACGGGCCAATCACTGCCGAAGCACACTGTGGCGTTGGCATCAATGAGCGATCGGAAGGCGTAGGAGGCGCTCAGGCGGTCTTTGTCGAGTGCTTTGTCCGCGTAGCGGCCGTCGTCTGCTTTGTGATAGGGTTGCATCGACGCGATGATTCCCCATGGTGCGAAGCGTGGGATGTCCTCGGGGAGCAGGTGCTGTGCGTGCTCGACCCGGTGGCGACAGCCTCGCTCGCCCCGGTGGCGACGGGCTTGCTCGCCCATGCGGCGCGTTGTCGCGGCGTAGGCGTCGATGAGGAGGTGGTTGGCTTCGTCGCCGATGGCGTGGACGGCGGATTGCAATCCTGCGCGGTCTGCCTGCTCGATCATGTGTCGCATTTTTTTGGGTGGCGACGCCTGATCGGAGAGGAGGCCGCCGGGGTAATCCCAGGTGTGATCTGCGTCGGCGTAGGGGTGGTACATGTAGGCTGTCCTGCTTCCGAGCGAACCGTCCATATAACCCTTGAAGCCGGCGATTCGGAACCAGTCGTCGTTTGGCTGGGCCGATTTTACGGTCTCGATGTGGTCTCGCCAGTCCGCGACGTGGAGGTATTTTCGGATGCGGACCGTGAGGGCGTTTTCGCGGTGCATCTGTCTGATTGCGGGGAGGTCGTCGCCGCCGGACATGTCGTGGACACTCGTGATTCCGAAGGTGTTGAGGTGCTGCATGGCGTTTTTCAGGGCAGCCAGTCGCTCATTTTCGGAGGGTTCCGGGATGTGCTTTGAGACAAGGTCCATGGCAGCATCCTTCAGGATGCCGGTGGGTTCGCTGGTCTGGGGGTCGCGTTCGATGACGCCGCCTTCGGGGTCGGAGGGTCCGTCTGCGTCGATGCCCGCGATGCGGAGTGCTGCTGCGTTTGCGAGGGCCTGATGGCCGTCCATTCTCGTGAGGAAACATGGGTGGTTCTGAGTACTCGCGTTTATCCATTCCTTTCGCGGGGACGAGGAAGTAGTCCAGCTTTCAACGCTCCATCTGCCACCGAGAAGCCAGGCGCCATCGGGTAGCTCGCTGGCTGCGTTGCCGATGGCGGTGATGAATTCGTCGCGGGATGTGACGTCTCGCAGATGCAGGCGGGATCGCTGGAGCCCGCCGCTGACGAGGTGGAGGTGACTGTCGGTGATGCCGGGGACGACCCGACGCTGGTGAGCGTCGATGACCTGCGTTCTGGGGGTGATCCACTGCCTGATGGCAACGTTGGTGTTTATGGCTGCGATGCGGTTGCCAGTGATCGCAATTGCGGCGGTGGCTGCTGGAGCAGTTGTGGTGTCGGTCCCGGTCCAGACGCGTGCGTTGAGGATGACGAGGTCTGCCTGTCGCGCGGTACTGGTGCAGCCTGAGAGGACGACCATCGCGAGGATGGCGGTCAGAAGTCGGTATCGACTGGTGTAGCTCAAAATGTCCTTGTACATTGCCGTTCTGATCTGCATGATTGTGTCATCCCTCTCTTACAGGCGATCGTGGTTGATGTGGCCGCCTTACTCCTACCTTACCAGTATACGACATTCCCTCTCGGTTTGCAAGTTATTTTAGGTAATTATTTGGGCCTCGATTCTCGGATTGATGTAAGCCGTGGCTGGGCCTGTGGTTGGGCCATGTTTGGATCTTGAAAAAAGTTACGCGTTGTGATTTGCATCGCTTTATTGTACTCCCTGATACGTTTTCTGCGGAGGTTTTGTCATCTCATCCGCATTTTTCGCCACCCCGCTGGTTGGCGATCGGTCTAAACTGGAGAAAAAAACGGCGCAGATTGCCGATTCAAAAATTTGGGCTAAGTCGTTGTAATTCAAGAGTTTACGGGGGTTGCGAAACTACGCAAGGTTTGTGCGGTTTGGCGCACACGGCGCGGTTTACTGGCGGATCGAAGCAGGTTTGGCGCATATTGCCGTTTCTGTAAACCGTTGTGGAAACACGGGTTGCGGGCGTTTGCGCCAAACCAGTGAAACGGCAATCGGCAAAGTAACGGCAATCAAAAACCGACATCGCCGACCCGCGAGCAACAACCGGCCGATGCTATGCTACACAGTGTACTCAGCCCGCAAACGGTTGTCAATCGGATAGTTCGTGGTCGATGCGATTACCCTGCGGGGTTGGTGACAGCATTGGCTGGTCGGCGGGGAAAAACAACAGGCGATGTTCATGGCTGTGACACATCGAACACTCGAAATACTTGAGAGGCGGAGCACCAACATTAAAGCAAGAGTGCAAATTGTATAGTCTTCAATCCACCCTTTCTAAGGAATCTTGAATCTGAGCATGGAGGCTGGACGTCTGGTCAATAGCTGTCCACGAGTGCTCGTAGACCGCGTGCTAAGCTATCGTCGGCGATCTTGTTGTATTCGTGAATCCACTGTTGCATGATGCGTTTTTTTGCTGGACGGATACCCAATTTTTCCCAATCCGTTTCGGCAAGAACACGGTCGATGATCCAGCCGTTTGAACGACCATCATAGAGAGGATTCGAGCGTAGTGTGGCGAAGCGGGATACCAATTTTACGCGTGCTGTGAAGCGTCGGACCTTCCGGGCGTGACTGGCCAGCGGCGACTATCCGCTGTGATCTCGGTGAGGAAAACCAGCACGATGGGCATGGCCATCGGTGGGACCAGGCGAACGGCCCGGATCGTTTCGGAGCGAAGCTCTTGGATGACCGCATCTTCGGATTTCAATCGTCTCCCCTGGTCATTGGTAAGTCCTCCTCCTTCACACCCACGACGCTACGATAGTCCGAGTGGAAGGGGTTGCGTTCCGTTCCCCACAGCCAGAATTTGTGCGTCCGGAAGTCGTAACGCGACTCAACGCCGCATGGCAGATTGGTGTTGTGAAGCATCGCATCCCAGGCAATCATACGGTCGGATTCAGAGCAGTCGAAACTGACTGCGCCACCCCGGCGGATCGCGTTGGCGACGGATTCCCAATCGAGCATCGCCCACCGCTCCTTGGAATCGGCGAGCGGAATCTCGGTGATGTCGTGCTTCAAGACCCGTGGCATTTTGGCGTCGCCGACGGTGTAGATTTTTTCCGGTCCCGTTTTTTTTTCCGGTTTCCTGACCTGTATCCATTGTGTTGTCTCCTCTGGACCTGTGCGGTCCTTTCCGGCATTTTCGCGGGGATGAACTCGCACCCTTCCCGCTGCATTTTTCGCACCTATCTCGCATGATGCGTAATGATTTCTTGATGAATCTTTTGCAAGAATTTTGCCAAATTCTTGCAATTGCCTTCGCTTTGCCTTGCGACCAAATCCCTATATTTGCAGTCTTTACGGCGAGGAGTCGCGTCAATTGGATGCCGTAACAGGCATGGGCTTCGACGGTCTTAGATGAACCGCTAACACCGTTTCCACCCATGCCGTCCACGGAAGGCACTTCGTTGCAATGGTTCAGGTCGCAGCCTGCTTGATGTGCGTTGGCTTGATGACTGTTCGTCACAATTGCAGACCCGAAACGGGCAGCGATTTCATTGACTTTGACTCGCATCACACGGATGTTAGAATAATATTTATAATAAATTAATAGGATTCCATATTGACTTAAAAGAAACATCCTGTATGTTGCAGCCTGATTCATGATCAGTATACTTCTTTGGAGGATAGTTCAGATGAGTGGGACCATGCGAGAAATAACGATGGGCAGAAAGCAGAAGAACGCGTTTTTCGACGATGATTTGTGTCGTCTGATGGACGCTTATCAAAGCATCACCGGCGTCTCATTTTCGAGGTTCATAAATGCAGCCGTCATCGAATTCTTCTTCACTAGATCGAAAATGCCAGACCCGGTGTTCCTCCAGATTGCCGTTGCACTTGAGAAAGGCAAGTGGGTCGATGGGTCGGACTTCGGCGTCGAAGATATTCCAGCCCGCATTCATGGCGGTCAAATCGGCGCCTTGAGAATGCTGGCGAAAGACGAACTCGATCGGGCTGAGAATGACGCAATGCGTGCCACCGCCTTCGCAAAGACGGACAAGGCGCAACAACTCCAGCATCAAATCGATCAATTCGATCGAATTATGAAGTACATGACGAGCAACCTTGGCGAGGAAGCAGCTGATCCCATCGCAGGTATTATTGATTACTGGTCTTCCACGGGATTGCATCCCACGAAGGTGCTCTACGATGATGCAATCGAGGACGAATCAACCGACAAGACGTAGTGCTAACCAGACGCAGTGCCAAGGATTGGCACTCACAATAATCAGGGATGGTTCGTTCATGGTCAAAAAACCGAAGACCGTGTCACTTCACACTGGTATCATAGACGAAGTTGGAGACCTCCAACGTCGGACCGGGAAGAATTTCACCCGAATCGTTTCCGCCGCACTGCTCGAACATGTGTTCGGACGCACGCCGCCGTTTGAGCACGTCGGCGTAGACGGCTATCAGATTGAACAGGTTGATTTTGATAAAATCACGTTCAACTGGAGTGAAGCGGTTGACCTCCTCGAAGCCGGGATCATCCACATCAAGCAGGTTCCGATTGCCGTAGCAGATAGAGCGATTGCACGCGCAAAGGAAGCCCTCGGACGGTTGACGGTTTCTTCCAGGAACAAGCAGGAGATTGGTGAAATCAACTACGTCATCACGGAAATTCAGAAGTACCGGGAGAACTGGATCGCAGGCGTACACAGCCGGTCTCTGATAACGAGTCGCTGAGTGTCAAAGGATTGGCACTCTCTTGAATCAAGGATGAATCATCATGACAGTGGTATCGACAGACATCACCGAAACAGGCGCACGCAGTGAGTCCATGGAACGCCTCGCACAGGCGCCTCAATTCTGGAAAAAGCTCGCGTTGAGACTTGTATCCCAGCACCCGACCGAAAAATATCGCTGGCTTGGTCAGACCCCCAAGATGCGTGAATGGGGGACCGGGCGTCTGGCGAAGGGTTTGAACAGCGAATCCTACGACGTCACGAACGAGGAGTATGAAGCCACGATTAAAGTGGATCGCAAGGAACTCGATGACGATCTGACGGGGCAAATCCAGATTCGTATTCGAGAGCTTTCCGAGGCTGCTGCGAACTATCCCGACTACCTTATCGAGCAGCTTCTCATCAACGGATCGACGGCGGGCTTCCTTGCCTTCGATGGCCAGAAATTCTTCGATACGGATCACTTGTGGGGCGATAGTGGGACGCAATCGAATCAGGTGTCGGTCAATGTGGTCGATACCGCCAATCCGACGGTCGATGAAATGAAGCTGGCCATCCGTCGGGCGATCGAACGGATGATGGGATTCAAGGATGATGTTGGCGATCCGATTCGCATTCCAACGACCGGGCTTGTCCTTGGTGTTCCTCCGACGTTGTACTTCAACACGCTGGAAGCGATCAACGCCACAGTGATTACGAACACGACGAACGTGCTTGAAGGCGTGGCCGAGGTGGAAGCGATGGCCGGGCTGTCATCCGGGACGAAATTCTACCTCTTCAAGACGGACGCTGCACAGCGACCGTTCATCTTTCAGGACCGCATCCCGCTGGAATTCAAAGCCGTCGGGCATGGGTCGGAAGAAGAGTTCATGACAAACACGCACCACTACGGTGTGTACGCTCGTTACGCGGTCGCCTACGCCGCGTGGTACTACGCCATCGAAGTGACGCTGACATAAGATGAAGAATTGCAAACAATCTCCTAGAAGTCCTGTAGCACTGCTGGAAACGTCGTCCGAGAAGCTTCCCCGGATTAAACCTCCGGGGAGGCTTTCGGGCGTGGTTCCAGACATGCCCAAGGGCAAGACAACGTTGGAAAGATCACTCTATCGCCTGCGTAAAGTGCTCGGCTTAAAAGCAAGCGCGAAACACGTTCACGTCGTTCAGGAAGCGATCGAACGTCTGGAAGGCTATATGGAATCAGGCGCAAAAGTCAGTACACGTCCTGACGCACTCTACGAATCCAACATCATAGGATCACATCTATGACAACACTTAACGATCTCTTACTAATGTCGTCGCATTGCGATCTGGAATCGCACCGTGATGAATCCAAAGGCCCGCCTGAGTGGGTGACCATCATTCCAGACGGTCTGGTTGAATCCAGCAATGGAAATTTCAAGTTCGACGCGGAAGCATCCGTCCTGGTTCTTGACGGGTTCAGGGACAAGGGCAGGGATGTTGTCATCGACTATGAGCATCAGAGTCTCAACGATCACAACACCCGAAAGGACGGTCAAGCTCCTGCGGCGGGGTGGATCCAAGACCTTCGCTACATGACACGCATTGGCTTGCAGGCACGCATTCGATGGGTGTCCAACGGCTGGGATTCGGTGATGTCCGGAGCGTACCGATACCTCAGCCCTGTGGTGGCCATCGATCCTGCAACGAAAAGGGTTCGTTATCTTCACAGCGTTGGTCTGACGAACACTCCGGCGATTAAGAGGATGCCCGCGTTGGTGCAGGCATTCGACGAAGGCATCCTGGGACCACCGAGGTTACCGGGTACAGGGAGCGGAACTATGGAACCAGCAAACCAATCAGACCAGCAGCAGCTCGACAAACTATTCAACGATCTTCGCGGATTGCTTGGTCTTCCTGAAGAAGCAAGCCCGAGCAACATTCTCACCAGTGCCATCGAAGCCATTGGTGGCAAGGGTGAAAACGGCGAGGAAGTCGTGGCCAACCGTGCGGAATTCATCGCCTTGAAAAACACGCTTGCTCACAGTGAGAGTCAGTTCTTTGCGATGAAACGCGAGCTACGGGCGAACAAGCTCGACACGGCAATCAAGGATGTCGAGAGGACCGGAAAGCTCACTGCGTCAATGTCCGTGGTTGAACGCGATTTCATCACTGCAAAAGAGGACGAGTTCGAGGAACGGTTGCAATTGTTCAAAGACCGCATGAAAAACCAACCAGTCGTTATTCCACAGGGACAATGGGCATCGGGCAACCTCGACGATTCCAATGGTTCCAGCCGCTCTTCGATCATCTCCAACGCTCAATCTGAATACCGTCGCGATGAAAGCCTTCGCAAAATGACATCCGCCAAGGCGCTTATCAATCTGCGTTTACAGGAAAACGATGAGGGACGACTTACCGATCACGAGCGCCAAACCGTAGGAGTGTAGAGCATGGGTGCTGAACGGAAATTCACACAACGCATTACCACCGAGGGGGCGGACAAAGCAGCCGCTGACCTGGACAACGTCGCAGCCGCTGAACAGCGGTTGGTGGACGCCCAACAGGAGCTTGCGGAGACAAAGAGCGTCGGGGATATCGATGAGATTGCAAAATCCGCCAAGGCGGTGAAGGCTGCGGAGAAGGAACTCGGCAATTTCAAGAAGACGGCGGACGATACGTCGATCAGCACCGAGAAGCTCACGAGCCTGTTGACACAGATCAGCCCGGAATTGGGTCAGTTGGCCGACGCTACCCTGAAAAGTGTGAGTCTGTTTGGAGAACTCGGAACCAAATCACTGAGCCTGAATGGACTCATGACCGCTGGCAAAGCAGGCGTCTTGAAATACAAGGACTCATTGCTGCTGCTCGGTGCCGGGGGTGCGGCGGTTGGTTCGCTCTTCTTCCTTATGAGTGTGTGGAAGAAGCTTGGTGAAGAGATGGAAAAGACCATCAAAATCGCGGAGGATTTTCAGAAAAGCCAAAGCAGAATTGGCGACATCCGCGATCAGGCGCGTGATGCAGTATTAAAAAATCTTGTAAAGAGTAATCCGGACGCATCAATCGAGGAGGTAGAGAAAACGACTCAGCAAGTCGTGAACGATATCGAAAACCTCGGCATCGATCCCGACCGATCCGCACGCATCAGAACACAACAGGAAGCGCCGCCGTCGGATGCAGAGACCGCGTTTCGTCGGAAACACTTCGGACCTGGTGCACTACGCGAGAGTGCGAGGCGGCAGTTGCTGACGTTCGATCCCGGATATGTAGGATTTCTCGGGGGCCGTGGCCCTATCGACACTGGTTTGGACAACGACCTCAAGGCATTCATCAAGAATAGGCTTGGTGAACAGGATGATGGGAAAATAAAGGAACTCATCCGCGCAGCACAGGTGATGATTCAGAATCCGGCCATCGCAGCCGGCACAAGCAAAAGGACGGTCACTCCAAGTGAGGAAATAGATAAGTCAGTGTTTGACTCTTCACTTCGCTTGCTGGAACGACTCAAAATCTTGCCAGGATTGCTGGAACGGGCAGCGAAACAACTCGAAAACGCTGCCGAAACAATTTTGGAATCCGGCAGGAAACAATCCAACGCTGCACAACACCTTGAGGATGCAGCTAGAGCGAACGCTGAGGTAGAGGAACGACGCTCCCGAAGAGTGCTGACCACCCAGCCGTGGACGCCGCGCGGCGGTGTGTCTGAGGAGCGGAACTGACGATGCAACCCAGAACCTCACGCGACGTTGTCACGATGCTCGAACAGATGGGCGACCGGCGTCTGTCGGGCGTGGCGGAAACCCACGTCGAAGAGGTTGTAAAGCCCCTGCGAACGCTCATCGATGCAGCATCGGAAACAGGCGACGACAAAGCGGACGCACGGCGGCTGGCTGAATTGTTGAATGGTACGCTTTCGGATGTTAGCGGCCGTAAGCTCGTGGCCGACCTGACCGAGCACCTGGTGCAATCGGCGATGATTGGTGCGGCGACGGCGTCACTGGCGGGAGAAGAGGGTAGCAGGCAAGCTGCGGAGGCATTGGTGTGACACCGCTCAACCGCGTTCAATCGGAAAGCTGACGCTATGCCCGTCTCTATCACAACATCGCCGGATTATCAGCCTCGCGGTCTGGACGAAGCTCGTCGGTTGTTTCGCAGCAAGGTTCCGTTGACCGATGCCCAATTTGCAAAGCTGGCTAAAGACCAGCGTCACATTGCGTTTCGCACGTCACTCACCAACCAGGCGAAGCTCATCCAACGCGTCCGTGATATGGTTGCTGAAGTGATCGAAGGCTCTCGGTCGTTCAGGGATCTTCGCAACGACTTACAGAAGCTGCTCGACATCAACGACCTTTCGCCAGGTGTGTTGCAGAGACTTCGCATCGTTTATACGCAGAACGCCTTGCAATCCTTCGCAATCGCTCGCAGACGAGTTCTCGACTCACCAGCCGTCCGTGGCGTATTCGTATACTGGCGATATATGACGGTCGGTGATGGGACGGAGGGTGTAGGTGGTGTTCGCAGTGAACACGCGGAACTTCACGGGAAGGTCTTCAGACGCGACGATCCCATATGGCAGACAATCTATCCGCCATGGGGCTGGGGGTGTCGCTGCTTTGTGATCCCGCTCACACAGGCGATGCTGGAGTCGCAAGGCCTCAAGGTCGAGAACGCCGGGTCGGTGGCACCGGTTCCGGATGCGGATATCGATTCGCCTGGTAAACGTCTGGACGAATCGCCTGTGGACCTTTCCGGGCTGGATGCGGACCTGCGCCGTGAAGTGGAGCGTCTTATGCGGGAGACTGATGCAACACGGAGCAACAGCGCCACAACCCCGGCGAGTGGCCTTTCGGTTGAGAGTGAACCTCCCGACGGATACGAACTGGTTCAACTGACAGGTGTTCCGATCCGTTAGCGCAATGTGGCACCGGGGGCATGGATGCCCTGCGGTATGATTCAAACGAGACAACCCCGCACGGAGGCCCATAGATGGCTCTTACAGCGAACAGAAACGTCAATGAGTACACAGATCAGAAACTCCGCAAACGCCCCCTGAAGGCTGGAGTACACGTTTACAAGGGTGCAGTGGTCGTCGTCGAGGAGTCAAGCGGCTATATCCTGCCGTATGTGGCTGGTTCTGGCAATGGTACTGCCAACCACTTCTACGGCCTGGCTTACGAAGAAGGGGACAATACGGGCGGTTCCAACGGTGATATTTCCGTCAGGGTGTACACGCAAGGCGATTATGAACACGACATTCCAGGAGCGACGATCGCTGATATTGGCAAGAAAGTGTACGCGAGCGCAGACGATACGCTTGCCCTTACACCGAACATCGATGCCAATGTTTTCATCGGACGGGTCCAGGACTGGATCAGTGGAACAAAGTTCGTGGTTCGGCTGCATGGCGTGGCCGATGTAGGCGCAGTTTAGGAAGTAGTTCGAAGCACCTTCGACGCCCGTTTAACGGCCCGTTGAATCCCACATCGCGAACGGCTCCCCCAAGCCGCTCGCCCAACTTTTGCCCCGATTTTCTGCGCCAAACCCGGTGGAGCGTGCGCCAAACTGTTTTCCACCTTAGAGCTGGTTGGCGATCGGTCTCCATTCACAAGAGAACGGTTTTGGTCGAAATCTTACAGGAAAAATTGGTTTTTTTTGGAAATGGACGTTTCCAGGCCAAAATGGTCGATTTTCGGGTGAGAATTTTCGATTGTCGTTCGTCAGGTGGTTTTGTTCGTCAACGGTTGTGGCTGCGGGGGTGGCGGTGGTCTGGGTGATGATGGTGTGTGGCGGGAATGGTGCGGGGGTTGGCATCGGGCGGTTGACCGTACGCAACCATGCACATCCACGTTTCAACTCTCGAAGCCGCATGGTAAAGGCAGGTCAACCTTTCGCCTTGAGGCGAAAGAACGACCTGCCCTACCTGACTCCCCGTACACAAGTATGTCATATCGTGTTGATACTTGTGCGGCGACGAGCCGTGGCCGAATGGCACTGCAATGGATCAGTGGTTTGGCAGAACGCGTCTGGTGAGAGCTGATAACTGATCGACGTGTTTTCGGGTTCGCTCGAGGATGCGGGAGACGGTTTCTGAGGCGATGGGGTTGGTGCCGACGATGGCAGCGGCAGCCTCGTAGGCAGCGACGATGCGGTGGGCGTCGTTGAGGAGTCGTGGGAGGAGTGAGTGGACCTCGACGAAGTGCATGTCGGCTGTTCGGATATCTGCCCAGGCAGGGAGCGGGTCGCCACCGAGATCGATGATCGCCTGGACCAGCCAGGCTTCGTGCTCTTGCTGTTCCTGGATGAGTCGGTCCATGGTTCGTTTGTCCTCGGCAGACGCCCAGGAGACGAATACTGTGGATTCGCGGACGCGGGGTACGATGCTCTGCTTCTCGTATGCGAGCAGGTCGTTGAGGATGTCGATTGCGTCAGTGCTGGTCATAGGTTTATTCGTGATCTCTTTTTACTGAGCACCCTCTTGTTCGTGATCGATTGTTGTCAATCGGAAATCCGGATCTGCGGCATTTGGTTTTTCGTTGTAGACATCTTGCGTGGTTGTCATTGTATGTGTCATCGCAGCGGCTGGCTGGAAGAGATGTGTCGCGTACTTTTCAGCCATATCGCGTGGTTGCTGGATGTAGAAGACGCCCATGACGAGGAGTGCGATGCCGCAGAGGTTTGCCATGGTTGCCCCTGTAATGGAGGGCGTGAATGCGGGTTGGCCGTCATCTGTGAGGAACATTGCCTTGATGATTCGGAAGTAGAAGAAGAGGCTTATGAGGGTGTTGGTTCCGGCGATGACGATGAGTGTCCAGTAGATGGTGCCGAGACTCTGGACGGACGCGTAGGCAGTTCCCGCTTCGCCCAGTGCGAGGAGAAGCCAGTATTTTCCGATGAATCCGGCGAATGGCGGGAGGCCTACGAGTGATACGAGGCAGAAGAGCATCGGGACTGCGAGCCATGCGGATCTGCGTCCGAGTCCGTTGAAGGCGTCGATATCTTCGCTGCCGGTTTGCCAGATGACCATGGCTGCCACGGCGAAGACGCCGAGGTTCATGATGGCGTAGAGCATGATGTATACGAGGACCGCACCCATGGGCGATTGTCCGATGGAATATCCTGCACCGAGGAGGCCTGGGTGCATGAAGATGGAGCATGCCATCAGCATGTATCCGGCGTGTGCGATGGAGGAGTATGCGAGGAGTCGCTTGATGTTGCGTTGGCGGTAGGCTGCGAAATTTCCCCAGGTGCATGTGATGGCAGCGATGATGGCCAAGCCCAGTGCGAGGTTGTTGAATATTGCGGCTGAGAGTCCTTCACTGACAGCCCCGACGGAGAATGCATCTACAAGGCGGAGCAGCAGTACGATGGCGGCTGCTTTGCTGGAGACGCTCAGCCAGGCTGTGACTTCGATTTTCGCACCTTCGAAGACGTCTGGGCACCAGAAGTGGAACGGGACGGCTGCGATTTTGAAGAGGATACCGCCGAGTGTGCAGATCAGTGCGAATCCGAGGATGAGTGTGTTCTGACCTTCGTGGAGCATGACGGCTGCCCGTGGGGCGATGTGTGCGAAGTTGAGCGTGCCGAAAATCCCATACAGCAGGCTGATGCCGTAGAGCATGATGGCTGCACTGATTCCGCCGAAGACGACGTATTTCAGGGATGCTTCTGCTGCTGCTCGATTTCGCTTCTTGAAGCCGACGATGGCGTAGCTCGGGAGTGAGGCCATTTCGATTGCGATGGCCATCATCAGGAGATTCAGGGTGCCAGCCATCAGGACCATACCGAGGGCGCTACCGGCGAAGATGACGAAGAATTCCGGACCGTTGCGTTCCTTTTCTGCCGACCCGATGAACCATAGTCCGATGATTCCGGCCATGAAGAGCATGAGGACTATTTTGAAGTAGATCGCGAGGTTATCGAGGATCAACATGCCGGCAGCAGCCGGTGGAGCGAGTCCGCTGATGCCCTGTGTTTGCACCACGCCGGCGACGCGCAGGGTGAGGACAATGGTGGCGACGGTTCCGAAGAGGGCGATCCGGCCGGACGTGCGGGCGGATTTTCCCATGATGATCGGGACCACGAGGAGCATGACGATCGTACCGACCAGTGCCAATTCCGGTGAGAACCAGAAGAGGTCGGTGGACGTTGGCGTCCAGAAGTTTTGCAGCAGCGTATCCATCGGTGTCAGGCGTGCTCCCAGGGACGTATAGGTATCGGGCGTCCAGTTATGACTGGATGTCTAGTACATCGCCAGCACATCCTGCATCGTGCCGACAATCTGATTCAGTGTGCCATTTACATAGTCAAAGAGCAGGTGCTTGGGCAGAATTCCGAAGAGGATGCAAAGGACCGCCAGCGGGACGAGAATCGACATCTCGCGACCGGTGGCTTCCGGGAATCCGGCGTGCTCTGGTTTTTCCTTGCCAAGGTAGACCCGCTGGATCAGCCACAGCACATAGCCAGCCGTCAGAATGACAGCGGCGGCGGCCATGATGGCTACCGGGACAGCCCACTCGAAGCGATCCCTAGCTTCAAACACGCCGAGCAGCACCCAGATTTCGCCGATGAACCCGCACAAACCGGGCAGGCCGAGCGATGCGAAGAAGCCGATGGTCGCCATGGTCCCATATTTCGGCATCGTCAACCACAATCCGCCGAAGCGATTGATCTCGCGGTGATGGGCGCGTTCATAGACCACGCCGACCAGGAAGAAGCACATGGGTGAAGAGATACCGTGTGCGATCATCTGGAACATTGCGCCCTGGAACCCGGTCTGACTCATGACCGAGATTCCGAGGAGAACATATCCCATATGCGAGATGGAACTGTAGGCCACCAATCGCTTGAAATCCGTCTGCGCCATCGCGCACAACGCGCCATATATAATACTGACCAGACCCAGTGCGGCGAGGAATGCGGACCACCAGTATCCACCGGCTGGGAAGATTGGATAGCACAGGCGGAGAAAACCGTACCCGCCCATTTTCAGCAGCACACCCGCCAGGATCATACTGACCGGGGTTGGCGCTTCGACGTGTGCGTCGGGTAACCAGGTATGCACCGGGAAGGAGGGGAGTTTCACCGCGAATCCGACGAAGAGGAACATGAACATCGTTGTCGCAAAGCGCAACCCGAGGAACATGGTCCCGCCGTCGTTGAATTTCGTCTGGATCGCCTGATTTGTGGACAGTTCGATGATATCAAACGTGCCTGTCGTGAGGACCTCGCCCGTCCAGTAGCTCAATGCAAGGTCTGGTCGCTCAGCCACAGCATCTGCACTGTAGAAGAACATGGCGACGAGGGCCACGAGCATCAGCACAGAACCCGCCAGCGTGAACAGGAAGAATTTGATGGCTGCGTATTCTTTCCGTGGTCCGCCCCAGACCCCGATGAGGAAGTACATCGGAAGGAGCATCATTTCCCAGAAAATGTAGAAAAGGAAGAAATCGAGCGAGACGAACACGCCCACCATGCCCGTTTCCAGCATGAGGAACAGGATGAAATACGCTTTGGAACTCTTGTTGATCTTCCAGGTGTGGAAATTCCAGCTTGCGACGCAGGCGAGGAGGGTGACGAAGGTGGTCAGGACCACGAGGGGCATGTTCAGCCCGTCCAGACCCACGAAATATTCAATGCTGAAGCGTTCGCCCTGAATCCAGGGGATGCGTTGTAGAAAGTGGAGCTTGTCGCCGTACGCACTTCCGAATATGTCCATGGCTGCCGACGGATCGCCCGCACCGAGGAAGGGCGGGATCAGCCAGAGCGAGAGGACGAACGTCACACCGCATGTAAGAAGAGCGATGACGCGCGCCATCTCCCTGGGTGCAAACAGGATACCCAGCGCTCCGAGCGCGGGGAGAAAAATCAATATTGTAAGCAACGATGTTTCTTGCACGACGTCTACCCACCCATCATTGGATGCCGGCTGATGACGCACCGATCGTGGACGCATGCCTCACGACCGGATAATCAGAACCGTCAAAGTACAGCATAACCATGACAACCACGACCGCAGCAGCCGCAGCGAAAAGAACATAATTGCGAATTCGCCCCGTCTGGGGACTCCGCACGAGATCGGACACGTCCATCGAAGCGGCAGCCAATCCATTGAACACGCCATCCACCACATGTGCATCGACACCGCGACCACTGAACACAGCGAATCGCTCGACAATGGAGGCTGACAGATTGGCGAACAGATCGATCACATAGGTATCGAACGCACGACAGACAGCAGCAGCCAGACGACATCCCCGCACGAGGAGGAAGTCGTATAGTTCATCAAAATAGTACTTATGCTCGAGAAGCGTCGCGAGCGGACCGAAGGCAGCCTTCAACTTCGCACCCGTCGCAAGACCATTGCGGTAGATCAGGAATGCAACAAAGAACGCGATCACCCAGGAACCGCCCACGCCATAGGCCAGCCAGTGATGCGCTTCATGAACGTGGATCAGCGCTCCACTCGCGGTCTCAGCCGACTCGGCCACTCCATCCAGCCCGAGTACGAGTGTCGCATCCGTCGCAGCACCCGCAGCGTCAGCAATCATCGGTCGAAACACGAAGTAGCTTGCGCCGAAGGTGGAAATCGCAAGCGCGACCAGCGGAACCCACATCAACGGCGATTCGTGGGCATGGTCATATACATGCTGATCGCGTGGTTTGCCCATGAAGGTCATCCACCAGCACCGCATCATGTAGAACGGTGTGACATAAGCAGTAATCAACGCCAGCCAGAACATCCACTTGGGAAGGGGCGGGATGCTCGCTTTCAATGACTCAACCGATCCCAACGCGTGCGATCCGGAAGCATGACCAGCCTCACCGTGAAGACTGTCGCCATGACCTGAATCATCATGCCCAGAGTCAGCATGCCCAGAGTCGGCATGCCCTGTATCGTGTCCAGTCGATCCATGCTGATCGGATACCAGCATGAAGCTGGAGGCTGACGCGTCTGATGGCATCACAGAACCGTGACTGTCAATCTCGCCATATCCGCCCAAATCAGCATGTCCGCTCGCATCAGCATATCCGCCCGAATCGCCATGGCCACCTGCATCACCGTGACCACTGTCGCCATGATGCTCGATCGGTTCATGCCACATATAGGCACGGTCCCAGGCGACGGCCAATATCTCATCTTTGCTGAAGTATCCGCCAAGCCCGACATTCATCAGCGGAATCCCGAACCCGGAAATGGCCAGCACGCCCACAAGGAACGTGATGCCCGTCATGGGCATTTTCTTCATCAGCCCGCCCATCTTCCGCATGTCCTGCTCGTGATGACAGCCCTCGATCACCTGTCCGGAACCGAGGAAGAGCATGGCTTTGAAGAAGGCGTGCAGCATCAGATGGAACAGGGCAGCCGTCCACGCACCCACGCCCATGCCGAAGATCATGTAACCGAGCTGGCTTAGGGTAGAGTAGGCGAGGCATTTCTTGATATCGGTTTGAACCATGGCGATCAGCGCCATCGCGGTCAGTGTGATGCAACCGATCACGGCGATGAAGAACTGAGCTTCGGGCGTCAGGAGGCGGAATATGCGGGCTACAAGGTAGACACCGGCTGCCACCATGGTGGCAGCGTGAATCAGCGCACTGACGGGCGTTGGGCCTGCCATGGCGTCCGGCAACCAGACCTGAAGCGGGAACTGGGCACTTTTACCCATCGCGCCACAGAACAATCCGATCCCCATCATGGTGGCCAACATGGCTCCTGAGACATGCCATCCAAACAGATTGATCGCAAAACCCGCATCAAAGACACCCGTTGAGGATGCGAACTGACGACCAAATTCGATGGCTGCCTGATCGAGATCAAACGTTTTCAGGAAGAAAAACACCATCATCAGGCCGAAAATGAAGCCGAAATCGCCGACGCGGTTGGTGATGAACGCCTTCATTGCGGCGTTGGAGGCGAATTTTTTGTCAAAATAGAAGCCAATCAGCAGGTAACTGCACAGGCCTACCAGCTCCCATAACATGAAGAGGAAGAGCAGGTTGCTGCTGATGACGAGTCCCAACATGCTGAACCCGAACAGCGACAGGTAGCAGAAGAACCGGTGGTATTTGCTCTTGCCGTCGACCTCGTCGCTGTGACCCGACATGTAGCCGACGCTGAAAATGAAGATCCATGTGGCGATGAAGGTCACCATGAAGAACATGATGACGGTCAGGGAGTCGAGTTTGACGCCGATCTTGATCGGGACGCTGCCAATATCTGCCCAGTGGAACTGGTTGTGACTTGCATCGATGGAAAGCTGCTGTGCGACCGTTCTGCCAGTGATGGAATCGGGGGGTGTATTTACATCCGCATGCCACCCGACGAGCGTGATGGTCGCTAAAGCACAGCTTGAAGCCATCGCCAGGACCGTAAGCCAACCCGCTACGGGCTTTCCGATCCGAGGCCCGAAGAGCATCAGGATGAAGAAGCTGGCCAGCGGTATGAGCACGCCAGCCATGAGGTATATTTCGTAATTGCTGATCTCAGCCATGATGCAATTGCGCTACTAACCGTGCAGCGAATCTCCTCGGTCCACGTCAATGGTGTTCAGATTCTTATACAAGTTCATACAAATCGCCACCGCAACAGCAGCTTCTGCCGCAGCGATCACGATGACAAAAACGGCTGATATCTGACCGTCGCAACCACCCACCACCTGATAGCGGTCGAAGGCGACGAAGTTTATGTTGACCGCGTTCAGCACCAGTTCAATCCCGATCAAAATCCCGATCGCGTTCCGCTTGGTGGACATCACGAAGACGCCACAGGAGAACACGGCGGCTGCCAGGATCAGGTAATGCATCAGTCCGATTTCGAGCAATGGCATCTTAGTTTGCACCCTCCGAATCATCGCGATCCTGCCGAGCGAGGTACGCGGCTGCGATCATCACGACCAGCAGCATGACGCTTGCCACCTCGAATGGAACGAGGTAGGTCGTGAGCAATTCCTTGCCGAATTCTGCGATCCGAACCCCGTCGGCTGACTGCGATTGAGCAGGCCACTCTGCTGTGACCAGAACCGTGGTCAGGCTTGCGAAGAGCAGAATCGACACCACGCTGGCGACGACCATTTCGCCCCGAGGACACTCGAAACGCACCCAGGGCGACTTGCTCGTGAGCATCACGCCAAACACCAGCAGAATCAAAGTTCCACCGGCGTAGACGATGAGCTGGATCACGCCGAGATAGTTGGCACCCAGGAGAAAATATAGAACTGCAACGCCGCCGAGCGTCCCGAACAACCAGGTCGCCATGCGAACGACGCGTTTGCTGACACAAACACCGATGGCAGCCGCCAACACAGTACCGCCGAAGATGTAGAACAGGATGGCTTCGACGATCCCACCTGATACAGATTTCTGGACCCCGTCAAAATGCGGGACTCCGGATCCCATGGCATCGGGTGTTGTACCCTGCGCCATGGTGATTCCGCCGCACATCAGGACTGCGGGTAGAACCAGGCTGAGGCAGGTTGGCAGGAGACGGTTCAATTTTGTTCGCCCTTTACTTACCATCAGGATCCTGGCAACAATTCGAGGCCCAGACTTCCGACCAGTCGTCGGCGGTTGAGCAGACCATACGCAGCGATGACGACCATCCCGACGATCAGCGAAGCACCTGTCACCGAGAGGATCACGTTAAAGAACATCCAGACCGGACCCCCGACGGGAACCCACAATTCGTAGAATGTATGTCCCAGCAGAATCACCATCATCATGGGCAGCATCACCTGAATGCAGGCATAGAGCACCTGGTCGATGCGAATACGCGGGAGTGTCCAGCGAATCCAAAGCTGCACAAAAATCAGGAATACGCACTTCAGGATGAACCAGATTGGACCGGAGAATACCAGACCCTTCACCAGTTGCGCGGGCAACGAATCGCCCAGACCAACCGCCCATGACGCAGGCAACGGGGAATGCCACGCACCCAGAAACAGGATCACTTCAAGCCCGCTCACAACGAACATGGCGGAGTATTCGGCAAAGAAGAACAGCGACCAGCGGAAGCCCGAGTATTCCACATGGAAACCCGCTACCAGCTCGCTTTCAGATTCCGGCAGATCGAACGGGGCGCGCTTACAATTCGCCAGGGAAGCGATGTAATACATCAGGGCTGCTGCGAAGGTTAAGGGATTCCGAAAGACGATCCAGCTCATCCAGCCCTCAGCCTGCGTATCACCAATCTGCGTCAAACTGAGCGTTCCGACCGCCATCACGGGGATCAGCAACGCCATGCCCATCGGAATTTCATACGCGACCATCTGACAGGCTTCGCGCATCGCACCGTAGACGCTCCACTTATTGTTACTCGCCCACCCGGCCAGTATGACGCCCAGAACCTCAACACCCAGCATCGCGAGAATGAACACGAGCGCCACATCCAGTTCGCGGAACACCCAGTATGTACCGAACGGAAGCGCGAAGAACCCGAGAATCGCCGGTACAAACGCGAGGTAGGGGGCGAGCTTGAAGAGCGGTTTGTCCGCATCGGCTGGGCAGAGGTCTTCCTTGCAGATCAGCTTCAGACCGTCCGCCATCGTCTGCGCCCAGCCATGCCAGCCGCCCACACGCATCGGACCGGTTCGCGACTGAATACGACCAGCCACCTTCCGTTCCCACCAGATGCTGAACAGCGGAATAATCGAGATGAACCCCAGAATTCCGCCCATACCCAGCAGATCACGCACGAATCCATACTGCACGGGATAGAGCAGGTAACACAACGTGTCGGTCAGCGGAGCCCCCGCCTTCGTCAACCCTCTCTGCACTTCAGAGAGCGTCAGCGGACCGTCCAGAAGCCCCCGATTCATCGCGATATTCGTCGGCGACAGGATCAGAGCGTTGTCTACAAATTCAAAAACGAGATAGTGCGCCCAGGCAGCCAGAGCAACCGAAAACATCGCCCCAAGCATGATCGTTCCCGGAAACGCGGAGACGAACGGAGCGAATATTCCGTAGATCATCTTGGCTGCCCCGGCGATCAGCCGAGGCAAGCCTCGAAATTCGGTTTTTCCCCTGGGTCGCCAGGGTACGGACATTTGCGTCACGAATGACTCTCCATACGAGATCGGGAGACCAGCATCCATCCCCCAAAGGGACGGGGATTCTAGCGATCCACCTCACCCATCACAATATCAACACTGCCGATGATCGCAGGAATGTCTGCAAGCAGACACCCCCTGCCGATATGGTTCAAAATCGATATATTGCAAAAGCTCGGACCACGCGCCTTCACCCGGGCGGGGATCGCAGATCCATCGCCACGCACATAAAAGCCCAGTTGACCGCGAGGATTCTCAATTTCAACATACACCTCGTCGTCGGGCAGCTTGATATTTTTCACCTTGGCTGCTGTGAACTCACCCTCCGGAATCTGCGCCATCGCCTGCCGAATAATGCGACACGACTCCTGCATTTCGCAAACCCGCACGAAGTAGCGACTCCAGCAGTCACCCACCACAACCGCATTCGGAATACCCTCAGTACCACCCGGATGACCGATCGGAACACCAAAATCGAACCGGTCATAAATCTCGTAGGGCGTACTCTTCCGCAAATCCCATCGCACGCCACTCCCGCGAATGCACGGACCCGTAAGCCCCCACGCGATCGCGTCGGCTGCACTGATGACGCCGACGTTGGCAGTCCGCTTCACGAAAATATGGTTGTAACTCAAGAGCTGGTTGTATTCGTCGATTTTCGGCTCGAAATAGTCCAGAAACTCATGGAGTACATCGAGAAACGAGTCGGGCATCTCCTCATGGACGCCGCCGACCGTAATATAACTGTAGGTCAACCGCGCCCCACACGCACTCTCGAACAGGTCCAGAATCATCTCCCGTTCGCGGAAGGAATAGAGAAATGGTGTAAACGCCCCCATATCCAGACCATACGTTCCAAACGCGACCAGATGCGATGCAATGCGATTCAACTCGGCAAAGATGACCCGGATGTACTTCGCACGCTCTGGAACCTCAATGCCCGCAAGCTCCTCGATCGCGATCGCAAAAGCCTGGTTGTTGTTCATCCCCGCCAGATAGTCCATCCGATCCGTATAGGGAATGTACTGGTATGGCTGAAGGTTCTCACCGATCTTTTCAGCACATCGATGCAGGTACCCGACATGCGGGACCGATTCCAGCACCAGCTCGCCATCCGTCCGCAAGACCACCCGGAGCACGCCGTGGGTCGCAGGATGCTGCGGACCCATGTTGACGAGCATCTCCTCCGTCCGAAGATCGCCCTGCTGGGACGGATCAACGTCGAAATGTAGATCAGGTTGTGTCTCTATGACTGTTTCTGCCATGCTCCGCCGCCCGCTATCTCAAACACCCGTATGTTAAACCTGTTATCTAATGCCTCGGATTCGTCAGCTGATGCTCAGTCGTACCCGGAATTCCATGATAGTCCACCGGATATTCATAATCCTTCCGCAGCGGAAACCCAATCCAGTCATCCGGACACAAAATACGTGTCAACTCAGGATGCCCGTCAAACACAATACCCATCATGTCGTACGCTTCACGCTCATGCCAGTCCGCGGTAGGCCAGACATGCGACACCGTCGGAATGTGCGGATCGTCGCGATTTACCTCCACCCGGACCGCAAAATGATGACGCAACAACGGAACCTCTTCAGCACTGGTGACCGGAAACGAAAACAGGTCGTACACCGCTGCCAGCTTATTGTCTTCAAGCAGATCCAGCGCGGTGAGACATTGGAGCATATTCATCTGCATCCGCGAATCGTCGCGCAGGAAGGCAGCCACCTCGGCCCAGCGATCGGCTGCGATCACGACGTAAGGCCGGCGAGCGTCCATCACGCTGCCGACGACCGCATCGCCGAATTCACTCTTCAATATGTCGCAAATCTCTTCGGAAACCATATCCGCCGTCTCAAGTCGTCAGTCACTCAGTTCGCACATGCCCGCTACCTGGCAAGCACCTCACGCCGCACGCGCGTCATCGGATCGATCGCCCGCGTCTGGTGGCGAATCTTATCCTGCAACCGCATCAGCCCCTCAATCAATGCCTCAGGGCGTGGTGGACATCCCGGGACATACACATCCACCGGTACCACCAGATCGACCCCCTTCACCACATGGTACCCATGCTTGAAGTAAGGTCCGCCCCCGATCGTGCAGGCACCCATCGCAATCACATACTTCGGATCGGGCATCTGGTTGTACAACCGCTTCACGCGACTGGCCATCTTGTACGTCACCGTACCCGCCACAATCATCAGATCCGACTGACGTGGACTCGCACGAAATGCACCAGCTCCAAACCGGTCAATATCAAAACGCGACGCACCCACTGCCATCATCTCGATCGCACAACACGCAAGCCCGAACGTCATAGGCCAGATGCTGTTCTGACGACCCCAGTTGATCGCCCAGTCCAGCGACGTCACGATCAACCCTTCCTCGAAGCGATTCTCAATCCAACTCATACGACTTGCTCCGTGGGAATTCCCGATTCAACCGGAAGGGCTGGCTTGACCAATATATTGGGCCTTATATGCGATACGCGACGCTGACCCGTGGCAGCCCGGACCCAGTCCAGATACCCGAATTTCCACAAGTACAGGAATCCGACCACGACCACACCAAAGAAAAACAGCATGTCGTACACCGCGACCGTTTTGACCACGAGGCCTTCCGGCGTGCTCGGATCAGCAGCACCAAAAACCACCGCCCAAGGCCAAAACAGGGCAATTTCGACGTCAAATACAATAAAAACGAGGGCTACGACGTAGAAACGCAGGTCAAACTGGACCCAGCTTCCGCCAAGCACCGGCTCGCCACACTCATACGCAGCATCCTTTTCCGGATGCGGGACCACCGGACGTACAAATTTGCCCAGCACCAGCGCGGAAAACGCCATGAAAAAGCCAGCCACAATAAACAACATGATCCCGCCCACAAGCTCAACGCTCGTTTCACCACGAATCACATCGCTCGCCTGCGATAACCCAACCATCGCCAAATCACCTTTCAAGCCAATCACGTCATACTGCACGATAATGCGTCCAGACGCCTACCTTTTCCTCTCAGACAGGCCTGCTTCCTCATAGGACAGGCCTAACATCCTCTCAGGAAGGCCTGCTTCCTCTTAGACGGGCCTACTTTTTCTTCTTAGGCGGCGTGGTATCCACCATTGCCTTTTCCATCTCATCCCGCACGGGTACAGCCCGATCGATCCACTGCTGCCTGGTATTCTCCGCCCATTCCGGCAGCCTATCCTTCTGCATCCACAGCGGCTGAGGCGTCTGCAAGCCTTCTGTCGCAAGCTCCGTGAACTCCACGACCATGCTGTCCCGCGTAAAACCGGACAAATCGTGGATATTGCCCATATGGATGCAATCCGTCGGGCAGGGGTCGCAACACAACCCGCAGAACATACATTTCGCGTAATCCACCGCGTATCGGGTCATCGCTCCGCCGACTGCGATATTGGTGGCTTTATCAACCTTCCGGGGACCAGTCTTCTCGATGTAAATGCAATCCACCGGACACGCCTTGGCACACTGATCACAGGCGATGCACTTTTCGATCTCGAAAAAGTGAAACCCGCGATACCTTGGCTGAAGCGTCGGAGCGACATCCGGGTACTGAACCGTGATGGTCCTGGCAAAGCAGTACTTTAACGTGATCCTCATCCCGATGAGAATCGTCTTCAATGTCATATAGATATTGTGAAAATATTCACGCATGGTGATTCCAGAACAGCCCTCGGGTTCAAAAGCCCGCACCGGGTCTCCATATTGCCCGTATCGCCAGCCAACAACCGACGACGCAAAATTACAATTTTATACTAAGAAACACTTGGTATCCGCGCCCGTCCGAGGTGTGCATCATCCGGCGTCAGGACCGGACACCCGGCCTCCGACCCCACATCCAACATCCTCGGTCGGCGGGATTCTAGTAGTGCAACAATTCTTTTGCAATACGAGCAAGTACGATACGGGGCGTGGGAGAGGACATTCGGGGTGTTTTCCTTGTTGGGGCGCGATCGGTTTGTTGCAACGTCGGCCCATAAAGTGCTGGAATTATGCTTGACAAGCCTGTAGGGGGGGGGGGTAGAATTGCCGATATTCGGTAGCGTGTAGTGCATGTGGGTCTTGATTTTGTCAAGCAATTGTGGATCGTGCTTTAGGGGAGGTCTGTGATGAGATGTGAAACACGCGTGATTGTAACGTCAGTTCTTCTTGTGGTGGTCAATGGCCTTGTTGCGCGTGCAGGGCAGGAGTCTGATAGTCCCGCCCGAAATATCAACGAGGAACTGCTGGCTGCCCTGGATGACCAACCCCTCCCTTCCATGGTGATCCATCATCTGGTATTCGGACGGGCGATTGAACTCGACAATGTTCAAGCGATCAATGAAGATGCGATAGGCATTGATGCCTCGGTGTTGCTCGAAATCGTTGGCCCGGGAATGATTGTTCCCCGGGCATCCGAACCGAAACACGTCAATACGGGGGATGCGGTGGTCGTCGGAGATGTCATTATCGGTGGTGTGATTCAGAATGTCAGCGATGGCGTTGCGGCTGTTTTGTCCTTTGCGAATGAGGGGACCATGACGCTTGGCCCCGGAGAAGGTCTCTACATTGGATCAGAGAAACGACTCATTGCGCAGGAGTCTGAAGTTTCTTTAGCAGTTGCTGCCCTCCGTCCCGCCCAGCTTGTCTGCGCGTGCAAGTGCGATCCTGAGGGTCCGGAAGATCCCTGCTCCCTTGAGTTACCTGCGGAACTGACCACAGAGTGTTCAGCGATGAATGGGATATTATGCGGATGTGGATCTCCTTTCGACGGGGCTCTCGATAACTGCAAATTGATGGTCCAGCCGATCAAACAGTTGCGGGACGCGCAGGTTTGGCCGTTGGGAGACGATCAGACCCCGTAATACATTGCCTCATTCGGAAAGAACGTTCATCCAGGCGCGTGCCCATCAAGACGCAACCTCAGCATGTTGAGTGCTGACTTGGCTGTCCTGTCCCTCACGTCGCTGCGACTGAGATGCTCACCCAGTAGCAATCGTTTCACATCTGTACCGGATGGACCGCTCAACCCCACAAAGACCAGTCCCACTGGTTTTTCCGCCGATCCGCCCGATGGTCCGGCGATACCGGTGGTCGAAATCGCCCAATCCGAACCCGTCA
>JAJRYY010000060.1 GCA_024275565.1 Planctomycetota bacterium
CCATTGCTGCTCGCTGAAGCGGTCCTGTTTGACACCAATGCAAAGGCAACCTCGATGTTCCCTGTCGCCAAAGGGATTGGTCCGGTTGTCTCGGCGAAAGCGTACGATTTTGACGCATTGTTGAAAATGTGCGGTGGCAAGCACACGTCAGATGGCGAGTACACGTCAGATGGCAAGCACACGTCAGATGGCAAGCAGCCGCCGGATGTACTGGTCAGTGGTCATCTCTCGCAGGGGCTTTTCGGAAGACGGGTTGAAGTGACGCTTTGGAACGCTCAAAACGGATCGGTTCTCCGGAAAATCAAGGTGAAGGCACCGGTCGAATTCGAGGGGGTCGGCGCGACATTGTTGCAGGAGGTATTGGCTGCCATCAGAGAACTGGACGGCGTCGGCGTCGGTTACCAGTCCCCCGCATACAATCAGCCGCCCGCAGAGTGGGTTGATTATTATATGTTGGGTCTGGGGCAATTTTTCTCACAGAAATTGCGAGCGCAGGGACTTATCGAAATGGCGCAGATGTGGAATGAGCGGGGTATCCTCGAAACCTGTTTTGAACTCTGCAATGGATTTTCACCCATGCCACAGATGCTGGCGGTATCGAGTGTCCTCGCAGCAAGGGCGTATGAGTCGTCCCTGGTCCCTCAATACGAAGATCGCCTGATTCGGATGCTGGAAGAAATTCAGGATCACGCCCGTCCGGCGTGGCGTGTTCTCCCTCTGGTATATCAGCGTCTGGGGCGTGAATCGCTGGCAGACGCATGGTGCAAAACGCACGCTCGGAGAATTGTTGACGCGCGGTATCACGCCTGGTTGGCAGCCATACGACACGGGTAGGACGCATTGGCATCGTCCCTGTGGTTGGTATGGTTTCTGCGGTTCGTATCGTCCTGTGGCAGCCTACGGCGGTTCGGTATTCAAGGGAGATCCAATATCACTCTGCGAACGTGGAATAAGTCTGACTTCAACCTCAGTTCGTTGATTGTCCTGCAGAGTTACTCCTGGGGGGAGATTAAATTCGGGTTTCAGGAACTGGTAGGATCCGTCGGCAAACGCATTGGGTGTTCCGATATTAATCATTGCAAAGATTTTTTCCTCGCCGGATTTCAATTTATCCACGGCATCTTGAGGTCCAATCACATCCACGGAGAGGGTCAGGATCGGATTCGGGTCTCTGAATTCGATCAGGTAGCGATTGTTGACGGTGTGGCTGACGAGAAATTTGATCGGGACCGCCGGGATTGTGTCGTGGACGAGGCGAAGGCGGAGCGTTGCCCGGAGTGTGACGCTGTCCGGTACGATGCTCATGATCGCCAGTGTTCCGACGTCCGTTTCGGCTTTGAGCGGGAGCGGGACGCTGAAGCGAAGAGGCTGATCCTCGGGCTGCTCGCGAAGATAGGATTCTGCATCCACGACGATATTGGGGTTTGAATCCTTCAGTTCGTCGTATCGACTTTGGAGCAGGGTTGCGCGGACGCTGTCGATGTCGAGCGTGGGGTCCACGGCGTAGTCCATCGCTCCGGGACGAAGTCTGACAGGTATTGAAACCTCTATGCGGCGATCGACGGATACATCGAGCGTCGGCGGTTCCACAGACTGGACGACGCAGCCAGCCAACTCGGGGATCCCCTGGATTTCATCTCGTAAATGCAGCTTCCGCAGTCCGATCTCTGATTCCAGCGTATGGAATTCGTCGATGGTGAGGTTGAGTCGCAGGATGCCCTGGTCGCGCAGTTTTCGGACCTCAGACTGGCGACCGCTGATTCGAATGGAGAACAGCTCGGGAGCACCGCGAAGCGGCTGGACGACGAGGTTGCTGTTGGTGACGGCGACGACTCTGATTTTGGCGCGAATATCGTCTGTCTCGGTGACCAGCTGATCGGCTGCTGCCCATATCAGGATGGTGAGAAAAATCGTCGCACCTGGGAGTTGGAAGCGCGCCATCATCCTACGCCTTCTTTCGTGGGCTTGCCGGAAGCCCCTTTTTTGCGGATTTTCCCGCAGCACCCGGAGTACCTGGCGTGCCGGCAGCACCTGGCGTGCCGGCAGCACCCGGGGTGCCCGCAGTACCGCCCGCGGTACCGGAGGTCGCGTCGCCCTGGGGTTTTCCCGTTGCGGATTTATCAGCGGAAGATGCAGATGCTCCAGTCGAAGTAGGCGCTCCAGTCGATGCAGACGCTCCGCCCGAAGCAGATGCTCCAGCTGATGTAGATGCTCCAGTCAGGGCCGTGTCGGCCTGCGATTTCAAATCTGCTGCGGTGGTCAATGGTTGTCCGGGCGATGGTTTGTCGGGGGCCGCCAGGATGCCGGACTGCATGGGTGGGCCATCCGTTTCAGTGGTGCTGCTCTTGGGTTCATCGTCTTTTCGTCTGCCACTGCTTGTGAGGCGTTCTCTGAGTTCGGATCGGAGCTGTTCGGGTGTGAGTGGGCGGATCATGTGTCCATGGATGGCCAGGGACATGCCGCCGGTCTCCTCGCTGACGACGACGATGAGTGCATCGCATTCCTGGCTGAGTCCCAGGGCTGCGCGGTGGCGGCTGCCCAGATTGAGGTCGACGTCCCCTGATTCTGCGATCGGGAACTGGCAGGCTGCTGCGACGATTCGGTCGTGCTGGATGACAACGCCGAGATCGTGCAGGACTGTCCCGGGCCAGAAAATTGTTTCGAGGAGTTCTGTGGAGATTTCTGCATCGATCTGTACGCCGGATTCGATGACCGCTTCGATGCCAACATGTCTTTGAATGGCGATGAGGGCACCGATTTTGGCCTGGCTGAGGCGTGTGGCTGCCGTGACGACGGGGTCTATGATCTGATCTGCTTCTTTTGCGAGTGATCTGAACCATCGAGCATCGCCAAGTCTGATGAGGCCTCGCCGGATTTCGGGTTGGAATGCGATCAAGGTGGTGAGGACGACGCCGCTGACGAAATAGGGGTATAGATAGCTTAACCGGTCGAGTTCGAGGCGTTCGGCTGCGACGCGAACGACGAGGAAGCTGACGATGAGGATCAATCCGAACGATTTGAGGAGTCGCTCGCCGCGCGTGCCCTGGAGGAATTTCAGGGCTCCGTAGACGACGATTCCGATGACGAGCAACTCGATGGCGACCCCCCAGAGGCCGAATCTGGTCTGCTGGAGGCGTTCGAGGTAGTCGATGAGTGAGCTGAAAAAGAGGCTTTGGGCGGGTAAGGCGGGGAAGATTCCCTGTGTGGGCAGTGCGGGGAGTGAGTGCTGGATTGTGTGAAGCTGAAGCGTGGGTAGCTGAAGCACGAGTGATCCCCGGAATTCCGGTGTTGCCGACGTCGCAGCGACGCATCGGCAGGGTTGTTCAATGATTATCGGACCGATCCGCCTGATAAGTGTAAATGTTCGGCTGTGAGTATAAATGCGGTGTTGCGATCCGCCAACCTGCTGACGGGTGCGTCTTCAGTGGATGTGGCTGTGCGGGTGTGGGCATGCGGGTGTGGATGTGGGGTTGGGGGAGTGGGCGTGAGTGTGGGTGTGTGAGTGTGGGTGTGTGGCGGTGCTGGCGGCCTTTTCGTGCTGTGTGACAGGGGCGTCGATGGAGCTTCGGCGGCCTTCCTGTCGGCTTCGAATGGTGAAATTCTGCTGATCGACGGGGATCCTATTTCTGAGGCTTGGTGTCGTGCATGGGGTGTGGGGTTTTTGGTGCGTTTGGAATGGTTCGTCAGCTGTTGGAGGCATGGTTCGTCTGCTGTTGGAGCGTGCTGGGCGGCTGGTGGTGGGCGTTGTCTGCCAGCGGGGTACTTTTTGTGGAGCCTGGGGGTTTTTTCTGTGAGGGATCGGGTGCTGATGTGGCTGTAAATCTCGAGCGTGCGTGAAATTTTGTGATGATGTGCCGTGTGCGTGTGGAATTTGATTTTCCTGGTGTTGGAGCTGAATTTATGGTATATTACAGGCTCAAATGGACTCGGTGAGGTTGTGATGTGGGCATGGACTTCAGTCTATTTTTGAAAAAAGCTGTAAAATATTCTGACCGCCCTTGACGCATGAGGCGTGTTTGTTATTCTCCCCGGGCTCCGGTGAGGAACGAAATTGATTCACCCAACTCGCCGGGGATTGATCTTTGACAAGTGTATAGGTAGACGCAGGTTCGTTTGTTGATGAACCGGATGATTGTGCGTTTCGCCGGGCGATTTGTTGCCGGGAATTCGGTCGAGAGACCGGGGTTCTGGAGGACGAAAAGTCGGGTTGCATGGTCGGAAGTACCGGGGCATTGCGACGAATCGACAGTTGGGTTGAATCGTCGATTTGGCGATCATCTTTCTGGCGAGTCTCATGTAGCTTGAGGATGCCGCGATGTTTGCGGGATTTGATGGTGATCAGGCATGGGTCGAGTTGGGGTGGTGAGGATCGAATTGGCGAAGTATTACATTATTAATTATAGCGCTTATAGGTAAAACAATGTGTACGGTTTGACTTCATGTGTTGACTGCGATGGCATGTGGTTCTCGCTGCCGGAGTGGTTGACAGGTGTGAAGTGGTCATGAGTTTCAGAAGGGCGTGCAGGTGGTATTTGTGTTCCTGATGTTACGAGGGTCCAGCTTCTCATTGATGTGGTTAAGCTATTAAGGGTGCATGGTGGATGCCTTGGCGTCGAGAGACGATGAAGGACGTGGTAGGCTGCGAAATGCTCCGGGGAGTGGTCAAACACACTTTGATCCGGAGATGTCCGAATGGGGAAACCCGGTATCACTAGGCAACTAGATGGTATCATCTGCGGGTGAATTCATAGTCCGTAGAGGTCAACGCAGGGAACTGAAACATCTAAGTACCTGCAGGAAAGGAAATCAACCGAGACTCCGTAAGTAGCGGCGAGCGAAAGCGGAAATAGCCCAAACCGGAAGGCTTGCCTTCCGGGGTTGCGGGCCCTTGAGGAGTTACAAAGGTATCGCTAGAAGAACGGCTTGGAAAGGCCGGGCATAGAGGGTGACACCCCCGTATTCGAAAGCGAGTGCCCTCCGTTGAGAGGTGTCCCAGAGTAGCACGGAGCTCGTGGAACTCCGTGTGAAGCAGGGTGGACCACCATCCAAGGCTAAGTACTACTCGACGACCGATAGTGTAAAGTAAGGCGACTGAAAGGTGAAAAGAACCCCTATAAGGGGAGTTAAAAGTACCTGAAACCATGTACCTACAAGCTGTGGGAGCACGATCGTGGA
>JAJRYY010000061.1 GCA_024275565.1 Planctomycetota bacterium
GCTAGTCTTTTTTCGCCTGCCGACTTCAATGAACGAAATGTCAGCAATCTCCGCAAGCGCTATCTTGAAGGCCGGTACGGGGCTGTACCGAATCTGGCAGGCTTCGATCTGCTCGGTACAGAGAAGGCTGGTGAGTAATGGGGCGAAACAAACGTGGCAAGCCTTTCAGGAAGGTGAAGCCCGAGATTGTTATTGTTTGCGAAGATAGCGTCTCCGCACCGGCGTATTTTAGCGCGATTACAATACACTTTCATGATGATGTGTTACTGAGAGTTGATAAGAAACAGGCTAACCGGACTGCGCCGGATCAGGTTGTCGAGAGAGCAATTCAAGCGAAATCAGAAAAAAGTGAAGCTGACATCAAGGAAGATGGCGACCAGTTCTGGGCGATCATTGACGCGGACTACCAAGCTGGTGCACCCCGAGACAAACAAATGGTCGATGCTCTGCGTAAGGCTAAGAAGAATGGGATCAATGTGGCGATCTCGAATCCCTGTTTCGAGCATTGGTTACATCTTCATCTGGAGGATTGTGACGGTGGCCATTTTCACGCAAAAGATGCGATCGGTGCATTGGATGTCACCTGGAAAAACAGGTTTGATAGACCCTATGAAAAGGGATGCAAGAAAATCAAAACACTTGTGATGGATGACCAATATGAGGCTGCACGTTGCAGAGCGAAGAAACAGCACGGAGTCAAAGATAACGCAAAATCTCCCCACGAGTGCCAGCCCTGTGTTACAGATTTGTATCGTCTTTTTGATGCGATCGATGAGTTGGTGGCAGCTCGAAAAAAAGCAACATGAAGCTCGGCGCGATACCCGGTCATTGGAGATTTTTGCGGTTTTACGACCGGTTCGAGGTGGGTGTGGTCCGCACAGCGGACCCTACGGATCAAAGTGTTTTATGGTGCATACGCGGCGGATTTGATGCGGTTCGGCAGAAACCTCACACTCCCATTTGCATTCCCCACCATCCCCCCTTTCGCAATTCACGCCAATACTGCCACACATTCGTGTCAGGACCTTCGAGTGGCTGTGCGTGGACGCCGGCTGTGCCTTTCGCTAGAATCACTGCCCATGGAAGGTATCAATAAAAATCCAAGTGTGACAGACCTTCGGGTATTCGGGATTACGATGCTGGCTGGCTTCGGGGTCATTGGCGGGCTGCTGGCGTGGAAATGGGGCCTGGGGAATCCGAGCTACGCACTCTGGTCGCTTGGTGCGTTCTTCTTCGTCGTCGAGCTAGCCCTCCCCACGTCGCTCGGAAAAACGGTCTACATCGTCTGGATGTCCATGGCATTTGCGATGGGGAAGGTGATGATCCCGCTGTTTCTGACCATCCTCTACTTCACCCTGCTGATCCCCTTCACGCTCATCCGCCTCAAAGACCCGCTGCGGTTCAAGCTCAAATCGACCGGTACCTATTGGGAGCCACACAAAAATCACGAACCCACAATCGATCGAATGATGCGACCATACTAGATGCGACCGTACTAGATGCGACCATACTGATCGATTTTCCTGCTCATTTTGAAACACAGCTCACACAGGATCACTGAAAGACCCGCATGACGTATATCCTTGGCATCTCATGTTTCTACCACGACTCGGGGGCAGCCCTCGTGCGCGACGGCCAGCTCATAGCAGCCGCGGAAGAAGAACGCTTCAACCGAAAGAAGCACTACAGCGATTTCCCGCACCTGGCGATCGAATATTGTCTCCGTGAGGCTGGTATCACACTCGACGACGTGGACCACATCGGGTTCTATGAAAAGCCCTTCGTCAAGTTCAACCGCATCCTCGAAACCATCCTCGCAGATTGGCCCAGAACATACACCGGATGGATCAAGAGTATTCCGCCCTGGCTGACCAAAAAGTTGAATCTCAGCAAAACGCTCCAGAAGGAGCTTGGGACCGAAAAGGACATCCTCTTCTGCCAACACCATCTTTCCCACGCTGCCAGCGCGTTTCTACCGTCGCCATTCGATGAGGCTGCCATCATCACAGCCGACGGCGTTGGCGAATGGACGACGACGGGCTGGGGGACGGGTCGGGGGAGCGATATTGACATCACACACGAAATCAGCTTCCCGCACTCGGTGGGGTTGCTCTTCTCCGCCATCACTGCCTACCTCGGTTTTCGCGTGAATGATGCGGAGTGGAAGGTCATGGGCCTCGCTCCCTATGGAACACCGAAATACGTCGACAAATTCGACGATATTGTAGATCTTCGCGACGATGGCAGCTTCCGCCTCAACATGAGCTATTTCGATTTCACCCACTCCACATCGCGGACATTCAGCAAAAAGTGGGAGCAGCATTTCGGTCGGCCTATGCGACCCAAGGAGACGGAACTTGACGATTTTCACCGCGATATCGCCCATTCCGGGCAGAAGGTCGTCGAGGAGATCATGGTACGGATGGCGCGTCATGTCCAAAAAGAAACCGGAATGAAGAATCTGTGCATGGCTGGCGGTGTCGCGCTGAACTGCGTCGCAAACTGGCGGATGCTGCAGGAAACCGATTTCGAGAACATCTTCATTCAGCCAGCCGCGGGCGACAGTGGTGGAGCATTGGGGACGGCGCTCTATATCAGCAACACCGTGTTGAAGCATCCACGCGTCTTCGAGATGAAACACGCCTGCTGGGGACCGGGTTTTTCTGACGACGAGGTCATCGCCTGCCTGAATCGCAACGATGTCAAATTTGAGACATTCGACCGTGAGGAGGACCTGCTTGCGAAGACGGCTGAGATGATTGATAACGGTAAGGTTATCGGGTGGTATCAGGGGCGGCTGGAATTTGGTCCGCGTGCACTGGGCAATCGATCGCTGGTGGCTGACGCCCGCAGCCTGAAAATGAAGGACGTCATCAATGCGAAGGTGAAATTTCGTGAGGCGTTTCGACCCTTCGCTCCGAGCATTTTGAAGGAGCGTGCGCACGAGTTTTTCGAGATGCCCGAGGGGATGGATGCACCGTTCATGCTGCTGGTTCCGAAGGTTCGCCCTGAGATGCACAAGGTCTTGCCAGCCATCACCCACGAAGACGGGACGGGGCGTGTGCAGACAGTGACCGAGGAGGCGAACGGGCGATATTACCGGTTGATTAAGGCGTTTGAGAAGCGGACGGGGGTTCCGGTGGTGATCAATACGTCGTTCAATGTGCGTGGCGAACCGATTGTCTGCACGCCGCAGGATGCGTATGATACGTTCATGAACACTGGGATCGACGCGGTGGTGATGGGCAATTGCGTCGTGACGGAGAAGCCGGGCGAGGTGGACTATTAAGCAGGGATGAAACGCAGCGTGCAGTTGGAATCAAGCTCGCTGGTCAACCGCTCTTAATGCTTGGTATTGTTCGTGGCAGAGACCACTGGATATATAGGTAATCATGGCAAAACAATCGCTGTTCAAAGAATTCCTCGGGTTTGTGAAAGAGGAAAAGAAGTGGTGGATGATTCCGCTGGTGACGATTTTGATCGTCGTGGGTTTCCTGATGGTGTTCGCGAGTTCATCGCCACTTGCTCCGTTTTTGTATCCGCTGTTTTAGATGCTGGGTTGAGGGTTATCGGGCGACTCTTCGGCTACGCCCCGGTTGTGGAGTAACATTGAATATTGGTGTGCAGGTCTCATTTCTTCACAGTATCGTGTGAAATCGTCGATTGCTGTTTGATCCAGGAATAGCCCGCGGGTTGTGGGGGTTAGGTGTGCGGGGTTAGATTCAGACTATGGGTCGCTCAGCCGGGATATGATGATGTGCGCACTCACGCGGGCGGGATTCGTCAGAATGTAATGTTGGACAAGGTGCGATGATGGGTTTGCTGGGTCGGTACACGAAATGGTTGCATACGCATTGGCCTGCGGGGACGGTGGAGAACCTGCCGCTGGTCAGGGAAGATGGTTCGACGAATGTTCCGGGGTTGTACATTGCCGGCGATCTCACGGGGATCCCCCTGCTGAAGATGTCGGCTGACAGCGGTGCGCGGGCGGTTCTGGCGATCGTGGCTGACGCTTCGTTTCAGGCATCGCGCAGTGAGGGTGCATCCGGTGGAGACGGTGCATCCGGTGGGGATAGTGCATCCGGTGGGGATAGTGCATCCGGTGGGGATAGTGCATCTGATGGGGATAGTGCGTCCGATGGCAGCCGTGTCCGCGATCTGGTCATCATCGGGGGTGGTGTCTCGGGGATGGCAGCCGCACTGGAGGCGAAGAAGGCTGGTCTCGATTTCGAGCTGCTGGAGGCGAGCGAACCGTTTTCGACGATTGTGAATTTCCCCAGGGGAAAACCGATCTTCACCTATCCGACGGAAATGACGCCAGCCGGTGACCTTCAATTTACAGCCAAAGTCAAGGAACCACTGGTCCGGGAGCTATACGCGCAGACTCTGGAGAAGGGGATCGAACCACGGATCGCCCGTGCAGAGCAGGTTGTGCGGAAGGGGAAGCTGCTCGAGATTCAACTGGCTGGCGGGGAGACGCTGGCAGCGCGACGCGTGATTGTGGGGATCGGGCGATCGGGAAATTATCGCAAGCTCGGCGTCGCCGGTGAGGAGCTGGATAAGGTCTACAACCGGCTGCACGATCCGAAGGATTTTTGCGGGAAGGATGTGCTGGTGGTTGGTGGGGGCGATAGCGCGCTGGAGACAGCCATTGCGCTGACGCAGTGCGGGTGCAATGTGACGGTGAGTTATCGCAAATCGGATTTTTCGCGTGCAAAACCAGGCAACATCGATCGTATTTCAGCCATGGCTGCCGGGGGTGAGCATGGTGAGGCGGGCAGGCTGCGACTTGCGATGGCGACGCATGTGAAAGAGATCACTGGTGATTCGGTAACGCTTGTCGGGGCGGATAAGAAGGAAGAGACGTTTGGGAATGATGTGGTGTTCGCCATGATCGGGCGTGATGCACCTCTGGGGTTTTTCCGCCGGTCAGGTGTGAGCATTCGGGGTGAGTGGCGGGCGTCGACATGGGCGAGCTTTACTGCCTTCATGATTTTTTGTGTATTTTTGTATCACTGGAAAAAGGATCTGGGGATTCCTGTGAACCAGTGGTTCCTGTCGCATGGCTGGTTTCCATACAATATCGCCGGCGTCTTTGAGAACTGGTTCGGTGAATCTGCCAGCCGGCGGACACATTTATTGTATACATTGAAAAAGTCGATGTCTGAACCGGGTTTTTATTATACATTGGCTTATTGCACCTGTGTGGTTGTGTTTGGAATGAAGCGTATCCGGAAAAGAAAAACGCCCTATGTGACATTGCAGACACTGGTGCTGATGACTGTGCAGTGTTTTCCGCTTTTTATATTGCCGGAAATTGTTCTGCCCTGGGCTGGACGGAATGGTGCGTTTTCGGATGGGACAGTTTTAGCGACCACGGCTGACCAGTTTTTCGAGCGGTATGACGCGGTGGGTGAGGAGCGGGCGTACTGGCGGGCGTATGGTTTTGTGCTTGCCTGGCCACTGTTCATCTACAACGCGTTCACCGATCAGCCGATGTGGGGATGGTTGATTGTGGGGTCGTTGCAGACGTTTGTGGTGATACCCCTGCTGATCTACCGGTTCGGAAAGGGGGCGTATTGCGGGTGGATATGCTCGTGTGGGGCGCTGGCTGAGACGATGGGCGATGCGCATCGGCATAAAATGCCACACGGACCCTTCTGGAATCGGTTGAATATGGTTGGGCAGGCGATTCTTGCACTGGTGTCGGTGATGATGGTATTTCGGATTCTGGGCTGGGTCTGGCCGGGGTCTGTCTTTGCGACTGTCTTTAAGGTGATGCTCTCGGGAGTTCCGTTTCTGAATTACAAGTGGTTCGTGGACCTGATGCTGGCGGGTATACTCGGTGTGGGATGCTACTTCTGGTTCAGCGGTCGTGTATGGTGCCGATTTGCGTGCCCTCTGGCTGCATTGATGCATATTTATGCAAGGTTTACACGATTTCGGATACTTTCCGACAAAAAAAAATGTATTTCGTGTAATGTGTGTACGTCGATCTGCCATCAGGGGATCGACATCATGAACTTCGCGAACAAGGGTCTGCCCATGGAGGATCCGGAATGCGTGCGGTGCAGTGCTTGCGTGCAGATGTGTCCGACGGGTGTGCTGGAGTTTGGGCAGATTGATCTCAATACCGGTCAGGTGATTTCGCGCGATGCACTGACAGCCTCACTTGTTCGGTCTTCGGAGAAATAGCTGTATGCAGAAATCGCCAGGCGAGTTGCGGACAAAAGCTGAGCAGTCGGAATGTTCTGCGGGTGGGGAGCTGTTCCGGGGTGATTGTCTGGACGTGATGCGTGGGTTGCAGGATGGCGCGTGCGATCTGATCTACGTCGATCCCCCATTCTGGAGCGGTCGGCGGCGGGTATCTGCGAAGTCCGAATCTGGGTATGACGATCGTTGGCCAGCGGATATTGAGGAGTACCTTGCGTTTCTGGAGGTGCGATTGCGTGAGATGCATCGATTGCTCAGTACGCGGGGTAGTTTGTATGTGCATCTGGACTGGCGGGCGGTTCATTATGTGAAGGTGATGCTGGATGGCGTTTTTGGGCGGGACAACTTTCTGAATGAGATCATCTGGAGTTATCGGACCGGGGGACGATCGAAGCAGTGGTTTGCGCGGAAGCATGATACGATTTTACTCTACGCCAGAAATCGTGGGTCGCATACGTTTCATGTGCAGCGGGATGGGGCGTTTCGGACGGATGGATTGAAGCATGATGATGAAGGGCGACTTTATAAGACGACGACGAAGGGGCGGATCTACTTTCACGCAGACGGGCCTGCCATGACGGATGTGTGGGAGGTTCCGTTTTTGTCTACAGTGTCACTTGAACGGACTGGTTATCCGACACAGAAGCCGATGGCGCTGCTACAACGGGTGATTGCTGCGTCGTCCGATAAAGGGGATGTTGTGGGTGATTTTTTCTGCGGGAGCGGGACGACTCTGACGGTTGCGGCTGATATGAGGCGTCGGTGGGTCGGGTGCGATGCAGGTGAGGAGGCGGTCGCGATCTGTCAGCGACGACTCGGCGTGGAGGCTGTAGTATGGCGTTGAGGCTGTTGCCTGGTGATGACGGCGTTGCAGGGTGATGGCGCGGTCGCAGGGTGATGGCGCGGTTGCCTACAGTGATGCTTTATCCGGGGAGCTTGATCTGGTAACATTTTCTCCCTCTCCTGGGGATGTTGTCGTCCTATAATCTGGTTGTTATTGGGGGGTGGGTGCTTAAGTGGGGATTGGTTGGGGTCGATAGGTTGGGCTGGTCTGCGTGGCGTGCGTGGGTCATTTTGGCGTAATTGCTTGCATCGTGGTTCTTTGAGGTTGTTGCTATGGCGCATGTTTTGGTGACGGGTGGAGCCGGGTTCATTGGGTCGCATCTTGTTGAGCGTCTGCTTGCGATGGGCGAGCAGGTTTCGATCATTGACAGCTTTGATGATTTTTATGATCCGTCTGTGAAGCATCGGAATGTTGAGGCTGCTTTGGCGCATTCTGCGTGCCGGTTGTATGAGGCTGACATTCGCGATGCTTCTGCGCTTGAGGCTGCCTGGCGACGTGAGCCGATCGATGTGGTGGTACACCTTGCTGCCCGTGCCGGGGTGCGTCCTTCGATTCAGGATCCACATGTGTATGCGGATGTGAATGTGTGTGGAACGGTTCGGATGCTTGAGGCTGCCCGGAAGTTCGGGTGCGACAAGTTTGTGTTTGCGAGCAGTTCGAGCGTTTATGGGAACAATGAGAAGACGCCGTTTTCCGAGGATGACCGGGTTGATTATCCTGTGTCGCCGTATGCTGCGACGAAGAAGGCTGGCGAGGAAATCTGTCATACCTATCACCATCTGTATGGGCTGCCGATGACGTGTTTGCGGTTTTTCACGGTGTATGGTCCCCGGTGCAGGCCTGACCTTGCGGTGTCGAAATTTACGCGTCTGATCGATGAGGGTAAGGCGATCCCGATGTTTGGGGATGGGACGATGCGACGAGATTTTACGTTTATTGACGATATTGTTGATGGGGTTGTGAAGGCGATTGAGAAGTGTGGGGCGTATCGGATTTACAATCTGGGTGAGTCCAAGCCGATCGTGTTGCGGGATATGATTGCGACGATCGGGCAGGCGATGGGGAAAGAGGTTGAGATCGATCCGCAGCCGGAGCAGCCGGGGGACGTGAAGGTGACGTATGCGGACATCAGCCGGGCGAAGGCTGAGCTTGGTTATGATCCGACGATGGATTTTGCGGACGGGATCGAGCGGTATGTTGCGTGGTACAAGGAGACGTGCGTGACGACTTAGA
>JAJRYY010000062.1 GCA_024275565.1 Planctomycetota bacterium
ACGTCTTTCCGACGACTCCGGTCAAACCGAACGTAGAAATCTCAGATTCGGACGCCGCGCTCCACAACCCACTCGTCCCGCCGCTCGCAACACCAGCCGAACCGCCGAATTACGGTTACGCGAAGTCCGACAGACTCCTAGTACTCCGTTACACCTGATAAGAGGTGTCTTTGGCTCTCATCGGGTACAACGATCCCATTCGGGGGTGACACTGGCGGCTTGTCCGCCAGTGTGTTTGCTGCAGCAGTGGCGGACAAGCCGCCAGTGGCACCCATCGATCGAGGTGTCATGGCGTACTATAGCCTTGATTCAGTTCTTTTGCGTAGAGCGCTTCTTATCTGGCGTCGGCTGGTGTTAGCTGCTCACCCCATCCTGGGGGGAATGTAAAGATTTGTCCGGAACGTTCAAATTTGACTGTGAGCTGTGAGAAGCCGTTCAAGGTTGCGTATAGTCCGAAGAACCGGTCCAGGATTGTCGCGAAGAGGTATGCGTCGCCTTCTCCTGCGTAGTGGTCTTCATTGAGGGTGATTTCGACAGCGGTGCCTCTCAGGGGGGCTCCGCGCACCATGCGTTGGGTGAAACGAGATTTGATGCTTCTGACGCCTTCGATGAGTCTTTGGTTTGCGACGGCTTTCTGTTTGTCCTGTCGTGATTCGAAATCGTACACGCGAAGCAATTCCTTGAATCGTTCTACATCAGTGAGTGAGACGTAGTTGAGGGACATGTGTGAGATCAATCGCCATTGTAGCTGGTTTCCGATGGGTGGGCAGATTGTGGGCGTTGGTTTGATGATGTTGCGGAAGCGCACGCCTTGTGGGGTGGTGTCGGTGGGTTCTGTGATGTCGCCCGCGCGAAGTTCGGCTGGCAGGTCCCGGTTTGTGCATCTGATGTCGAGGGATACGGTTTCCTCCATCGGGAGGTTGCCTGGATCGCCACCGATGTTGAATGAAATGTAGGTGTCCGTGCCCTGTCTTGGATCGCCGCCTGTGATGTTCTGGACGACGTGGGTCTGGTAGTATGAGGCTGATTCCTGATTGGAATTCGGGTCGTGGCGGAATGAATAGAATGGTTTGTATGCCCTTGCTTCCATGCCCGTCGCGGGTGTGACGCCGGTTGCTGCATCGACGGCGTAGACTTCGAGGTGGCGGCGGTCGGTGGTGCCGGATCTCGCCGGTTGTACGAGGTATTGTGTTCGGTCCTGTTTGAGTCTTACAGGGTCTGCTGAGTGATTAAAGAGGTTTATGACCGGGACACAGTGCAGCTTGATGTTGTCTTTTGAAATGACAGGTGGTGACTCGAGGCGGTGGTTGAACGTAATCAGAATTTCGAGCAGTTGCTGTGGCTGGAGCTGAGTGACCGCGCGGTCGAGTCCCTGGATGTCGACAAAGAGGAAACGGTTTTTGAATGCGAAATATTCCTGAAGCAGTCTGTAGCCGGCGAATGAATGCTTTGGGTATGGGATGACCGCTTCGTTTCGATCGAGACCTGCCGGCTTTATTGCGTCAGGGTGGAGAATGACCTCTGGGGCGTTTTCCGGAGCGTTTGGGTTTCTGACTGCGATGTGGTCTACATGCGCGTTAAGCAGGAAGTATAGCGCGTATGTTGCCATGGGGTCGCCTGCGAGGTGCAGGTTGACAGAACTCAGGTCGAGGTCTGCGAGCGCCAACTTTGAGGATGCCTGGAACCTGATGCGAAGGCGCATTGGCTGGGCGGGTTCTGTCTCAAGTCTTGCGTCCTGGATGCCCCATGGTCTGAGGGTGAAAGGTGCTGTGGATCGAAAGATACAACTGGTGCCATCCACCCTTACACTTGCAAATTGTGCTTCAGCATCGACGGGAAGTGCGCCCTGCATCTGCTCGATGTCCGGGAGCAGTTCGAGGATTGTCATGGAGGGAACAGGTCGCAGGTAGTGTGGCCAGAGGAGTGACATCATGCCTGCGGTCAGCTCGGGTAGTTCGTCGTCGAGCTTCTGTCGGATTCTGCCGCATAGGAAGGCAGTTCCCTCGAGCACGCGTTCGACGTCCGGGTCTGATCCTGTGTCTGAGATGAAGCGTGCTATTTCCGGGTGTGCGCGTGCGAACTCCGGTCCGACGTCTCGGAGGTAGCGAAGCTCATCCTGGTAATACTCGCTCTTCAAATTCTGCCTCAGGGATTAATCCTACCTCAGCGATTAATCTACGACGCTGAACTCTCTTCCGTCAGCAATGGAAGTTTCGTACCAGACGCGATGGTCTCCGGATTTGGAGATGAGGGTTGCGTCGATGCGAAATGCCACCACGCGCTGGTCCAGGTCTTCATTCTCGACTGCGGTGACGCGTACGCGTTTGAGACGCGGTTCGTATTTGATGACCGCCTGCTCGACTGCTACCTTTACCCGATCCACATGGTCGCCGCTTCCAACGGTCAGATCGTTGAGTGCTGGAAGACCATAATCCGGCAGTGCTTCGCTCATTCCATGGCGTGCGTTAAGCAGACGCTTCAAGTGCATCCTCACAGAATCCATGAGTGCATCGAGGTCTTCTGTGGCTGACTGCTGCCTCCGCAGTCCGACCTCGTTGTGCAGTTCACCGATGCGTACCAGAAGCGTCTGCTCGCGCGCCATTGTATCGTCCTGCGTTCTCGCTGGTCCCACGTTGCTTATGTGCAACATCGCTTATGTGCAATGTTGCTTATGCGCAACCGATGGTCCCGTTGAAACCGCGATTTCTCTTCGTCGGATTAACCGCCAGCTGCTCGCCACTGATCCATTTCGACCACGCTGTCCGGCAACCAGCTCCACTCGATTTCCTCGTAGACAAAGCTGTATTGCACCATGTGCGTGTAAGATTCATTTGCTGGTAGAAAACTCATTGGCATGTAGGGTCTGCAATCGATGCAGCGGGCCTGCTTGAGTACGATGGTGAAATACTTGGCCTCGCTTCTGGACTCAGGATCGATGCGGTAGTAGTCGAGCGTGACTTCCGGAAGGTTTTCAGCGGTGCAACATGCTTTGTGAAGCCCGGGTGTCGCCTTGTCCATGGCTGCTACAACGCGGACGGGACTATGGACGCGGACGCCAGTTGCCCTACCTGTGGTGAGGTCAATTGGCTGATGGACGTGATGCTCGATTTCAAAGACATCGATGGTGTCGTCACGGTCTTCCTTTTCGCTTGAACCGGGATACCCGGTGACCATCAGATTACACGGCGTTGGCATTGACTGGCACTCCTTACGCAACGTTTTTTGATGCATCCCCTTCGCTGTGGTCTTCACGCGAGACCGCTCTGCGGATGCTGAAATCAGTGTCAGGCCTCTTTAGATGCAGTTGTTCTGCCTCCAAAGAGGCGTGTGGCAGGAGCTGTTGTGTCATTGAGGCTGCTCCTGTCACAAATTCAGACAAGCGTCACCCTGGATGGTTAGTTTTCCGGGTGACAAAAAGCATTAATTTTGCCAGCCATTAACTTGGCGGCGGGTCGAATTGCCCGACCATCGAAAGTTCGACTTCCACCCCCTTTAGCTTGAAGTGCGGGACCATCTGTATTTGGGACTTGAACATGCCAGGTTTTCCTGGAATGGGTTCTGCCGTGACCTGAATTTCCTTCAGAGGGTACTTTGCGGCGAGCGTGTCGTCGAGGGTTCCCTGCCTGCAGTATTGTTTCAGCCACTTGTTGATTTCTGCGACCATTTTGTCGGCGTCCATGACGCGGCCCATGTTTTCCCGCCAGATGACCTTGAGGTAGTGGGCGAGTCTGCATGAGATCATGAGGTATGGAAGCGACATTCCGAGGCGTGCTCGTGTTTCGTCCTCCTTGCCCTCCGCGGTATCGGGGAATTTTCCGACGCGTTTGGCTGAGGGTGCGTCGAAGAATGCTGCGTTGTCACTTCCTTTCCGCATGACGAGGGGCATGAACCCGAAGTTGCAGAGATCGACGTCCATGTCTTCTGAGATGAGGGCTTCTGTTGGTATTTTGGTGTGGTGCTGCCCGGTTGCCTCGTACTGGTGCAATGGGAGGTCTGGGACGGTTCCACCGGTATTCGGCCCGACGATCGCGTTGTACCACCCGAAGTTTGCGAAGGACTCGGTCATGCGGCCTGCCATTGCAAAGGCAGCGTTGCCCCAGAGGTATCGGTCGTGGTTCTCGCTGCGGACGTCCTCTTCGAAGGTGAAATCCTTGACGTCCTGATCTTCGACAGTGTATGGCTTGCGGAGCATGTATCTTGGCATGCACATTCCGACGTAGCGTGAGTCGTCTGAGTCGCGGAATGCGTTCCATTTTGTGTATTGGGGCTGCTCGAAGATTTCGTACATTTCAGCCATTTTTGGCAGATTTTCGAATGAATCCTCTTTCTTGCCGAACATTTTTGCTGATGGTGCGCACAGGAATGGGCACTTTGCGACGGATGCGACACGGGAGACCTCTGTGAGTAGCTCAACGTCGGGGGTCCGCATGTCGAACTCGAAGTTTGAGACCATCATGCCGTAGGGGTTTCCGCCGAAAGTGTTGAACTGGTCGCGGTAGACGGTCTTGAAGAGACCTGACTTCTGCCAGTCCTTGCAGTCCTGGAAATCTTCGAGGAGATCGTCCTTGGAACAGTTCAGGACCTCGATGCGGATATTCTGGCGGAATTCTGTGTTGTCGATCAGGTATGAGAGGCTTCTCCATGAGGATTCAAGCTTCTGGAACTCCTCATTGTGTAGTACCTCGTTGACCTGTGCGCTGATCTGCTGGTCGATTTCGGCGATAAAATCATCGACGACCTGCTTGTTGATGGTAATTTTATCGAGATCGAGCCCGGCTGCCTTCTGAACGATCCCGGCGATGCCCTTTCGATACAGATCCCGGTATTCATTGTCGAGATCCCAACTGTCGATGAGTGAATCGACAGCAGATCCGCCAGCTTCTGCTTCGGGGGCGGCTTGCTCTTGTGGCTGTTCTGCCATGGTGTGTCTCCATATATTATGCGCGGTCCGGGGTGCGAGCCGCATCTATTCAATTCACAGTACCTGGATCTACTCGGCTGGTGGCGGGTCAGCGGGTGCGTCGCCACCCCCTTCACCACCCTCGCCTTCTGCGGAGGAGATCATTTTCAGGATTTCGTCTCTGACGGCAGGGTCCTTTACAGCACCGAGCAACTCTTTTTGTGCGGCTTTGTCGCCGAGTTTTGGCCGGAGCGCTTTCATTGCGTCGCGAATTTCGAGCAGGTTTTTCAACTGCGGAACCTGCCTTGCGATCGATTCCGGCCGGAAATCCTTGAGGGTTCCGAAACGCAGATTGACCGGCATTTCGCCGGACCCGGTGATCTTGTCCTTGACGGACAAATCGAGCGAGAGATTGAAACTCTGCATGACCGAGTCAAAATTAGATTTGTTGATATCCAGGGGCTCGCGTTCGTCTATGGGACGTTTATCGTCTTTACCTGTGTAATCACCCATGACCAGCAAGCGGAACGGGAGTTCCGGTTCAGCTCCGCCGCGGAGGCCATCTGAGATGGCGATATTCACCCGCGACTCCCGAGCCTTCGACGCGCCTTTCGCCATGACTCAATTCTCCTTCACTTCAATATGTTGACCGACTCTTCCGGACCCTCACTGTGGAGGTCCACTAGTTATCCATAAACGACACCGCACTACTGAGATACCACCACTACTGAAAAACCGCACTACTGAGACACCATACTACTGATACCACACTACTTGCCTGCTGGTTCTGCTGAAAATGCTGCCAGCGGGTCCAACTGACAAAGCCACGCAAAAGATTCGCTGGTCAGTTTTCGCAACTCGTCCGGCGGATCCTTCTCCGCCATAGTGAGCGATTTTCGACATCTGTAAAGGGTCTGTGCCAAATCTACAGCCAGAGTTGGCTCCCATTCTTCGAGATTGTGACGACGGATTTCCGTGAAGCACTCGTCCAGGAGCGGGGCAGCCAATTGAAACCGCTTGGCATCGAAGAGCAACTGGGCGATGCAGACGCGCCAGAGGAAACGGTCTCTGCGCTGTGTGCATGAAGCAAACCCCTCATTCAGCTCCTGGATGGCTTCCTTGAGCTTCCCGGAACCCGCCAGTTTTCGTGCTTTGTCAGAGGATTCCTTGAGGCGACCATTGGACATGCTGCCCCCCCCGCCACCACTGCTCCCACCCTCGGAGGGCAGAACCTCAGCCTCAATCCACATCTTGGTCTCGCCGCTGCACAAGGGGGTGCCGTTTCGGAACTGTAGATCGAAAAGACCGTCGCCCAGACGCTTCAGCAGTCCTGCAGTTGCACTGATCACGGCGAGGCGGGCTTTGTCGAAACCCGGTCCCAGGCCTGTCATTGCAGCGCAGGTGTAGCGTTGCAGATCAAGCCAGAGTGGATCGCTGGATCGGAAGGCGCCCTCGGCGGATTTTAATAAATGGTCCCACATCTGGCTGGAAAACTGGTGCTGGAGGGCATCGACGGTGGTGGCTTCTGGCGGCGGGATCTGTGTGCGTGCTTCCGGAGAGGTTGGTATGGTCACCTTGGCCCATCGGATGATACGCGGTACAGCGTACGAAACAGGGTCAGCAATGTCTGACTGCCGAAGGAACGTGCAAGCCTGATTGATCGCCTTGAGAGCGCTGCTTGTGTCAGCCAACTCTCCTGCTGAAAACGCCGCACCCGAAGCCTGGGGGGCGGCGGGCTGCGCTGCACCCGGTCCTGAGGCTGCGGGGGCCGCTGCTGGTTGAGGCGTGGGCTCGGCTTGTTTGGGGCGTTTGGCTGCCAGCTCTTTGATGCCCTTGATGAATTTGCGAAATTCGGGTGGGTCGTCCGGCATGCGCTCGGTGATGGCTGTTTCGAGGGCAGTGATTCTTTCGACGCATAGATCGATCGCGTCGAAATCGTTGGGTTTGGGCTGATTCTCCCGGAACCAGCCTCCCTCCGCGAATCGATCTGTGAGCGTTTCGATGCGGGCTTTGCGGCGTCTTGGCCTGGCTGGGTAGAGGTCGTCCCAGAAGCCTGTCACCAATTCAGTGATCAGTCCCAGGGCGGCGGCGAGACCGGCGTATCCGTTGTTCTTAAAAAGGGCATGCCCGAGCACCATGGCGATTTCGACGTCTTTGGATTTCGTGCTGAGGAGGTTGGTACATTGCTGTTCAATGGTGTACCAGTCGGGTTCGTCGGCTTCGATGCGATCGACCCCGGCGTAATCTGCTGTTGCTTCGATGTACTGTTCGTCGTCAGCTGCGTCGATGCCGCATGGGGCGTCGCCGGGGATGGGGTTCTTCCCGAGGTCGATATATTTGGTGTCGTCGAATGATGGCATATGCACCCCTGGCGTCGCATTAGAGTTGCACTCGCGCGGCAGCGCCTGTTTTCCTGTGTGGCGACAGTGTTTTCAACACCGCGTGCTATGAACTTCGCGTGTTATCAACTTCGCCACAAATACTACATCGGCCCGAAGCCCCCATCATACGATCCTGCACAATGAAGTCAATCGGCATCATGCGGTCATTGGCGGGCGACAGGGACGGCCACAGCCGAGGGCGACTGTGCTACAGGGAATGGTCACAGTCGGGGGCGGCTGTGCTACATACGCCCTTGCGTTCACATTTCCGCCAATATTGTTACGGACCCTGCAGTCAATGGGTCGGTGGTGTTGCAGATACAAAGTCATACAAGGATGCGGGTGTGGAGGATGCTTCATCTTGAGATGGGTCGCGCTCGAGGGTTTTTGCGGTGGCTGCGTCATCGACGAACGGCAGGTCGGTGGCTTGCGGGGTGAGGAGTATGAAGTCGTCTGACATGAGGGGTCTGGCGATGACGCACAGGTAGCCGCCATGACTGGGAATATCGCCCGTGATGATCAAACTGACGCATCTTCGGGACAGGTCCATGCGTTTTTCCAGCCAGTGCAACCAGCTGGCGATCTGGACGTCTTGAGGGATGCCGGCTGCCAGGGGGAATCGAAAGGTAGGCTCAAAATCCGGACCTTCGAGCGTGGTGATGTTTGCACCCCAGCCGGAAAGCGCGGTCAGCCACTGTCCGGGTGTACTGTCAGGGATTGCCGGGGCGATGGATTCCAGCCAATGTTGGAATGGTATCAACCGGGCATCGCGGACCCAGGCATCGTTTGTGTGGTCATTGTGGATGCGATCCAGCGGTATTTCGCGATCGGCGAAGGAGTCCATCTGGTGGTTGTCTCCGGGGGTGTTCAAGAGACGCGCAACGTCGCGCTTGAAGGACTGGAGATTCTCCAGGACCGTGAGTGCGCTGGAGACATTGTTCGCTGTGGGACCGGACCACTGGGCTGATGGGATGGCTGCATAGAAACAGATCGGGAAGGGTCTGTTTCTTGAATCGCCCCCGAAATCGAGCAGGGATGCGAGTACGGTCATCTCATTTTCTGGCAGGCGGATGGCGCAGGCCCCGAGGGGTATCAGCTCGCGGGGCGCTCTGGATTCGATGACCCGTGACTGGTATTTTTCATACCCCTTCAGTATCCAGTCGTTGAACTCCACGACCCATTTTTCATCGACATTGGAACTGTGGTAGTCGGGATAGGAGGGGATTTTTCCGAACCAGCGAAGCCTGGGGTCGGGCTGCTGTCGCTCTGATTTGGATTTGAATATATCGGTCCAGCCCATGACATTGTGCTTCTGGTTCACATCGTGCTTCTGGTTCACATTGTGCTTCTGGTTCAGATTGTGCTTCTGGTCGATATTTTGCTTCATGTTCAGATGAAGCGGGTTTCGTTCCGAACTGTGGTGGAACGCGCTGCTTTCTAGGGTGCGTTCAGCTTTCTAGGGTGCGTTCAGCGGCGTGATCGGTTTTGGCATTGGTCGATCAAGCTTGAAAACGAACTTGTAACCAAACCATGATCGCTGGGTTCTGACGACCTGATCTCGCATGTCCGTGGGTGCATTTTTGTTTTTCAGCTCTTCGAGGAGGTTATATTTATGGGAGACATACCATTTGCTGGTTGCGACATCTTCCTCTCCGTGACGGTGCAGGTAGGCGCACAGTGCGAGTGGGGAGTATTTTCCGAGCTTTTCGGATATGGAAAGGAAGGGGCGCTTAGTTGACTCCGATGGCGTGCCTTTGACCAGGGCCACTGTCACAGATTTTGCACCGCCAGCCTTGCCCCAGTCCCAGCGTGCCTGATAGTTCTGGTCGCCCTCTTCGGTGAGCGTTGGGATTTCGATGGGTCCGGAACGTGTGCGCCCATCCTGTTCGTATTCGAGGCCTATGTCGATCTTGACGAATTCATAGAACTGGGCGGCGGAGCTTTCCGGGCGATGCTTTCCGAAGGGTGCGATGGCTGGACTCTCGGTGGACAGGGTTACTTCGAGAGGTTTGGTTTTGTCGTCCTGGGTCGTGAGACCA
>JAJRYY010000063.1 GCA_024275565.1 Planctomycetota bacterium
AGCAACGAGGTGGGAAGGGTGATCGCGACGCCTGTTGGGACAGGCTCCGCTGCGCTCCGCCTGCCCCAACAGGCGATGGATGAGGAACAGAAACAGGTACCGACTCTCATAACCACTGGTACATAGATTGGGGGCAGGTCAGTATCCATTCTCACCTTGCTCGATCCGATCCTGCTCAAGGTTCTCCCAGAACGAATCCAGATCGAGTGATGTAAGCTGCCCATCACGATTCAGATCGAGCTTCTCCTCATTGACGCGACATAGTGCAGGATTTCCGAGGATGAGATTCAATACGGGATCTGCGACCAGGCTGTGAATCGGACTGAACGCGCTCTCTTCCTGTCCAAAAGTCACCGTCGCAGTAGCCAAAGCAGAGATCAAAATGATCATAACCCATGTTTGTTTTCGTAACATCTATTGCTTCCTCCATGTTTTTTATGGTACTTCCCCTGATTTGACTACGTTCCGGTATTGTCTGATTCTGAGAGTAATACCGCCCCCCGGCTGCCGGGACGTGGCGTTGCTCGCTGGGCGTACTTATCCATTGGCATCCAGTGTTGGCTGTAATCGTGCATCCTGAAAATCGTTTCAGATTGATCGGCTGGCAAATACTTGGTGCCAATACTAAGACCATCGCGCCCTCCCCAATAAACAACGAAGAATCTCTTTCCTTTTTCCAGGTCTCGTAACTCGATTGCCACAATCTTGGCGAATTGCCGCACTACTTTCTTCGCCACTTTGTCCACCTCAGTCTTGCCGTCTGAACGGTAAGCTGCCGAGATCGTCGACAAACGTCGGTGCAGCGCATCTACAAACTCAATCGCTTCGTCTTCGTCAAAGAGTAACTCGATATCCTTCTGATCGACCACCCCATCGTGGTTCACATCCCCATCCTGGACCGAGATGGAGACAGGTGGCAAAAGATTCTTTGGCTTGGGTATCCTTGGCTTTGGCATCCCCGACTTTGTTGGTATCGGTTTTGGTATCTTTGGCTTTGGTTTTTCTTCCGCCAGGGTATCTGAAATGCCAAACCCAAAGAGCAGCATCACCAATAAGAAACGAGACATCATGAATCCCTCCACGGAGAACAAGTCCATAGTTACTTGACAAATTGAAGACACGCACTGGCGACGTACCATCAACTATCGTCGATTCTCCCCCCCCCCCCTGGATGCCTGTCAAGCGGGGTTCATGACTTTATTGGCGGGGGATCGGGTTGAGAGCTATTCGTACCCGAGGGGAGTTATTATATGCTGGCGGGGTTCGAGAAGGGTCGATATCGGGATGCGACGCATGCGACGGAGTCGATTCTTGAGGGTGTGGGGGTGGCTACGGTCCCTGGAAGGGCGTTTTTCCGCGATCCGCGTGACGGTGAGCAGCAGCTTCGCTTCTGTTATGCGAAGAAGATGGCCGATCTTGAGGATGCGTGCGAGCGGTTGCGGAAGCTGGGTTGAGGCTCTGGGAGGACCGGGTGGGTAGAATGTCCAGGCCGTTAGGGTGTGGGTATGTTTGCTGATCCGCAGGTCAGGTGTTTGCCTGCTGTTGTTGTGCATTGTTGACAGTCTGCGGCAGGCAATAGCCTGCCCTACATGGTTACCCCCTCCAAGTCATAGCCTGCCCCTGCATGGTCCACCTTGCGGGTGCGAGTCTTGTCCTGTCGCTGTGTAGCCGCCATCCGTTGATTTTGGGTGCTTGTGGGCGTACACTGAGCCGAGGATTGGGTTTATCATTCCGTGTACATTGCCCTCTTTGACTGCATGCATTGGAGTTGGAACATGAAATTTCGTACTGGCTGGGGCGCGTTTGTCGCTGGCTTTCTCGTCATCACTGCCTCGGTACATGCTCAATCACTGAAGATCGGGAGCAAGGCTCCGCCGTTGAATTTCAGCGACTGGATCAAGGGGGATGCGCTCGAAAAGGGTAAAACCGCCGGGAAGGTCGTATTCATGGAGTGCTGGGCGACCTGGTGCGGGCCTTGCATCCAGTCGATTCCGCATTTGACCGGGTTGCAGCAGAAGTATGGTAAGGACGGTCTTGTGGTGATTGGTGCTGCGAGTCCCGGGCGTGGGGAATCGCTATCCAAGGTGAAGCGCTTTATCAAGCAGCGTGGGGCTGCGATCGCTTATACGATTGCGTGGGACAAGACTGGTGACGTGACCGACGCGTATATGCGTGGTGTTGGTGCGATGGGTATTCCGTACGCGTTTCTTATTGATCGGGATGGGACGCTTGTGTGGCATGGTCATCCGAGTGATCCTGCTGCTGACCTCGTTATTGCTGACGTTGTGGCTGGTACCTACGATGTGGATTCTGCGGTCCGGCGTGAGAAGATTGCGCCGATGTTCGCCCGGATGCGTCTGACCGCATCGCGTGAAGACTGGGGTGGTTTCAAGTCTGCGGTTGAAGAGGCTCTTAAGCTTGATCCGAGCAACAATGACGTGTTGGGCGCTCTGGTCTATGTCTATATGTCCGATACGCCGGTTTCGGACGACATGATAAACATGATCGAACAGCACGCCCGCGACAATGGTGACAGGACTGACGTGCAGTTTGCGATCGCCCGGTCCCTTCTGGGTATTCCTGAGTTGGATAAGCGTCGTCCGGGTCTTGCCCTGCAGGCTGCTGCCAAGGCGTATCGATCTGCGACGCCTCCCGGGTTTCAGATTATTGCTGCGTACGCCCGTGCGATGTTTGAGATTGGCATGGTGGACAAAGCTATTGAGTTGCAGAAGTCAGCGGTTGAATCTGCCAATGGTGATGCTGATAAGACCGGTTTGAAGAGTGTTCTGGATTATTACAAGGCTTGCAAGGATCTTCAGGCCGAATCTTCGTAGGTTGTAAAACGAGTGCCTGTAGTGCTTTACGGCGATGATATGGTTTTACGGCGATGAATATGAGAATTGAATCTGGGATGACCATGGGAATGCGTACGCCAATCGCAGCGATCTGTTTTCTGATGATGAGTGGATTTCAGTCGCTGGCTGAGGATTTCATATCGACGCCGATGCGGGCTGCTCCGCCGGTGATTGGGTCTGATGCGCTTCGTGGAGCTGGGTATGCTTCGGTGTGGTCGTTCGATCTGGAATTGCCCGGTCACGAGACGATGACGGGTTATTATCTGCTCGATGAAAATCTGTATGCCGTGACATCGTCGGATCTGGTGTATGCGATTGAAGCCAGGACCGGGCTTATCCGCTGGATCAATAATCTTGGTGAGCGCTCGTTTCGTGAGCGTCCGCCGACGCATGTTAAGAATAACAGTGGTGGTGGACCTGTGGTGTTTGTGACGCCGTCCTTTGTTCAGGTGTTCCATCGTTACAGTGGTGATTTAATTCGACGCTTTGAGGTTCCCTTTGCTCCGGGTGGGGCAGCCGTCGCAGATTCGCTTTTCCTGTATATGGGGACGGCTGGCGGGAAACTTGTGTCGCTTCGATGGGAAGAGAGTCTGGCGGATTTTCCGCTGGTTCGGTGGCGTGCGACGCTGGATGGGCGTTTGCTTACGACTCCGGTTCAGGCGACTCCGGTTCAGGGTGATGATGACCGATTTTACTTTGTGACTGACACTGGGATTGTATATTGTGTTGAGGGTCGCAGTCAGCGTCGTATCTGGTCGTTCGACGCGGGCGGGCCTGTGGGTGGTGGGGTTGCTGTTGGTTCCGTGGCGTTGTTTGTCGCTTCCCCGGATCGTCACCTGTATGCGCTCAACACGCTGGATGGTTCTGTCGTGAACCGTCACCGCTTTCCGAATCCGCTTCACGATCGTCCCACTGTCTCGCAGGATACTGTTTATCAATATTGCGAGGAATATGGGTTGTATGCGTTTGATGTGGACACGGGTGAGTTTTTGTGGCGTCAGCCTGCTGCCCGGCGATTTGTCTCCGGAAAGGGTGATCGGGTGGTGCTTGGCGGACCTGAGGGTACGCTTCTGATTGTGGATCGTAAGACCGGTGGGGTGACGGGTGCGATTTATCCACCGCGAGATTTGATGACGGTTCAGAATACCGGATCGGATCTTATTTTCTTCGCGACGCCTGCCGGGCGGCTTGGTTGTCTTGGTCCTCATGGCTATCCGCCGCTTACGAATAAAGACATACTTCATGCCCGATCAGAGTTGCATGTTTCGAGGCGTACATCGCTATCGGGTGTTTTGGATCTGCCCGATCAGGACTTGAAATCTCGGAATGAGGTGGATCCTCTTCGGAGTGATCGCCGGTAAATCGTCGGTTACTGCCTTTTCGGTGGTGTCCTTTCGGGGGTTGTGGCGTCATTCCGGGGTTGTGAATTTCGTATATTAAGCTTGTTGCCCGGATCGCTTTCGCTTGACACCCATGTCCTGCGAAGTACGATCCGTTTGCCCGTCGGCTGCGGTTCTGGAGCGTATTTCCGGCTGCGGTGGCGCTTGGTCTGCCCGGTGGGCGGTTGGTATGAATTCGTCATATTCCCGGTTCAGCTCGGGATGGTACTGGAGGAATGGCTGTATGCTTCGAACGATCTTTGGCTATTGTGGTTGTCTGGCGATTCTTGCGATAGCGGGTATTGGTGTGTCGGGTTGCAGTCATGAGGGCGGCAGGTGCTGGCCTGGTGTTCAGGTTCAGTTTTACTCACCGGATGGAGCGACGATTCAGGTACGCGACGCTGGTTCCGGGTTGCAGATTTTGTCCACGGATCTTGTTGGTCATCGGCTTGAGCTTGAGCCCGAGGCGTTTGCTGTTTTTGATCTGACGCCCGGATCTTATGAATTTGCTTACCATGGTATTGCGGGCCATGGTATTGCGGGCCATGGTATTGCGGGCCATGGTATTGCGGGTCGGGGTGGGTCTGACACCATTGAGAATTCTGCGGTTTACGGTCAACTGAAGGTGTGTACTCCGCTGAGTGGTGTGACCCGTCGATTTGCGCGTCACGCGTTTATTCCGATCAAACTTTTGAGTTACGACGATCAGGCGATGCCGCATCTGCACCCCTCGCGTGACCTTTCTTACACCTCTGGTCTGGAGCGTGCGGAGTTTGACCACGTCAAGCAGGGCGATGTGATCCGTAAGGTGTACTTTGTGGCTGATCTTGAGAAAGCCAAGAGGGAATACGAGGTCACCTACTTCCAGAAGATCAACGATATCAATCGAGCCTTGTCGGTTCTCAGCGATCGTGAAGAGTATGCGATGAATCGCTATGAGGATTCGCGTCGTGTTGCGTTGCAGCGTCAGCCGGACATCAACATTGGTGATCGGATGGCTCATGAGCGGCATGACTGGCTTGGTATTGAAGAGCCGTACATCCAGCATTCCAAGAAACTTCAACAGCTTCGGCGTAATCGCGAAACCCTCCTTCTGAAGCGTCGTGATCTGGAGGCTGAGCGTGACCACCGGCATGCGCTCTTGCGTTCTTTGAAGGTGATCCATCGGGAGGGTGCCCTTGTGCTGGCGACACCTGACCTGACTGCCCCCTTTGCCGATCCGGTCAAGCAGGCTTCTTTGCTTGGCGATGTTGTTGCGATCGTCACGTATGGTGGTCGTCATCAGTATTGGGCCAATCGCGAAGATCGCGTCGTTTCCGAGTGGCGTCCGTAGTGCGCGTGCTTTCTCATTCGTAGCACAGGTTTGTTCCATTGTGTAGGGCCGCGCCGGGTATCCGTCCGATTGTGGTACGCGACCGGTTTGCGATGGTGAAGGGCATGTCTGATACTCATATTTCAGGTTTGAATCGTGTTGGCCGCGCTCTTGTGAGCGTGTATTCCAAGGATGGTATCGCTGAATTTGCCAGCGTCCTCTCCACCGAGTTCGGCGTGGAAGTGCTTTCGACTGGCGGGACAGCCCGCTTGCTTGTGGAGCATGGCATAGCGGTCACGCCGGTGGAACAGGTGACTGGCTGCGGCGAGATGCTCGATGGTCGTGTGAAGACGTTGCATCCGTCCATTCATGGCGCCATTCTAGCTGACCGCAGCAACCCCGATCATGTGCGACAACTCGAAGATGCGGGCATTGCGCCCATTGATATGGTTGTGGTCAATCTGTACCCCTTTGAAGAAACGATCGCTCAGCCGGGATGTGCTTTCGATCAGGCGATTGAGATGATCGACATTGGTGGTCCGTGCATGTTGCGGGCGGCTGCCAAGAACCATAAGCATGTGCTGGTGGTGACGTCGCCGGAGCAGTATTCGATCGTGCTGGAGGCGATGCGAGCTAGCCGGGATGGTGGGGTTTTTCGCGATGCGCGAGGCTGGGATGGTCTGCGCCGGGATTTTGCGCGTGAAGCTTTTGCGATGACGTCGCGGTATGACGCGCGCATTGATGCGTGGTTGGCAGATCAATGCGGATCATCCCCGGGTGGTGTGCTTCGTTATGGTGAGAACCCGCATCAGGAAGCCCATGTGCAGGTTGGGGCGTCTATTGGGGGTGAGGCACATTTGCTTCGATCAGATGCGCGTGCGTCTGCAGATACAGCCTGGTCGTTCAACAACTATGTTGATGGTGACGCTGCGTTGGGTATGGGGAAGGAGCTGTCGCGCTGGGTGGGTGGCAATGCGGGGACAGGTGGCAATGCGAGCGTAGGTGGCGATGTGGGGGCAGGTGGCGATGAGGTTTCGGGGGTGACTGGCTTGAGACGCAGCATCGCAGCTTTTATCAAGCATACGAATCCTTGTGGATGTGGGGTTGCTGGCGACCCGGTTGAGGCATACCGCCGGGCGTATCTTGGCGATCCGAATGCGGCGATGGGTGGTATTCTGGTATGTGGCGCATCGGTATCGCTGGATTTCGCTGAGGCAGTGATGGGTACTTATGGTCGCTGGGGGAAGGATGCTGGTGCGGGCGGTTTTTTTGTCGAGGTTTGGATCGCCCCTGCTTTTTCAGACGAGGCGGTTGGGCATATTCGTGAGGCGAAAGCGTGGGGGAAGCGTGTGCGACTTATTTCCGTGGGTGATCTGGCTGCTGCACCGGACGCCACTGCCACGGATGTGAAGTGCATTGCGGGTGGGTCGCTTGTGCAGACCCGCGATCTGGTCGGATTGAACGAGCAGGATTGGGACGTTGTCACGAAACGTCAGCCTACCGATGCGGAATGGGATGATCTTCGTCTTGCCTGGTTGATCTGCAAGCATACCAAGAGCAACGCGATCACGATTTGTAAGGATGGGACGCTTCTGGGGAATGGGGCGGGGCAGATGTCGCGCGTGATGAGTTGCAGGATTGCTATGTGGCTTGCGGAGGAGAATGGGCACGCTGATCGGCTTGCGGGTTCGGTGGCGGCTTCGGATGCCTTTTTTCCGTTTCCCGATGGTCCGATCAATTTAATGGGTTCTGGCGTCAAGGCCATCATTCAGCCAGGTGGATCGAAGCGGGATGCGGACACGATAGCCGCCTGTGACGAACGTGGGGTGGCTATGGTGTTGACGAAGACGCGTCACTTTAAGCATTGATCGCGTCTGCAAGAGTTGAGACTTTCTGCGGGAGCTTCGTCCTTCCATCGAGGAGTGTGTCATGAAGCTTTATACGAGGACCGGCGACTGCGGCGAGACAGGGCTGATCGGTGGCGGTCGTGTGGGTAAGGACGACTTGCGTGTTGCGACTTATG
>JAJRYY010000064.1 GCA_024275565.1 Planctomycetota bacterium
CAGACGTCGTTCGGATTTGGGCATACGACTTCCTCGCACCTGTCCCCGTTTGGTGTCGGTCCACAATCCGGTGTATCCTGGACGCAATCACATGCGAACAGGACAGTGCCGTCAGCTTGTTGAAACGAGAAGAGTTCGCAGATTTCACCTGGGGGACATTCACCGGCACAGAACGGATCGCCTGCTGCGGTGAGTTCGACATGGCATTCATCGGGGTTGCCACAGTCGCACTGGGTCACTCTGCAGATCCCATCGATGCATGCAACCAGCGTCGGTGTGCATTCCTGATTCGGATTGTCGCAAGCTACCGGTTCACAGCGGTCCCCGTCGGGTGTTGGACCGCACCCCTGCTGCCCGCAGACAGCCTCGTCACAGGACGACCCCTGTCCCTGGATGATTCCTCCGAGGTCGTCGCAGCAGAGTCGGTCCATATCTGCGCATGTATCGTCCGGCAGACAGCATGCCTGGATATCTCCGCATATCGTACCATTGCCCTGTGGCGTGCCGCCCATTTCCTCACAACACGCCGGAGCCATATCAGCACATCCACCCTCCGGCAGGCAGCATCCCTGACGGTCGCCGCAGATGGTGTCGTCGCCCAGGTATAGGCCGTCGCACTGTGTGACAGGTCCGATAAAGCAAATCCCATCTCCAATGCAACATGCACCAGAACCGTCAGGATCGCCGGGGCAACATTCCTCCGGCGTCCCGCCATTGGCCATGCAGATGAAAGCCTGCTCATCTGCGGGATCCACGACACCGTCGCAATTGACGTCGGCCCGTTCGCACGCAGGGATACCCGGAGCGCCGATACATTCGAGGATGAGGCCTAGATCGGATGAATCGATGCTGCCGTCACCCGTGACGTCTGGATCGCATGCGCAGGTGGTGAGTCCTGCCTCGGCCACACTGCTCCATGATGCCATCATGATGCCACACCATAACATTGTTCTTACTGTTCTACTTTTACTCAAACAGCTTACCAGTTCCATCTTCATCGGTGACTCCTTTGGCGTTGATTCGCCTGCGGCGTCAAAAGCCCGCCGCACTTTTATAGTGTCTTTCCCACCATTCAATGCGCGTTAAGAAACGTCGATCGGCTCACGCAGCCATTGGTCATTACGCGGTTGGAGCGGTGAATCTGCCGCTGGAATTGCTGAAAAGATTGAGATTTTGTGCTTGTTTTTGGTGCAGATGCGGAATTTTTCGCTGTCAGGGTTGAAGAAGGTGCGATGCCAGCGGGCATTCGGTGCGTGGTTCCGTGTATTCAGTGGGTGGTGCTGTGGTTCGTCGGCTGGTCGAAACTGGTCGGAATCGCTATCATGCTCGCGAAAAGCGGTCAATTTCAAGCACAATCGCCCCAGTTGATACCGGAGTATTGAATATGAAAGTCCTCATCGTCGGTGGGGGAGGTCGAGAACACGCCATCGCCGACGCTATACGTCGCTCGTCTCGAAAGCCTGAGATTTTTTGTGCCCCGGGCAACGCCGGTACGGCTTGCATTGCTAGGAATCTTCCCATTCTAGCTGACAATATTGAAGGGTTGCTGTCATTCGCGAAAGATAACGGAATTGACCTCACTGTTGTTGGTCCTGAAATACCGCTTTGTGCTGGAATCGTGGATCGTTTTCAGGATGCAGGGTTGCGTATATTCGGACCTTGTGCTGCGGCTGCGCGTCTTGAGGGTGATAAGGCGTGGGCGAAGGATCTGCTTGTTGAGGCCCGAATTCCGACGGCCCGGTCGAAGACTTTTACGCGTATTCATCAGGCGAAGGATTACATCATTGCGCGGAACAGTGCCCAGGTCATCAAGGCGTCCGGTCTTGCAGCCGGGAAGGGCGTTGTGGTTTGTGAGAACGCCGTTGATGCCATCGCCGCGGCGAAGAGGATGTTGCTGGATAAGGAATTTGGTGATGCCGGGAAGTGCATTGTCGTCGAGGACAAGCTGATCGGTGAGGAGCTTTCGATCCACGCGCTGATCGATGGAGATACCGTCTATATTCTTGAATCATCGCAGGATCATAAGCGTGCTCACGATGGGGACACCGGACCGAACACGGGTGGTATGGGTGCGTATTCGCCAGCACCGATCGCTACGGAAGCGGTGTACAAGATGGTGGAATCTGACGTTCTGGTGCCGATTCTCGACATATTGCGTCGCCATGAGATCCCCTTTAAAGGTGTGCTTTATGTGGGGCTTATGATTACGGCTGGTGGTCCCAAAGTTCTTGAATTCAACTGTCGCTTCGGCGACCCTGAAACGCAGGTCATCCTCCCCCGATTGAAGACGGATATTCTCGACGTGTTTGACGCAGTCATCGATGGAAAGCTGTGTGATATTACGCTTGACTGGGACCCGCGGCCTGCTGTGTGTGTGGTGCTTGCCTCTGCCGGGTATCCTGGAAAGTATGAGAAGGGGATTCCGATCACGGGTCTTGATGCGGCGGCTGCCTGCGACGACGCAGTGGTTTACCATGCCGGGACACGATCGCGTGGGGATACGGTGCTTACGGAGGGTGGACGCGTCCTCGGAGTGACAGGTCTTGGCACTACGATACAAGAGGCGTGTGAGGCTGCTTATCGCTGCGCGGGTCAGATTGATTTTGAAGGGAAATCGAACCGCTCTGATATTGCGCATCGTGCGCTCTGAGATATTGCGCGTCGTGCGCTCTGATTTTTCCCCGGTATTCCTGAATTGTCCAATTGTGCAACAAACTGTTTTTTCATGTCGATTTTGTCATTTTCAGCACGGCTGGTGGTGCTGTCCGGGCGTTCGGTGGGCGGGGTGTCGGGCTGCTTGACCGCATTGGGTGCTTCCTATTAAATTGATTCAACGGACTGCCAGGATGGCGTGCGATGATGGACGGCGTTGTGTGTACGCCTCCATGCCGGTTCTACAGCGATGTGCCGGTTCTACAGCGTTATGCCGGTTCTACAGCGATGTGCCGATGTTGCAGTATCATGCCGGTGCAACAGCTTCATCGTCGCGTTGAAGCAGCAGCCTCTCGCAAATGGGAGTATCAACATGGGCTTTCTCGATAAACTGCGCGGTGAATTGGTTGATATCGTCGAGTGGATCGATCACTCGGATGATACTCTGGTCTGGCGATTCCCACGTTTCCACAATCAAATCAAGAATGGTGCTCAACTGATCGTTCGACCTGGTCAGGTTGCTGTCTTTGTGCACCGTGGGAAAATGGCTGACGTGTTCGAACCAGGAGCCTATGTACTGCGGACTGACAACCTGCCTCTTCTGTCTACACTCGCTGGCTGGAAGCACGGGTTCGACAGCCCATTCAAAGCTGAGGTCTACTTCGTTAATACGACGCAGGTCACCAATCTGAAATGGGGTACACCCAATCCAATCATGCTCCGCGATCCGGACTTTGGACCGATTCGGCTGCGGGCGTTCGGGGTCTATACCCTGAAGGCGACCGAGCCGGTGGCGTTGCTTCAGGAACTCGTTGGAACTGACGGTTCCTTTGAAGCCGACGAAATTACAGAGCTGCTTCGTGCGATGATCAATTCGTCGTTTGCTGATGTGATTGGCGATTCGGAGGTTGCTGCCCTTGACCTTGCGGGGAAGTATCCCGAGCTTTCAGAGCAGATTCGTCTGCGCGTGGTTGATAAGATCGATGATGAGTACGGGCTTGATATGCCGAAGCTTCTTATCGTCAACATATCGCTTCCGGCGGAGGTCGAACGCGCGCTGGATACGCGTACCAGCATGGCTGCCATCGGTGATATGAACCGATTCCAGCAGTACCAGATGGGTCAGGCGATGACAGCGGCCGCCGAGAATCCGTCTGGTGGTGGTGCTGCGGATGGTATGGGACTGGGGCTGGGGTTTGCTATGGCTGGTCGGATGATGCAAGGTCAGTCGCCTGGTATCGGTGCTCCTGCTGCCGCTCCTGTTCCGATGCCCCCTCCGGTCGGTGTGTGGCATATTTCTGTTGGGGGTGAGGTGCATGGTCCGTTTACGATGGCGCATCTCGCTGAGGCTGCCGGGCGCAAGGAGCTTACAGCATCGACGATGGTGTGGACGCCTGGTGCCCCGGGTTGGCAGCCAGCTGGGCAGGTTCCGCAACTGGTTGCATTGATGAACGCCTCAACGCCTCCGCCTCCTCCACCGGTCGCGTAGTCGAACGAATCGATTATCAGGGAACGGATCCATGGATTGTCTCAGCTGTGCTGCCCCGCTGCCAGCCAAGTCAGCCAAGTGCCTCCACTGTGGTACGTTGAATGATATTGACCTGCGGACGGTACACAGGAGCGTCGCTTCCACCGAGGCGTCCGATCGGACGTGTCCCCGGTGTGCATTGCTTATGTCGTCCGTTGACCTGGGGATTGATGGCGGTTTCTTCATCGAACGTTGCGACCAATGCCTGGGAATCTTTTTCGATCCTGGCGAGCTTGAGCACGTTTTGAAGGTCTCTGTTGATCGTGTTCACGAAGTGGATCGTGAGCGTTTGTCAGTGATGATTGCCGAGGAATATGCAGACAATCCTCGACCGGTGAAGTACATTAAATGCCCCGTCTGTGAGACACTGATGAACCGTCGCGTGTTCGGCGCGAAGAGCGGTGTGGTCGTCGATGGCTGCCGTCAGCATGGCGTCTGGCTGGACGGTGGCGAACTTGCACAGATCGTCAAATGGGCGAAAGTGGGTGGGAGAATCATTGATGCAGAGGCGAAGAAACGAGACGCCAGATCCAGGCAAGGCAGGAATCTGCGTGAAGGTAACGAGGGGGCGAAGCTCAGCGGATTCGAGTCGGAGTACGCGTCGTCAGCCTTCGACTCCCCACTGGTTGGCGCACTCAGGGCGCTGTTCTCGATTCTATGACCCTGTTCAATTCCTTGTGACACCATTCGTACAGTGTGAGCGTTATGTCGGATGAAGCCCCGCCAGTCAGGCCAGCCAGGCCTGCAACAGATTCTGCTGAAAGTGCTGAATCGCAGCCAGATCGCGCTACACACCAGGGCGATTCTCAGGCCAGTCGCAACTTCCCGTGTGATGGTTGCGGGGCTGATCTGACATTGCACATCGGCCTGCAATCGCTGAAATGCGAGCACTGTGGATATGTCAAGGAACTCCAGCCGCCTGATGGTGACGTGTCGGAAAACGATTTCCACGAGATGGTCCAGAGGGTGATTCAGCATCGCAAGGATGCGGGGAGTGCTGAGAGCGGATTGTCTGAGGTGACCTGCTCGTCCTGTGGTGGTACGGTTCGTTTCGCCGGATCTCTGACAAGTCGCGACTGTCCCTACTGTGGTGCACCGCTCCAGCTGGATGATGTCCATGACGCGGGCGATCGTATCCACGTGGATGGTGTGCTTTGCTTTCTGGTCACGCGTGAAGAGGCCCGTGCGAATCTCCGGACGTGGGTTCAGTCTCGGTGGTTTGCCCCCAACGAATTCAAAAAACGCGGTACCCAGGGGCGATTCTCGGGTGTGTATCTCCCGTACTGGACGATCGATTCGCTGACGGGGACTGCATACACCGGGCAGCGGGGCGATCATTATTATGTCACTGTGGGTTCGGGTAAGAATCGGAGGACAGTTCGCCGCACAAGATGGTATCCCGCTTCGGGCAGGTTTCAGCGATTTTTCGACGATGTGCTTGTTGTGGCTGGGACCGGACTCCCGGACAACCGTCTTGAAGCGCTCGAGCCATGGCCTCTGGAGAAATGTGTTCCGTTTAACAAGGCGTTGCTCGCAGGTTTTTTTGCCCGGACTTATGACATCTCGCTTGATGCCGGTTTTGTCCGTGCCAAAGAGCGGATCGACGAGGCCATCGAAGCCGACATTCGCAGCCGGATCGGCGGTGACGTCCAGCGAATCCAGACGATCAACACAACCTACAACGCGCTAACCTATAAACATCTTCTCCTGCCGGTCTGGATGATGGGCTATGAGTTTCGCAGGAAGGCGTATCAGGTCGTAGTCAATGCTGGTACGGGAGAAGTGCAGGGTGATCGCCCCTATAGCTGGGTTAAGATCGGGCTGGCTGTCCTGGCTGGCGCTGGTGCAATCGCCGCCATTGTTATGATGGTCAGGCAGTGATGCCCGGTTGGATGAAGGTCGTAGAGCTGGGTTGGATGAAGGTCGTCGAGCTGGGTTGTTGGGCCCGTGGTAATACGACGCCGGACGCATCTCATCCCAAGATGCGTCCGACGGTTGATTGTACCCGATGTCCTTGCATCTGGACGTTTATGCCCATGCATCAGGTGTGAGCTGTTTACTCAGCGTCGAGTGCGTCCTGGATTTTCTGCAAACCGGCTTCTCGCCGATCATTGATCCGATTGGTGCGATTTTCGACGGCTGTTGCGATGGCTTCGAGCATCGCTTGTGGCGCTTCAAGCTCCGTGAGGAGATCGGTCGCCCTCTCGCCGATTTCGCCAAGGCGGTTGATCCCACGGTCAGCACCATCATTGATCCTTCCGGACACGGTCTCAGCCACCACATTGGCGCCATCGACATCACCGTCCTCCAGGAGGTTTTCAATCATGTTCGAAGCCCTGTTCGCTGCCCGGTTGATGTGATGGACTGTGCGTTGCGTGACGCGCTGCATACGGTGCATACTGCGGTGGAAGATCATCCCGATGGTCGGTTCACCACTGGGATCTCCAGGTACACCCGGCCCGCCTGGTCCTCCGGGACCACCCGGTCCGCCCTGGGCGAGAAGCGCTGTGGTACAGAGTGCGGCGACGAGTGCAGTGAGTCTAAGCGTTTTCATCATCTGTCCTTCTCCATGAATAGGCAGGTGTGTGTGTTCATACATCGATACCTGCGACCTTACTGAACGGCAAAACGCAGCAAGGTACGGACTATTGCGAAGTGGAGAATTATTTCACGCGGAACCCTTTCGGCGATGCATGCGCTGTCTGAATCACCACCCACCCCGGGGCGTGTTACAACCGGTGTCGGACGGCCCAGAGGTCGGGGAAGACCGATACAAACAGTGTGGATCGCAAAAATTCAGAACCACTTGATCCGCCGGTTCCCGGCTTGGTGCCGATGGTTCGTTCGACCATTTTCACATGCCGATAGCGCCATTCCTGAATCCCTTCATCGAGATCTGTCATCAGTTCAAGCAGGATTTTAACGCTCGGATCATCGTGATCGTGGTACAGGCGAATGATCGCATCCTGGATATCGGGATGCGCGAGGTTCGGGGCTGACGGGTCTTTATCAGCAAGTTCGCCCGGGATCGTCGTACCACGGGCAGCCAGGAAATCGTAGAAGCAATCGACGACACTTCGTTCCTGCAATCGAAGTTCGAGGGCAGCCAGCGCTTCAGGATTCCCCTCGTGGTGTTTGAGCATATCCGGACGTTTGTAGCCAAGTATGAATTCAAATTCCCGGAACTGAGCGGACTGGAATCCTGAGGCGGTGTCGAGGCGATCGCGAAAACTCTCGAAGCCCATCGGGGTCATCGTTTCGAGAATATCGAGTTGGCTGACGAGTGTTTTCATCACGGTGCGTGCGCGCTGAAACGTGGCGATAGAGCCGTATAAATCGTCACTTGAAAGCTGCTGCCTGACGTGGTCAAGTTCGTGGAGGAGGAGTTTGAACCAGAGTTCGTAGACCTGGTGGATGATAATGAAGAGGGTTTCATCGTGCTCGGGGGGGTCGGATTGAACCTCTTGCAGTCCGATAAGATCACGAATTTTCAGGTATTTTTCGTAGGTTAATGACATCGTATTAGAAACTCCGGACGATCAGGGTGAATAGAATCAGGGCGATCACGATCAGGATGGCGTTGGTGATTTTCCGGATCGTGATATCCTGCTGCTTTGCACGTTTGACAGCCTCCGCGTAGGGGATGCGCGAAAATGTCACCATCGAATAGAGAGGCGTGTACCAGAAAGGTAAATACTTGTGTAATTGTTGCTCGCGGCGTTTTTTTCTGAGGAAGGCGTCTGACCCGACGTGGTCGCGCATCTCGATGAGATTCCCGATGGCGAGGTCGGCGATGGCATCGGCGTTTTCCTTGCGAAGCTGCGTGTACTCGGCGAAGGTTTTTTCCCAGTCCGGGGCGTGACGTTCGAAGCATTCCATGAGGACTTCGCAATCTTCAAACCCGCAGTTGATCCCCTGTCCGAAGAATGGGACGATCGCATGTGCGGCGTCGCCGACGAGGACGACCCTGCCATCGACATGCCACGGCGTGCATTTCACGGTGACCAGCGAGCTGTTGGGGTTTGCGAGATAGTCATCGACCAGTGTGGGCATGAGCGGTACGGCGTCTGGAAAGTGTTTCTTGAAAAATGTCAGTATGTCTTCACTTGTTTTCAGGGCGTCGAAAGAGATTTTGCCCTTGAGGGGCCAGAACAGGGTGCATGTGAACGAGCCATCCGCGTTGGGCAGGGCGATCATCATGAATGATCGTCGTGGCCAGATGTGGAGTGCGTTCTTTTCGAGCTTGAAGGATCCATCGTCGCCCGCGGGTATGCAGAGTTCCTTGTAGCCATGCTCCAGGTAGAACTGGCTGTAATTGAAGCAGTCCATGCGGTGCATGCGTCGGCGTACGGCTGAGAATGCTCCGTCTGCGCCGATGAGGATGTCGCCGTCTGTCGTGATGAGGTTGTCGCCGCGCAGGATTTCTGCCTTTCCTGTTGCCATGTCGAACCCCTGGCAGGCGTCATTGAAATAGATTTTTACGTTGGGGTTTCGCTCGGCTGCGTTGATGAGCGCGATGTTCAGTCCCATCCTCGAAACGGAATGAATCGCCTCATCCGGGTTGTTGCTGTATGGCTGATATCCGAGTTGCCCTGCCTCGTCGTGGAGCATGCGTCCTGGCATGGCGACGGAATCTCGCATGATCTCCTCTTTGAGGCCTGCGACTTCGAGGGCGTGGATCCCGCGTACGGAGAGTGCGAGGTTGATCGATTTTGGGCGCCCGGACAAGCCGATGCGGGGGTCGCCGCGTTTTTCGTGGAGATCGACTTTGTATCCTGCCTGTCCGAGGAGGTGTGCCATGAGTGAGCCAG
>JAJRYY010000065.1 GCA_024275565.1 Planctomycetota bacterium
CCCCTTGACCAGCGAGTGAGTGTGGTCCGTTCGTCATCGGTCAGCGTGATTGTTGGTGCAGATTTCATGGCTTCATCCTCCTCGGAAGACAAAACACGGAATCCGATCGTAAAATTCCATAATTCTAAGGCACTACACTAGCAGTCCAGTAAACCTGACCAAGTGAGCCATCGAGTGCAATCCCGTTTGGACGATCCGCCCCGGCGAAGAAGATGGTCTCACGAAGCGAACCGTCCAGCGACGCCCGCTCAACGCGGCCGAAGTCGAAAACGTTTCCAGCATCGGTCCAGAATAGATCGAACGTTCCTGCCCTAACAACCCCTGCGATCACCAACACTATCGCCGATGATTTCACCAATGATTTCCACACATGTGACATCATTACCTCTCTCCTCTCCGAAAACGGTTAGCGATGTAGGGCAGGTCGTTCTTTCGCCCCAAGGCGAAAGGTTGACCTGCCTCAACCATGCACATCGAAGGCATCGCACACGGTTCCGAAATCATGGTTGTGGGTGACGCCGCCGCGAATATCAATAAGTTCCGTAGGTCGGGCATTGCCCGACGTTCCTGTCTCCGATGATCGGCGCAGGTGCCCCACCTCCCCTGACTGGTGGCCCACCTTTTCAAAGGTGGGGGAGCCGACGACAGACGCCCCACACCTCCCAGCCGCTTCCGGCCTTCGCGTTCGGCGGTGCAACAGCAGCGCTGCGGGGGCGAAGAGCATGAGCGTGGATGGTTCCGGGATCATAAACAGGGACATCCCAAAAATGGACGTGTATTCACGCGTTCCCGCCGGACCGGTCGATCCGAAGCCCTCCATTTCGGAGGTGATGCGGATGATGTCTCCAACGTTGGCGGACAGCGTTGTTTCCACAATACCATCCATTCCTTCGTTGAGAGAGACAAGCTCCTGACGTTGTGTGACGTTTTCAATCAGGACGCTCGATGAACCTTCAAAACTGACCGTGTCATCGACGTCAAGGAAGTAGACCCATTCCACCTCCTCGACGGGCATCATGAACTCGATGACGGATGAAAGCTCTCCGTCGGCCATCCCGCCGGGGTTGTCGCCACCGGTGATATTCGAGGGCAAATACAACACACTCAACTCCACCCTGATGGACAAATCACCGTCGATGAAGTTGATGTTGGAGCGTCCGGAAGCTTTTGACCTCGCCGCAAGCACTCCTGGCTGAGTACTGATATCTCGAGCGACAAACGACATCGACGGGTCGGTTGGCCCGAAAGTCATACCGCCTCCAAATTCCGTATCGCCGCCGTCGAGCAGCCTCGCTGACCCGCTTCCGGAGGCTTCGTGGTAGACCAGCACGAATTCTTCCGCTGACACTGGAGAACCGAAAGCCCACGCCGTCACCGCACAGAGGCACAATGTGCTTGTTCTCTTCCTGCTTGCCATATTCATAGAGTCTCTCTCCTCTCCCCAGTGGAGGTCCATGATTATAGCAATCGCAACGCCAAAATCCCAGCCCGAAGTCACAAGGATGTGCGGCCCCAGTGCAATCGTGGAAATGGGGGGGAATCGCAAGCTCTGTATCTGCCCGAATGCAGAGCCTTAAATACCCCGCAAATCGTCCAGCGTGCGTTGTACCTCGCTACGCCTCTCCTCGTTCCAGAGGCTATGCTCGCTATCGAGCAACATCGCCTTGCGAAGCTGCTCGCGAGCTTTGGCAGGGCGGTCCATCGCTTTGAAAACGTCAGCAAGGTGAGTCATCGCGTTGGCTTGCGTCCGTGGAAGCAGCGACGAAAGCACGACCGCACGCTCGAGGTCTTTCCGTGCATCGTTCAGCAGGCCCGATTTTGTCAGCACCACGCCGCGCGTATCCAGCACATGAGGATCATCCCCCGCGATCTCCACGGCATGGTCAGCCAACCGCCTCGCCTCCTCCAGATCCTCACCAAGTTCCGCAAGAATCCAGGCAAGATCGTTCAAGGCTTTGTGATGGTCTGGAAACCGCTTGAGTACAGACCGATAACACTCCTTCATCCTCTGGAAATCTTTCCGCAGATACGCAAGTTGTCCTCTTGAAAGTAACGCTTCAATCTGGTCAGGGTCTGCCTCAATCACCCGAGCATAGAATCCGTCGGCCAACCCCATCCACCTCGCCTCCCGCGTTGATGCGAGCAGCCCGGCGCCCAGGAGAATCGTCCTGGTGTCTTGGGGGTGCGTTTCAAGTCTCTCTGACAATTTTGCAACCACGCTGTCGAACGCACCACCCACACTCCAGCACCGCATCTCAGCCTGCACGATCACGGGGTTTTCCGCGTCAATCTCCCTGGCCTGGTTCATGTACCGCTCGAACCCGGCTGAATCACCGTTGCGGCAGCTCGAATCCGCCAGAGCAAGCGATATTTCAAGTGATTTCTTTCCAGCATCCGTATTTGCAAAACGGGCCAAATCTTCAATCGCTTGCCCGAGTTTACCCTGAGCGTCCAAAATCGCGGCTCGCTTTAATTGCAGGGTTCTGTCGCTGTCGGCGAGCAGGATGGCTGAATCGATGTACATCAACGCATCAGCCAAATTGTTCTCCCTGATCGCCAGGTCCGATAAGAAAACCAACGGAATGATGGTCCTGGGATTTTGATCGTGCCCCCATGAAGCGAAGTTTCGAGACTCATCGAAGTTGCCTTTTAACCTCTCCACCTCTGCCCCAGCCATCAGCAAATCGTAATTACCAGGATTCGCACCGAGGGCGCGGGTTACGATCCTGGTCGCCTCCTGCAGATCATTTCGAGTGACTGCGACCTGAATCAGGGCGATGTATGCGGAGATAGCCCGCTCATCTTTTTCCACCACACGTTCAAAAATCTGCCTGGCTTCGTTGACCGAATTCTCATCCCGGAGCATCAGCAAATGGGCTGCCTTGGTCGCGAGCAGTTCGGTATCCTCCGGCGTTTCCTGCAGCAGCGATTCGAGCATATCCTGTCCCCTGCTTCGTTTTGCTGCATCGTCGTCCACAAGAAGCGCTGTCGCCAGTCTCCTGCGAAGTCCCATATTATTCGGCGAAATCGCCAGTCCCGCCTCCCACGCAGACATGGCGTCTTCCCGCCGATTTTGTCGGATATAGAACTGCCCCAACTGCTCATACCCCTGTTCGACGGAACCCTCCAGTTGTGTGATGGCCAGCAAGTCCTGCTCGGCCAGCTTGAGCGCTCCCCGTGTGGCATGGAGTTCTGCCCGCAATGCGTAGGCTGTGGCGTCTTTACGCGACTCCACCATTTCGTACAGGATGGCTACTGCTTCGTCGCCCCGATTTTCAGCCAGAAGCACGAATGCCCACGTACTGGCAACGGTGGGGGATTGCGGTGAAATCGCTTCGGCTTCTTCCAGAAGCTGTATGGCTTCTGCTGCGTTTTGCTCATGCTGATATATCAGGCGTGCCAGCAGCGCCCGCGACCCCACATCGTCAGGACGTGCTTTGACACTGGCGCGGAGCGCCAAAATCGCATCCTCATACGCACCGCTGTCCAGTGCCAGCCCAACCCGGTGCGATGTCAGGAGTCCGTGGTTCTCTGATGCACCCGCCAGCACTTCCCTTGCATCTGCGAACCGATTCTCCCGCTCCAGCAACTTGAGCAGTTGATCTACGATCTTTATTGCCTGGGGGTTTGCGTGTAAAGCGCGTCGGTATACAGCCTCTGCCAAATCATCCTGCCCGGACAATTCATACAAATTCCCCAGTAGAGATGCCGGTCGCGACCAGGCAGGGTCAGCGTTTACGCAGTACTCCAGGTACTGCACTATCTGCTCTTCATGGTCCTTCCAGTTCTCACCATTCAACCATAATCTTGCTTTATGCAACCTCCATTGCAGCCCGGTTTCACCCTCAATTTTTGCGAGATTTTCCACCAGCGTTTGTGCGGTGTCACGATCCTCCAGAACTTCCCGCAGTTCGAGCATCGTCGTTCGTGAGAGAAGGTCGAGCGGGTTTGCTTTGGCGATCTCTTTCAATGTTGTCAACCCGGTTTCGCGATCATCGCGATCCAGGTGCCAACGCGCCAATGTCAACCATACGTCAAGATGCTCTTTTGCGTCCTCCACCTGCTTGAGGCCATCCAGCAATGCGTTTTGCGATTGCTCATCCTGGTCGAGCGATGCATATGCTTCAGCCAGGTTAATCCACGAGGCTGCTCGCTCGGGGTGCCGATTGGCTCCCTCTGTATAGACTGTCAAAGCTTCTTCGTGATCTCCGCGTGCGGACAACAGCCTCCCCAGTCGGATCGTTGCCGCAGTCGCGCCATTTCCCGAATCGTGAATCGCCCTCAGGAGGTCGATTGCATCATCCGTGCGCCCCTCAGCTTCCATGATCTGCGCAAACAGCACACCTATCTCACTGATCTGTGGATGCTTGCTCTGCAGTTGCTGAAGCTCAACACGGAGACCTGAGAGGGCCTCGGTGTCGACACCATCGGTGGTGGCTTCGTGCATGGCTGATTCCAGACGCAGCAGGCGTACTTCAACGTCGTTCGGATTTTCCGTCTCAAGATACCGGGCATGGGTCACTGCATCCGACCATCGCCCGAGGCGCATCAATGTTCTGACCAGCTGCTTTCTAATTTTTGCGTCACTCGGCCGACGCTTCAGGACCTGGTTCAGAGAATCTGCAGCCAGGCGATATTGTCCCGTCGAGCGATACCCGTCTGCGAGCAGTCTCCAGCAATTGATCAGATTTGAATTTTTTGTGACCATGATCCGCAGTGCATTGATTGCGTCGTAGGGACGATTTTCTGCAAGTGCGATTCTGGCGGCCAATATTTTTGAATTGCGACGTCCTGGGGCATTTTCCGAAAACCGATCCACCACAAATGCTTCGTATTCGACCTGTCGTTTTCGGGCGTCATCGATCCGTCCGGAAACCAAATACAGGTCGATCGCAGTTGGAAGGTAGAATGTACGAAATGAGTTTGTCAAAGTTGCGAGGCTTTCGTCCGCCTGCCTGCCCATGGCCTCCTTATCGCCTCGTCTTTTTGCGAGGTTTCCTGCCAGGGTATGCCAGTCGTACCGAAACGTTCCGGCGGGAATATCCTTTTCTGCAAGGGTTTCGTCGGAGATGTTTTTAATGGTTGCGAGTGCAGTTTCTGCGCGATCGTAGTCCCCAAGGAAAATCCACTCCTCAGCGATCATGCACCTGACCACCGGATCTACAGAAGGGAACGCGTCCGCTTTTTCGACATCTGAGCGAGCAGAGACCGCATCCTTCTCGATTCGACGTGCGAACCTCGCCCGTCTCACCCACGCCATTGGCGCGTCTGGATTCTTTTCGATGCAGAGATCCGTCCACTGCCTCGCCTGCTCCTGGTTGGCATCGCCTCCGCGTTCCAGCAACAGGTCTACGATGAGCGCGTAGGCTTGCAATTCTCCAGGATTCGATTCAAGAAGGGCGGTCAGCACGGACTCCGCTTCCTCTGTCTCCTGCATGTTTAACAGGCCACGGGAAAGGTACAGCATCGCGCTTGTATCTTTGGGATCCTGCTCAAGCCTTTTTCGACTGATGTAAATCGCTTCGTCGGCGTTTCCCGCCTGCAAATACAGTTTCGCCAGCTCGTCGCAGATCTCGTCATCCCCGGGACGATGTCGGAGCAACCTGCGAAATGCACCTTCCGCTCGACTCAGGTGTTTGGGTTCGAGCGGTTCTATCCGCAGATTTGCGTATGCGTATTGTTCCAGGATATCCTGGTCGTCCGGATATTGCAGGAGGTAGCGTTTGAGTTTCTTGCAGGCTGGTTCCCATTGTTTGTCTGCGAGAAACGCCATTCCCTCCTTGTAGGCGCTCTTCGCAACGACGCGCTTGCGGATGTAATGACCACCCACCGCTCCGACGCCGATCAAACCAGTGATGACTGTCAGGATCGCCAACGCCTTGACGTTGAGTCGCGCCGCACGTCTCGTATTACGCATCACGGATACCCGCACCTTTCCAGTTCGATTGATGAAACAGGTTCGATTGATGAAACAGTAAGCATCTGCCCCAGGAACCGATGTCTCTCTTGTGTCTAACCCACTTCCAGATATGTACATAATCGACCATTTTATTGTGGAAGGTCAGGACAGCAGTCCTATCTTACCACAGTAAGCGGGATAGAACCGTCCTCACGCGGTAGTGGGGCGGGGGGGACGATGTTGACCTTCGCGCTGGTAAGTTCAACCTCACCACGCTCGACACGTTCGGCAAAAATGACGCATTCCTCGTACAGCGCATCCAGCATCTCGTCCTCTTTCACCGTCCGAGTCTGCTCGCCCTGGACATAGATGATTCCGCGACCCTTCCCGGCAAACACCGCGACATCTGCCCCCTCAGCTTCGCCTGGTCCATTCACCACGCACCCCATGACCGCTACTTTCACAGGCGTTTTGATCGATGCGAGTTTCTGACGTACCTCAGCCACAAGCTTGATCAGGTCGATCTCGATGCGACCGCAGGTCGGACAGGCAATGAGTTCCGGTTCGACACGGGGACGCAGGGCGAGACTGCAAAGCAACTCCTTGGCGTCATGCACCTCGTCAATCGGATCAGACGCATAGGATATACGCATCGTGTCGCCAATACCGCACGCCAGCAGTGTTCCCAGCGACGCGATGGAGCGAATTCGACCCGTTTCCGGCGGTCCCGCGTGGGTCAAACCAAGGTGCAACGGCAGATCGAACCGCTCTGCAGCTGCCCGATATGCGTCGATGACGATGGTGGCGTCGATACTTTTGAGGCTTAGGACCACGTCGTGGAAGTCGTTTTCGTCGAAGATGCGAAGGTAGTCCTCGAGCGTTTCGATCATCAGTGCCACAAGTCTGGCGCGTGGATCGTTGGCAATATCTGCCTTCTGGGCTGCCCGGCGACCCTTATCCTGCCGCTCGACCACGCTCCCCTCATTCACCCCGACTCGGATGGGAATACCACGCTCGCGACAGGCAGCGATGACGCGATCCACCTGGGATCGATCCTTGATATTACCCGGATTGAGGCGGATTTTGTGAACGCCAGCCTCAATGGCTTCGATCGCCCGCTCAAAATGGAAGTGAACATCAGCGATAATGGGTACAGGAGACTGATCCAGGATCGATTTTAGGGCTTCTGTGTCTTTTTTATTAGGGACGGCGACTCTGACCATATCGCAGCCAGCCTCCGCCAGTCTGCGAATTTGTGCGACGGTATCGTCGATATCGTAGGTGTAGGTGCTGGTCATCGACTGGATCGAGATTGGAGCGCCTCCGCCAACAGGGATCCCGCCAATATGTACACGATGGGTTTTGTTACGAAGGTTCAAATCTCAATTTCCTTACACTTTATCCTGACATTATTCCGAGAACTATTGTCGTCTACGCCTCGATAATCGTCAAACGGGGGGAAATACGCTTGACGTCCGTCGGCGACAGGGCATCATTCAGTGCGATGATGCGTCTATGGGGACGTTCGTCGGTATGTACTGTGGGTGACTATATGCAACCTAGGAGCCAAATTGAACATGTTTACGTCAAGAGTTAAGAGCCTGTGTGTCGCGACAATGGCCATTGCATTTCTCGCTGGATGCAGTACGGAAAAAGCCCATGTCAGCGTCACCTATACGCTCGAGCCCTCCAAAGGGCTGCCGGCGGGGATGACCAGTATCTCGATCATGGACTCGAAGGTCAACGAGGTCACGGACACCAAGTGGTCTGAACTCGCAGCCAACCAGATTCAAGACCTCCTCCAGCGTGCTGTCGATCAGTACCATGTTGATCTGAAAATCGCCGACCGCAAGCATCTCAGCGAAGGACTCGCAGAGCAGGACCTGGCGGCGGCTGGCATTACGCAGGGGCGGGGCGGCAATGTCGGGATGGGTGGACAGGTCATGGATGTGCAGGGCATCATCGAGAGCGAAATCAACGTCAAAGTCGATGCTCAGCGTGGCAGGCAGTCGACCATTAGCGGCCTGAGCGGTTTTGGAGGTCGCCACTGGGGTGGAGGCAGCGTGCAGACGCGCGAGGTCGAGACCGTCACTCGGAACATCACCGTACAGACAACTTTCAAGCTCGTGGACACGGTCAACAACCGAAACTGGGTGACCTACGCACCGCCGCCTGTTTCGAATACGGATCGCACAAATGCGTCGTTTTTGTTTGGCAGTTCGCAGACTGAGGCAGAGCTGATGCCTCGCGATGAAGTGATCGGTCTTGCGGTCCAGAGAGGGATCATCGATTTTGTCAGTCAGATCGTACCCTGTGCTGTCACCTTTGATATGACGATCGTCGCCAGTGGCAACAAAGCCTGTGTCCGTGGCGTGAAAATGCTGCGAGCCGGGTTGTATTCCGAGGCACTTTCCAACTTCAAAATAGCGATGGCAGAGGGGTCAGACCATCAGGCTGCATTCGGGGCTGGGATCGCGTCTGAATCGTTGAAGAAATACGACCAGGCACTGTCCTATTACCGCCGGGCTTATGGGATGAAGGATATGGAATCCTATGCTGCGGCTGTCAAGCGGTTGTCGAAGCACATGCCGTACATCAGAAGATAGTGGTTTTGCCGTAAGATCATTGTTGGAAATAGTTTACGTTCATATTTTATCGTAATTCCGGGGGCACTTTCTAACGGCGACTAACGTCGTCGCTCGATGCGTGTCCTTTTCATGGGTGGACCGCTTTCTGGGTGGATGGCCCATTGAGTGTGGGTTGTCCACCCCTAGGGTGTGGTAAAAACAGTGTCCTGTAACGCAACGGAGCAACTCCTATGAAGACAGCATCTCCTGTAAAGACATCTTTGACGCGAACCGTCGGCATGTGTCTTGCGGCAACGTTTGTCGCCACAGTATTCGTCGTCCCTGCAGCAGCGCAGCAGGCCGAACAGAAAAAGTTGATGGCCAAGCGGGCTGCGGAGGCAGACTGCTACCGAAAGCTGGCTGAGACCATCAAGGGACTGCAGATCAACTCGGACACCTATGTCCGCGATTTCGTCGCAGAATCGGACATTATCGAGTCGAATCTCGATACGTTTATCAAGGGTGTCCGCCTTGGTCGGGCGACCTACTATGATGATGGGGTTTGCGAGGTTGAGGCTGAGGTTACGGTCAAGCAGGTCGTGACCCATCTCAAGCAGTTGCACACGCGTCATTATCAGGGCAGCCGCATCGTCGGGACAGATTTCGACAAGATCGAGCAAAATTTTACAAAAAAGATCATCAAAGTGGTTGGGATGGGCGCACCACGACCGGACCTTCCTCCGGACCTCCCTCAGGGGGTTGCCAGTGCGCTCGGTGGTCCGAAGCCAACCACGCGTCCCACCTCGTACCCAGCCATCTGGAGCAGGGTTCAGCCGCAGGGGAAGTTGATGGCTGCCCAGGCTGCCCGGCGCGATGCTCAGCGTAAGCTTCTGGAGCGAATTCTCGGTGTCCGCGTGAACTCGAAGACGCTGGTCCGAGATTTTGTGACCGAATATGACGAAATTGCGACGCAGGCATCGGGGCTGGTTATCGGATCTGAGGAAGTTCAGCGTTATTATCATCAGAACGAATTGATCGTCGAAGTCACCATGTCCGTTCCGACTGAGCAGGTTATTCGGACCATCACGGAGCTTCACACACGTCATTACAGGGGCAGCCAGGTCACGGGCACTGACATCACCAGAATTCGCGAAAATATCACGCGGAAGACCTTTGAAGCGACCGGATCGGGCGTCCCCAACGCGAAATACGTCTCTCAGGGTGGCGGTGCGAGTCCGACCGGGTATATGGCTCCGAATTGGTCGGCAAGTCGATTGACAGCCAAAGGTTATGGGACGGATCCTGATTTCGGGTCCGCCCAGGGCAAGCTTCGCGCTGGTCGGGCAGCCATCTCGGATGCCCGGCGGAACCTTGTTGAGCGGATTTATGGTCTGCAGATTCAGTCGAATACGCTGGTACGCGATTTTGTGACGCAGCGGGACGAAATCAGTTCGCAGGTGCAGGCGGTCATCGCCGGATCGATCGAAGAGAATCGTGAAATCGAAGGTGACCAGGTCGTGGTGACTGTGTCTGTCGGTGGTCCTGATGTGTGGCGTGTGCTGCATTCGGAGATGCTGACGGAAGCCCGACATTAGTGGTGTTTGAAATGGTTCGCACAGCGGACCCTACCTATGAATTTCGCATTTGAATCTGGATAATTCGACAGGAGACTTTGATATGCGTTCGATCTTTGCCTTGTTGTTGTTCGTCGCGGTTCTGGTTCAGGCTGGCTGTACCGACGACGTCCGAAAAACGAAAAAAATCACCGTCTACGAAGAAGAGCCAGTGCGGATGGTCTCGCCCGGTCAGGAAGTGGTTGAATAGGTGGCATCTGGTATCGCGACGGGTGCCGATGACACAATGGGTGGAGAGTGATGGTCGATAGCGGTTGTTTCGGTCAGATGTGCAAGATTCTGCCAGCACGCTGTGGGCGCATGCTCATGGCTGTGCTGGTCATTGCATTGATGGCGTTCCCGGTTGAGACCTTTGCGCAGAAACGCCGCGTGCCATCGAATGATCGCGGGTCTTCGACTGGTGATCACCCTGCGACTGATAATCGGAACGGGAGTACACGGGCAAGATCTGGTACGACGCGACCACGAGCTGGTACGACGCGACCAGGATCTGCTACAACGCGGCCACGATCTGGTGCTACGCATCCGCGGTCGGGCAGTACTCGCCCCCGATCCACGGTTCGCCCCCCACAAAAACATCGCATTCCGTCCCCTGTGACGGGTAGTCGTTTTCCGACACACACATACCCCACCGCTGCTCCCCCTGTTGGCTGGGAACGCATCCCGCGATCCGGATTTGAGTCTGCCAGGCGTGCAGCCAACCATGACGCGATGTTGCAACTGCAGCGGCGCATTCTGTCGCTGAGGGTTACGCCGTCGCAACGTGTATCAGACGTGGCCCACGACAATCCGAGATTCACCGATGCACTTGCGCAGCCCTTCCCCGGTGTCGTGTTCGGCGATCCCATTTTTCAATCTGATGCTACCTGCACGGTTCGGTGTGTGGTTCGTCTGCAGGATGTTGTTGCGCATCTCAGGGATACAGGTCGTCGATTTGGTGTCGGCCCGTTCCGGCAGGGCGTCTTTGACAGGATTCGTGCTTATGATCCGACCGAATCGATCATTGTGGTGGGGCGTGGTGTACCGTCGCTTGAGGATATATACGCGCCGTCGCATCCAGTCGATACGCCGTCCTGGGCGCTGGAAAAGCGGGTATTCAAAGGTCGCGGCGTAGAGCCAGCATCTCTACATGGGACGGCCTCCGGGAAGCTGGTGGCTTTCCGTCTAGCCAAAAACGACGCTCGTGCGAAGACCATTGCATATGTCCGTTTACTGCCCCTGTCAGATCCAGCAATCACGGGTATTTATCCACAATTTGCGACTGTTGGGAGCGAATGCGATCGTCGACCCGATTTGCAGCATGCCTTCAGTGGCTGGGTAGATCAGCTGCATACTGTTGATTCTACCTGGACCGGTCGGGGCGAGGCTGTTGTTGTGATGGAGGCTGATCTGTCGACGCTGTGGCGTATTTTCACGCCTCTGCCTACGCGCAGGCCTCCCCGGGTCACCCGCCCAATCCCCAATCGACACTGATAATCTGCATTGCAACTCCGCGAAGCATGTATTCGCACAGTGGATGATGACGGAAGTCATTCCTGCTGCGGCTGAATTCTATCTGGACCGAATCAGCTTCGCCTGCTGAAATGGGAATTGTAGCGCTATCACTGCGAGCTTAGCGGACCACCCCTCGGAGACAAAATTCAAGTCACAGTTGAATTGTGGCTGTGAGGCTGGGTTGCGTGAGTGGTGTCTGCTACCTGGTGTCATTTCGGGCGTTGTTCGTCGGACTTCGTTCTTGCCTCATGCCTTATTTGGCTTCCCTTTTGCGCCTTGTATCCGCTATGCTGTGTCCGTTATCTGGTCTTGCTGTTGCCACAACAACCCGACGTTAATGCCCTCTGGAGGAGGAATGAATATGTTTTTCGCCACATCTGTTCTGCGTGCCACTTGTATGGCACTCCTGACGCTGACAGTCCTTTGTTCCACTGCGATGGCTGGCGTCAACATCCCAACATTCAGTGATGCCACTTCGACCCGTCTCAGTGCTTCCAATGCTGTCGGTGCGGGGGATACGTCTGAAAAGGATTTTGCGTTTGCCGATCTCGACAATGATGGTGACATTGATGTGCTTGTCGGACGTCGCATCGGGCTGAACAACAACAATGGGACAGCCGTGCGCAACACACTTCTTCTTAATGAAGGCGGCGTACTCACGGATATGACCAGTATCAGTGCGCCAGCCATGTTGGCGCCCAGACGTACGCGAGACATCATTATCGCCGATTTCGACGGGAATGGCCTGCTCGATGCAATTCAGATCGACGGCCCGAACAATGCACCGCTGTTGCTGATGAATGCGGGTTTCAGCGGGAAGGAGTGGTCCGGGCTTGTCAGTACCCCGGATCGGTTGCCGGCAGGTTTTAGCGTGGATGGCTGGACTGCGTCGGCGGGTGACCTCGTCAATGATGGAGATGCGTATCTGGACATTTTTATCGGCGTACGCATCGGAAACGATCGACTGCTCGTCAATATGGGTGTGATTGGTGGGACTTGGCAGGGGTTCTCGGATGGTTCGAGTCGACTTGGAACCAATGCGAATACGTCGGCTGTTCGGTCGTCAGCCATTGCGGATCTGAATGGTGACGGCGATATGGATATTGTCGAAGGTGTGACGAATCCGACGGCGGTTGCTCGACTTCTTCACAACGATGGTTCTGGGCAATTTACTGCGTCTCCGCAAACGCTTGTGTCCGGGGCTGCTTATAATTTTGCACTTGGCGATCTGGATGGGAATGGTGATCTTGATATTTTTGGCGTGCGGAATGGTGTGGATCAGTATCGCTTGAACAATGGACCCGGTGCGGGGGAGTCGATTCTGCTCGGGAGTCCGTTTTTCGCTCCGGGGAGCAATGGGTTTGGTGCGATCTGCCGAGTGGCTGACCTGAATACTGATGGAACCGATGATTTTCTGGTGACGGATCTGGATCAGGAATTTCCGCAGGATTGCTCGAGACGTCTGAAAATCTACCTGAATTCGGGGGTCTCACCATACCTGATCAATGCTTACCCGGCTGTGCAACCCTGGACGCCGAGCGGTACGTCGGATGTTGCGATGTTTGATATTGATGAGGACGGTGACCTGGATATGCTGATTGGTCATTGTAGCGGTAACAGCGTTTTTCTGCAGGATGGTTCGCCATCGATTCAGGGTGACGTGGATGGCGATAGTGATGTTGATTTGCTGGATGTTGCGGGGTTTTTTACCTGTGAAAATGGTCCCGGGAATGCACCCGATGTGACACCGCCGCTGACTGTTGAGGCTTGTCTGGACGCGTTTGACATCGATGGTGACGGTGATGTGGATTATGCGAATTTTGGCGACCTGCAACGCGTTTATACCGGGCCGTAGGCTGCGCGATGGATCAGTAGCCTGCGTGATGGGTCAGTAAGTTGGCGATCTGGATCAGTAGCCTGCGATCTGGGTTAGATGTACCCACTCTTCGACGCTGAGTGTTTCCGGGCGACGGGACAGGTCGAACTCGGTTGATACCCGGTCGAATGCTTCGCTTTCCAGCAATCGTGACAAGTTGGATTTGAGTGTTTTCCGGCGATGCAGGAATGATCCACGGACGAGTCCCATGAATCGTAGCAGCCCGGCTGAATCTCCGAATGGATGGCCGGTGGCGGTGGCCATGAGCATGGCTGAGTCGATGTCGGGGCGTGGCCAGAAGACGTCCGGTTTTAGAATTGCAAGCCGCTCGATGCGACATGTGCATTGAAACAGTACGCTGACCGGTCCGAAATCCCGCGTGCCCGGCGATCCGAGAATCCGATCTCCGACCTCGCGTTGCACCGTGAAGCACATTCGGTCGAATTGTGTGTCGCCCGTGAGGAGATTGGCTAAGACCGGTGTTGCGACGTGGTAGGGGAGGTTGGCTACCAGGAGCATTTGGCCTGAGCATTGTGACCGGGCTTTTTCCATCGCGTTCAGGACCAGCTGGCTGATCCGGTGCTTGCTGGCGAGGACGTCGGCCTCCACGATTTCAACGTGTTTCACGTCCGAAAATCGATCCCGCAATACGCCGACGAGCGGTGTATCGATCTCGACGGATATGACCCGTCCCGCACGGGCAGCCAGTTGATCCGTCAAGGATCCGGTCCCTGCACCAACTTCGAGAACGACGTCCTCCCGCGTGATTTCGGCAGAGTCTACGAGTCGTCGCATGAGATTTCCGTCAATGAGGAAATTCTGCCCGAAACGATGTTGAGGTCGATGGCCCGCCGAGGCGAGCAGTTGCTCAATATCCCGCTTGGTTTGTACCCGAGGCCAATCGTTCATATCGCGCATCTACAATCCATCAGCACTGCCAATCGTATCAGAACTGTCTATAATCATGTCCGGGGATTATAGTCGCAGCTGGACCGGTTGAAATCTATGATCTGCTCTGAGATCTGCGGCTGGAAGCATTATTTGACCATTTTGTCGGAAAGAGACCCGAACGATGCATTCTCATGAAATTCTTAAGAGGGCGGCGGATTCGATTGGTGTCAAGGCGCTTGCGTCTGAGCTTCGACTTTCGCCGGCTCTGGTCTACAAATGGTGTCAGGAATCCGATCGAGAAGACCCCGACGCCAGCGGTGCTCGAAATCCGCTCGACCGGTTGGCGGATGTCGTTCGTGTGACGAAGAGCAGAGAGGTTCTGGACTGGCTGTGTCATGAGGCAGGGGGGTTTTTCGTGACCAATCCCCGTCCGGCGACCAATCCGATCCGGGTCGAACTGCTGATTCACACGCAAAAGCTGATGACGGAGTTTAGCGCCTTACTCCAGACCGTCACCGGGTCGATCGAAGATGACGGATTGATCGACGGGTACGAGGCAGACCGCATCCGTCAGACGTGGGAGCAGTTAAAGGCGACGGCTGAGGAATTCTCCGTAGCCTGCGAGCGAGGAGCGTTCAGCGGGAAATCGGAGAATGGCGAGGAGGCTGGTGCTGAGTAGATCCTTGTGATTGATGTACTGTTCGACACTACCCGTCCTGAGCGGCGCAATGCATTTTATACGCCTCTGCGTCCATCAATTTCTCAAGTTCGCCTACGTCGCTGGCTTTGATCTTGACCATCCACCCGTCGCCGAAGGGGTCGTTATTGACCAGTTCCGGTTCCTCTTCGAGGCGGGAATTGATCTCCACGACTTCTCCCGTGACGGCTGACAGCAACTCGGACGTCGCTTTCACCGATTCCACCTCTCCGAATTCGCTCCCGTCGCTGATTTTCATCCCGACGGTGGGGAGGTCGACGAAGGTGATGTCCGTCAGCTCGTCGGCTGCATATTGCGAAATGCCCATCGTGACCACGTCGCCCTCGGCCATGAACCACTCGTGCGATTCCAGGAATTTCCGATCCGTTGGTACGCTCATATTCCTCTATTCCTCTTGCAGAAGTTGTTGTTCGCTACTACTGGTTCGTTGCGACGGGTGATACCCGCCCTACAAGGGGTGAAATTCGCCCTACAAGAACGCGCATCAGGTGCTTCGCTTGTAGAATGGAAGTTTCACAACCTTCCCAACGGCTTCCTTCCGACCCAGATCGACCGTCAACGCCGTCCCGACCTCACTAAGCGATGTCTCTACATACCCCATCGCGATGCTCTTCTCAAATGTTGGGCTCCACGTTCCGCTCGTGATCTCGCCCACCTCGCGCCCGCCGGATACCACCTTATACCCCTCACGAGCGATCCGCCGCCCCTCCAGTTCCAGCCCGACGAGCTTGCGTTTCAACCCTGCATCCCGCAGGCTGCGCATCGCATCCGCACCGCAAAAATCCTTCTTATCCAGATGCACGCACCAGCCTTGGCCTGCCGACAACGGGTCCACATCCTCATGCAGTTCATGCCCATACAACGGCATGCCAGCCTCCAGACGCAGCGTATCCCGGGCAGCCAACCCCGCAGGTCTGCAATCACCGTCAGCCTTCAAATTGCTCCCGAACAGCATTGGCAGGATGAATCCGATACCGCCCTTTGGTACGACCACCTCGACGCCATCTTCACCGGTATACCCGGTTCGATAGACGGCGTAGTTCATGCCCATAAATCCACCCGTCAGAAACCGATATCGCTTCAAAGTGCTTATTTCGATGGGTACAATCGAATCGACGAACGCGATCGCCATCGGACCCTGCACCGCGAGCATGGCAGTCTTCAGCGTCTCATCCACGAGGGTGACGTCGCGACCTTCCGCGTGCTTCAGCAGCCAGGCGACGATCTTCTCACGATTCGACGCATTGCACACGACCTGCCAAGACCCATCATCCAAGGCAACGATGACGTCATCGAGGATACCACCGTCCTCCCGGCAGATATGCGTATATTTCGCCTGCCTGACCTCCGTTCCCGTCAGATCACGCGTGCAGCACCACTGCAACAACGCCTCCGCATCGCTTCCCATGACCCGAAGACGTCCCATATGCGACACATCAAATACCGACATTTTCTCGCGCGTGTGCAGATGCTCTTCGGTGATCCCTCGGTACTGCACCGGCATCTGCCAGCCGCCGAAATCGATCATCTTCGCGCCTTGCGACTGGTGAAAATCATTCAGTGGAGATAGCTGCAACATTGTTCCTCATCGTTCAAAAATACATCATTCTCAGACCACGTCGGCCTAGCTGTACGTCGGCCTATCTGAAGGACGGTCTGTCTTTTCCGCAGGGCAGGTTTTACACGCCGTTTCGACTTTCGTCACATGCTGAAGCAAGAAAACTGTGTCATTGTCACCGTTTCCGACGCGATGACCCCTTGCGACCCTTCTTTGCCGGTCCGCTACTCTTCGCCACATGCTTCTTCGCACCACCCTTGCCACCACGCGAACTCGATCCGCCGCGATTCTTCGCAACCGGAGCTCCCTTCTCCGATTCGCCACCACGAGAACCGTCCTTGCTCCGGGAACCAGTCTTGCCACGCGAGCCACCCGCACCACGCGAACCAGCTTTACCACGCGAATCACGCGAACCACTCTTATCACGCGAATCGCGTTTGACGCGCGAGCCACGCTTCTCCCCGCCCTCATCCATCAACACCAGGTCCATCTGCCGGCCCGAAATGTCCACAGCCGCAACCTTCACCTTTACCGGCTGACCTAGCGTGAAACTCTTGCCCGTCCGCACGCCACTCACCCAGCCACGCGACGCATCCACCTCCCACCAGTCGTCGGCGAGGTCTTTGAATCGCAGCAATCCCTCCACCAGATATTCGCTCAACTGCACAAATATCCCAAAATTCGCGACACCCGTCACAACGCCGTCCATCTCCTCGCCAAGGCGTTCCTCCAGCAATCGAAGCACCTTGACCATCAGCACTTCTTTCGACGCGTAATCCGCCCGACGCTCCTTCAGCGTACAATCCGCACCAAGCTCTGTCAGGGCTTCCATATCCGGAACCTTCAACCGTTGGGCAACCGTATCAAGCTGACCCCGCACATACCGATCCAGCAGTCGATGAATCGTCAAATCCGGATACCGCCGAATCGGGGAGGTGAAGTGCGAATAATCCTTGCTCGCCAGCGCATAATGACCGGCCAGCTCCGGCGAATACACCGCTCGCGACATCGACTTCAACACCCCAAGCTGCACCGCATATGAGTAGGGTTTCCCCTTGACCTGCTTCAGCATCGCCTGCACCGTCACCCGATCCCGCAAATCCGGAGCAGTCAGGCCCAATGCCTTCATAAACCGCTTCAAATCCTCACCCGCCGACGTGTCAGGCCACGGGTGTACACGCCGAATATGCGGAACCTCCATGCTCGCCATCAACCGAGCGACAGCCTCATTGGCTTCCACCATGAACATCTCGATCACCCGGTGCGAATAACTCGTATCCGTCGGTTCCACACCAATCACGCGACCCGAGTCGTCATGCACCAGATCAACTTCCGGCAGATCCAGTGTCAGCATCCCGTTGCTGATCCGCCGCTTCTCGATTCGCTTCGCCAGCTTCTCCATATCACCCAGCAGATCGAAAATCTTCACGCTCAACCGACCACGCGTCCCCGCAAGCGCTTTGGATGCCTGCTCATACGTCAATCGCTTGGCAGAGCGGATCAACCCATTGCAAAACCGCTCGCCCACCACATTTCCACGGGCGTCATAGGTCAGAAACACGCTCTTCGTAAGACGATTCTGCTTCTCCTGCAGGCTGCAAAGCCCGTTGCTCAACACTTCCGGCAGCATCGGGACCACATGACGCGGGAAGTAGACACTCGTACGCCGCTCCTGAGCGCTCTCATCCAGCTTCGACCCCGGACGCACAAAATAGCTCACATCCGCAATGTGAATCCCCAACTCGAACCGCCCACGCCCGACCCGTCGCACGGAAATCGCGTCATCAAAATCCCTCGCATCCACCGGGTCGATCGTGATGATCGTCTCGCCCCGCAGATCCTCCCGACATTCCATCGCCTCATCAAGATCGAACCCGACCGTGACCTCATGCGCCTCCTTCAGCACAGCTTCATCGAACTCGTGCGGAATTCCGTATTGATAAATCACACTCAGCGTGTCCACCTCGGGCAACCCACGCTCCCCGAGCACCTTCGTAATCACACCCCGTGCAGAACGTTTCTCGGTCGGATATTCCGTGATATCCACCACCACCTGAGCACCTTCAACCGCACCCTTCGCACCCACATCCGCCACAAATATCGGACCATGCAGCACATTCCCGTCCGGACGCACAAACCACCGCGACATCTCACAGCAAAGCTCACCCACGAACTGACGATACTCACGCTCGATAATCTCGACGATCTTCCCCTCGTAGATTCGCCCCTTCGGACCACCCCCGCGACCCCTTCCACCGCCACCCCCGCGACGCACCTCAGCCCGGACAATATCTCCCGTCATCGCCCCCATCGTTTTCCGATTCGGGACGTAAAGATCGCCATGCGCAAGCGGTGATTCCGGAACGATGAACCCAAAACCCCTCGGATTCGACCGAAAACTCCCCACCAGCTCCTTCCCCGGATTCGGAAGCATGAGCGCATTCTCGCTGCCCATCACCACCCGACCGGACGTCTGAAGCGCCTTCACCGTCGCCCGAAAATCCCCATACTCAGCCTCCCCGACTCCCATCGCCCTGGCTAGCTCTTTCGCCTTCCTGGGCTGATACCCCTCACGTCCCATAAACCTCAATACGTCCCGCGAAATCCGTTCGTCAGCCATCAAAGCACCTCCCTGCCACACAATGGGTTGTGTGATTAATGTAGTCGTTACGCACCAAGTGCAGGATCACTTGTGCGGAGCACCACGCCACCCCAATGTTATCTGAAAATCAGTTCACATGACATTGCTGTGACTTCAATGTCCGATATTGTGTGATTCTAATTTCTGCGATTTTACCTGCCAAGGCGACACATACGCCAGCACGTTTATCCGGACGGAGGGCCTCAGGACCTTGTATTGCCCTGAATTTCGAAGAATCACCGCCGCGAAAACCGCCATTTCGACCCCGCCAGGCTGCTAGAAGATGATGGCGTCAGATTTTCGGATCCATCCGCGATTGCCGTCAGGGAGCTCAAGATGTACCCAGCCACCACGCTGATTTATCACTCTGAATTCAACACCTTCATGGAGAGGGCGGTTGAATTGTGGTTCGTAGGTCTCGCCGTTTCCTTTGCGAATCGTGACCTCGTTGTTGATAAGGACGCCCTCGGTGGTCCTGGTGTCATGCCATTGGCTGACAGCGATCGAGACGCCGAGTGACAACCAAAGAATCGCAAACGTAGGTGCCATATATTTAGGAGCGTGCGTACGTCTGTTCAGGCGGGACAACAGAGCTAGCCAGAAAAGTGCGTAGGCGATCAGGGCGATGGTGACGCGCGTGCCGACGGGAAAGCGGTAGTGCAGGAAGAAGAGGGTGTGGAGGAATGTCTGCTCACCGCCAGACTCGATCTGGTCGCGGCGTATTTTTCGGGCGTAACGCAGATTTGCATCGAGTTGCGCATCGCCGGGAATAAGTCGTTCAGCCATCCGGTATGCAGCGATTGCACGACCAACCTGCTGGAGTCGCATGTATGTGTTGCCCAGATTGTAATACAATTTCCCATTTTCAAGACCCGTCGCTGCGGTTTCAAATCCGTCGCGTGCAGACTGGAATGCAATGATGGCCTGGTTCGGCTGGGTGTTGATCAGAGAAGCACCTCGATCGAAGTCTTCAAGGGCTTTTTTGAGCGTGTCACGGAGTTCATCGCGTGAAGATTCGGTGTCATTCGTCGAATTCGCAAAGGAAGTCGGATTCGCGAAGGAAGCTGAGGCGAATGTGCTGATGGCAAGCAGTATCACCAGAGGTGTGCGTTGTGGGATAAATGTGTTCATCGTCGGGGTCGCCAGCGTTCGAGGTCGTTAATAATGGTCTTGGCACGGTCTGCCATGTCGCTGCCAGTGGCCTGAGTTAATCCCGCATATTTAGCGGATTCACATTCGGACAGGAGCGCGTCCACAGCCTCCAGCGTCACAGTAGGACATTGCGATTCGGATAGTTTTCTGAGGGCTTCCTCGCGGGTGAGTCCGCCCGTGGGCAGATTGTAGCGATCTGCCACATAGGCGGTGATGGCGGAGGCGATATCGTCGATGGGGTTGTCTGCACGAGATGCATGGTTGATAGCTGCAAGTGCATTACGGCGTGCGTTGCGCTTTCGAGATGATGACAGGTCGCCTGAGAATCGTTCGCGGCGGCGGATCGTGACGAGGCAGGCGAGATAGATCGCGGGCATGCTTCCGAGCAGGGTGTATGTACGCCAGCCAGGGGTGTACCGCTGATCGAGCATGAGTGTCTCGATATCGTTTTCGTTGGCGAGGAGTCCTCGGTCGAGGGTTGTGAGGCGTGTCGGAGCCTCGGGTTGCGTCCCGCCATCGACAACGTTGGCCACAGATACCCGTGAAACTTCTCTCACGGTGATGGGGATGGGTTTTGTCCTGGTGGTGGTGTAAGACTCTGTTTCCGGATTGAAATATGAGAATTCGATGGGTGGTATTTCTGTGACACTGGTGTTTTTGGCACGGATGCTCTGGGTGAAGACTTTAGCACCACCCGCGACAACACCTGCGATGGTTTCGTCGGGTACCCGAAAATCGGAGATAAGCGATTCCTGCTCGGAAAGCGCAGGGGGTTGCAGAAGGTCGAGGCGCCCTGCACCCATGATTGTTATCGTCAGGGTGATGGGGTCGCCGACATAAACGATGTTGGGTTTGGCTGACGAGGTTATTCTGTATCGACCAACGGCGCCCCGGAATGAGGCAGGCCGGTTATCGAGGGGGAGCGGTTTTATCGTGATCTCGGAGTTTTCGACGAAGGCTGTGATGGGGCGGGTCTTGGTGATGTTGTGACGTCCGAAGAAGCTGAAGGAGTCGCGCTCGACTTTGACGGGATACCGCACAAGCACGCTAATGCCACCCGCGTCGAACGCACCAGGTCGCTCAGGCCATACGCGATGCTGGAGGGTATATACGAAGTAGAGATTCGAGTTTCCGTCGTCGTCGGTGCGACGTTCTTTTCTGAAACGGACTTGTTCTTCTCCGCGAGTAAAGCGATTGGGCTTGAAGGCATCGGTGAAAGGTCCAAAATTGCTGTTCGCCTGGTCGATGGTTCTAAACATATCATTCTCATTCAGACGTATCCGGTTGTTGGCGAACTGTTTGATCCAGATTTCGAGCGTTGCGTCTATGGGCTCGCCGACAAAGACCGATTGTCGATCGCTGAGAACGTGAACATAGAGGAGGTCGCCCGCGTCGGATTCGAGAACTTTGATGTCGATGGCCTGAGTTCTGCTTTCTTCGCCGTCGACTGTGACAACGATGGAGGGGATTCTGAGTTTTCCGATGCGGCGGGGGATCACGTCGAAGGTGTAAGTAACGGTCGAGCGTTTTTCGACACGCCCATTGACGATGGAGGTGAACTGCGACGTCTGAGCACCGCGCTCACGCACTTCTGCACCGTCAACTTCGGGGAAAACAGGGAGATCGTGTTCCTGGGCGTTGGTGATTTGAATCTGTATCGTGATAGGGGCGCCAATGTAGGTTTCGTGGGCTGAAATGGAGAAGTTGACCTCTCCAGCCAGTGCGCTTCCTGCGATCAGTGTCATGCAAAATAAGATGTTCAGTAATGCTTTCATGGGTCTGTTACCAGTCCCTCAAGACGGGGACATGCTTGGCGCGTAGTCGTTTCGCACGCTCCTCTCGCCGTTTTTTCTCGCGATCTCGTACAGCCTGCAGGAGTCGTTCTGCCTCCTGCTGTGTCATTTCCTGAGGTGCTGCTTCCTGTTCCTGCTGCGATTGAGTCTGATCGTTTTGCTGCTGATTCTGCTGCTGTTGCTGTTGATTTTGCTCCTGATCCTGCTGTTGCTGGTCCTCTGATGACTGATCCTGCTGGTTTTGCTTGTCGTTTTCGTTTTGCTCCTGCTCGTTTTTATCACCGTCCTGATTTTGCTGCTGCTGTTGATCCTGATTCTCGTCCTCGCTCTTTTCCTGATCCTGATCCTGGTTCTGCTGTTGCTGTTCCTGCTGCTGAAGTTGCTCAACAAGCTGTTTTATCAGTCCCTGCGCCATATTGATGTTCGTTTTCGCATCCTCATCGCCCGGGTCGATCGCGAGGGCGTCCCGGTATCGCCTCATCGCGGATTTGAGGCGGTCGATGGCTTCCTTGGGGGCATCCATTTTCTCCAGGGCAGACGCATAGTTGCAATTGCCGAGGTTATATTTGGCATTCGCTTCCAGTGTCTGATTTTCGGTGGCGAGCGCCTGATTAAAGAGTCGCTCCGCTTCATCGTAGTTCCCAAGCTGGAATTGCGTGGCTGCCTTGTTGAACGCAATCTCGGGCGAATCGGGTCTGGCGAGGTCTGCCTCATCGTATGCCTCGAGGGCAGCATCGTATTCGCCACTGGCGTAGGCTTTGTTCCCGTCATCCACAAGATCGTGGGCAGCTCGATCCTGCGCACGGGCAAAACGCGAACAAGCGATGATCGAAATCACCATGAGCAATGTGATGTTTCGAGAAGGGGTCATGTGCGGTTGGCCTTTCTGTCGGACAAGAGCGTTTCGAGCATCAGCAGCAAGAATGCCGCCCAGGCGAACAGTTGAAATCTGGCGTAACGTACTTCTTTCTGTTCGGTTTCGTGGGTCTGTTTTTGTACCTTTTTTTGTACATAATCATGAATCGCGCGAAAATCGGTGTTATGAAAATAACCACCGTCCCCTGCGGCTGCAATGCTCTGCAGCAGCGACGGATCCAGCTTTGCCCAGACTTCCTGATCCTCAAACTGGAGGTAGACCCGCCTCCCGTTCTGAGTCACCGGGATGCGCGCTCCCTCTGAAATATCTCCAAAACCGACCGTGAATACGCGGATACCATGCTCCTCGTAAACTTTCAGAGCGGCTTCCACGGCGTAGCTTTCCTCGGTTTCGCCGCCGTCTGTGATAAGGATGATCGCTTTGTGGTCCTTGACCTTGTCGGTGAAGCAGTCGGCTGCGAATCGGATGGCGTCACCGAGATTCGTTCCACCGCGCGTGGTGCTGCGTGTGGTGACATCATCAAGTGAGAGTCGAAAAGCACCGTAATTGTTCGTAAGCGGACAGGTCTTTGTGGACGATCCGGCGAAGGTCACCAAGCCAATGCGATCGCCGGGAAGCACTTGAATCATATCCTTGATTTCGAGCTTGGCACGTTCAAGACGATTGGGAAGAATGTCCTCAGCCAGCATGGATCTTGAAACATCGAGCGCGAACACGATGTCGATTCCACGGCGATGGACATCTCTGAAGTACATGCCCCATCGAGGACCGCTCATCGCCATCGCCAGCAACGCACACGCGATGAGCACGAGCAAAGCTCTGACACGCTGGCGGTTGTGGCTGATCGACGGAATGAGCGCGGGGAGGAGGTTCAGCGTGGCGAAGCGGGCCAACGCCTGCCGCTTCTTTGAGAATCCCCACAGGTAGACCGCTCCCAGCAGCGGTGCAAGCCAGATGAGGTGAAGCATTTCCTTGTGATCGAATCTCAGGTCCATATTCGTTCGTGTTTCTACGGTATTTTTCTCAATCTCGTGTTGGCCAATATGACTTCCATGACGATCAGTGTCAGCACAATTCCCAGCAGCGACGGGACATGGATCGAACCAAGCTGTACGCCCTCGGTGGCGATCTCAGACCACTGTTCGTATTGTTTTTCCTCTGTCGCAGATTTTTCAAGCTCTCCGATTTCCGCGTAAATCTCACGCAGGGATTTGGTGTCAGTCGCACGCCAGTATTTACCGCCGGTGGTGTCTGCCATGCTTTTGAGGGTGGCTTCGTCGATGGGGGAATATCGGTTGCCAAAGGAACCAAAACCCCGGCGCCCCTGACTGCCGGCGTTCGGCGACGTCGAACCTGCACCGATGGCGTATATTTTGATATCAAACGTCCTGGCGATCTCAGCCGCCTGCTTTGGCTCGATCTCACCCCGGTTGCTTTCACCGTCCGTGAGCAAAATGATCACCTTGCTTTTGATCTTTCGCGTTTCGTCCTTGATTTTCTGACGATCCAGATCGTGCAGTCTCTCTGCCGCCAGTGCGACCGCTTCGCCGATAGCTGTCCCATTGTCGCGGCGGCGGTCGACGATCTCCGTATCGTTGAGCGTGTCAATCAGGAAGGCGTGATCCAGCGTCATGGGGCAGACACTGTCAGCATAGCCCGCGAAGGCGATCATCCCGATGAGATCGTCAGGGCGACCCTTCAGATCGTCGTCTCCGACCACAAAGTCCTTGAATACTCTCTTCACAGCTTCCAGGCGGTTGACGCGGCGACCATCGATCGAAAAATCCTCAGCCTCCATGCTGATCGAGCGGTCCACGACCATCTGGATCGCGATACCTTCGGAGAAGATCCGCGTTTCTTCTTCGTCCTTTTGCGGACGTGCGAGACAGAGAATCAGCAGACCCATCGCGAGGGTTCTCAGAAAGGGTAGCGCGTGTCGAGCCTTCACGCGGAAACCGCCACCGTGCGTTTTCAGCCATTTTGTCGAGGAAAACCGGACGGCAGCGTGCGGCTTGTGGGACAACCATCGCCACCAGATCAGTGGTAGCAGCACCAGCGTCAGCAGTACCCATGGATACTGGAGGATCATGCAGCTACCCTCCCCGGAGCATCCGGCGTTCGATCCGCTGTTTGATCGATGAAATCACGAGCAGCCTCAAGCGATTGTTCGATTTCAGTCGGTTCCGGCTGATGCAGGGCAAATTTCACCATGTCGCAACTTGTCAGAAATCCTCCCAGAGTGTCACGTTGCGACTCGGTCAACTGCGAATCTCCCTGTACTTCGCGGAGGAACTCTTCCGTCGTCTGCTCCGCCGCCATGATGCGAAATCTGCGTTCGATGTATTCTCGGACGATCATGCTCAAACGAAAATAATACTCCGCAATCTCGCCTTTTTCGACAAGCTGTGCTTCCATCAGCCGACGCAACTGGTCGTATGCGACATCGTGTGCTGGGACGGAACGCGCGGTTGCTGGCCTGGAGACGCGGCCGATCAGGAGTACGATAAC
>JAJRYY010000066.1 GCA_024275565.1 Planctomycetota bacterium
AAGGTGACAGGCCTGGAGTTCCTCTCCAGCTCACCGTGCATTGACGCTGGAACGGACGTTGGCCAAACCTTCAATGCAGAAGACGGCGACAACAACGGCTCGGATCTCTACGACATCGGTACCTTCGAATTTGTTCCGTAGCAGTACGGAAATCGGAGAATCAGAGTGCTGCATCCCGGATTTGGATGACGGCGTACAACGTGGCAATGGTCACAGTCAGTATCGCAATGACGATCCATGTGACTCTCTTGTAGCCAACACCAGGTGCAGGTTGGAGTGGGTTGTCGAGCGTATCGGTTGCGGTCAGCGCTTCGCGTAAAGCACGGAGTTGTGGAGAGTCTTCATGTATATCTGATCCGGTTTGTTCCTGACCCCTGGCCATCATGTTGTTGGTGAGTTCGCCGAGGTTGATGTTGCAGGCGAGGCAGACTTCGTCATCGGAGGAGACTGGAGCGTGGCAGCTCCAGCAGACCCCGAGATATTTGCTAAGCCCAGGCGTCTCAGCCGCATACTGCCACTGATGGTCGGTGGTCGGTCCTCGGACGATGGTGGTTTGAGTGAGTACGCCACGACGAATTTGGCGCAACAACCGCTCAAACGTCACGCCGGGGAACGGGCGGACATGCTCATGAACATACCATGGACCGGAGAAAGCACGCATCCTGGCGAGCATATCGGGCGTGAGATCTTCGCTGCAGGCAGGGCATCGCGGCGCATGGCGGCGAGCAAGCTGTCCACAGGAGACGCAAGGCCTGGAATCGCCATGCCAGGACTGTTGACCAAGCGTGCTCAGTGGTCCGAAACCACCCCGTGCCGCAATTTCGACGGCGCTGTCACCAGGCGGATCTTCGATCGCACCGGGTAGATCATGGACGTCGTCCGGCTTATCGGGCGTCGCAGGATTGGATGCGTCCACAGTCAAGTCGCTCTCTCCCAGGCCAGCCTCTCGGCGATTCTCAATACTTGATTGTTACGGGGCAGTCAGAGCGGGGCAAATCAAATGTGCAATAAGCCCCATAATTCGACGTCAAAAAACGGTTAATCTTCGAGCTGCAGGAATTCCTTCATCTGATCGTCGAAGGCTTTCTGGTGTTGCGGGTTTGCAAGTTGAAGTCCCAGTTCATTGATGACCTTCGTCCCCATCCCGACCCACTCACTCCAGCAGACTGAACAGATATTCGCCCATATCCGCTCGCCAAGGTCGCCTTTGAACGGGCGATCCGGGAGCTTTCCGGAGGGTCTGCCGCAACGCGAACACTGAAAATCACCGGTCGATCCGGGGGCGGCACCCGCACCGTCGATCGACGCATTATCGGACGGTAATTCCACTTCCGGAATGGGCTGCCCAAGTTTGCTCAGGAGCTCGCCCATCGCGTCGCGGGGGATGCGGTCACCGCGCTTGGCTGAAACCTCGTAGCCCTTCGTCAAAGTGGCGATGGCGTCGTCGCGTTTGTCGAGCTTGATGCGAGTCTCAGCCAACAGGTGATATGCCTTGGAGAATTCCGGGTTGATCTCCAGCACGCGCAGGAATGAGGGTTCCGCATCGGCATATTGCTCGGCGTCGTGATATGCCTTTGCGAGGCTGAAATGCCCCAGCTCGTTTTCCGGGTCAGCCTCCGTCATATTCTTAAATTGTGCGATTTTGTCTTGGTTGTCCACGGCTGTATTTCCTGTTGATGGATCGTGCGATCGTGCATTGTATCGAAAATTCTACTGCGGGCATTCTACACGCGAAGTGTCGCCGAGGCTACGTTTGCTGCACCATCGCTTGCGATCTTCCTCAGAGGTCTCGACTGACTAATTTCAATACCACGCCCTGGATCGTGAATTCGTTTTCATCATCGACCATCATGGGCGGGGTCTCGGGATTGTCGCCACGGAGGAGGATGAGTTGCTTTGGACCGCGACGCTCGACGGATACGCGCTTCAGCGTTGGCGCACCGTCGAGGAGGCAGGCGCAGATTTTGCCCTGAACGTGGGCAGGATCGACCCCCGGCTGATATCGGACCAGGACGATGTCGTCAGGTTTGAGCGTGGGTTCCATGCTGTCAAAGCTCAGTCGCAGGCAATAGCGATCCGCAGCCCAGAGGTGTCGCAGGACGGGGAACATTTCGAGCTGTTCCTGAGATTCAGCCGGTTTGCCAGCCGGGATGGCCCCGAAAAGCGGCAGTTCGCGTGATTCGAGCGGCTGGGGTGCGTCATGATCGCTGCCAGCGCCGATGAGAATGGCTGGCGGTACGTCGAGGGCGAGGGCGAGGGCGACGATCGTGCGTTTTGAGGGTTCACGCTGATCGCGTTCGATGGAGGAGAGATACCCCTGATTAATGCCAGCCCGCAGCACGAGTTCCTGCTGGGTGAGACGTTTCTGCTTGCGGAGTCGGCGGACACGCTGGCCAATGGTTTCACCACTGCGGGTACGGATGATGTCGAACACACTTGCCATGGTAATACTGTAGGTCGGCGATTCATTGCTGGCAACGATAATATTATTGTTTTCAGCAATTTACAATTTTCCTGTTGTGTCGACGAAGATTTACTGAACGCCTGTGATGGGCATGTGTATCATTGAGGTGCGATGATTGTGTTTATGTGAGAGGTGTCGCGTTGATACGCTGGACTCGTTTTGGAATTCGATGGGGGATCCGGTTGGTCTGCTGCCTCATGTTCCTGGGTGCATCGGCGTTGCTCTGGGAGAGCTATTCTACTGGGACATCGCCGTCGAGATTTTTTTCGAACGCGAGGTGGACGTTCCAGGAGAGATTTCGCCTGGCATCGATACAGCGCGGTTATTCCAGCCCCCTCAAATTATCACAAAATTCCAGGCTGGGGTGTGCGATGGAAATTGGGGGATGGGCGGTATGTTGTTGTGGATGCGCTCGACGGCTACGCAAAAGTCACCAACTGGACAACCCAGGACTATCCGAGTTCGCATGTATTGCTCCGAGGCCGACGGACTCTTGTAGATTGGCAAGCGGGTGAATTCACTTTTACTCGAGAGATCGATGGTCCTCCAGTGCTAACAGGAATGACAGCCGGATTTGTTTGTGGTGTGTCAGCAGCGGCAGTCAAGCCTCCCACAATCATTCGTCGGAAAAAAGATGTGACGGTGATATCCAATCTGAATTTCCCGATCATCACACCAGTGATCGTGCTGGGCTCATTGCTTGGTATTGCGTTCATTCAGGGAACCCTGCGGCGTGTACGCATCTGGCGTAGAACTCGAAGAGGTGGATGCCCGGCCTGCGGGTACGATTTAACGGGGAACGAATCGCGCGTGTGTCCGGAGTGCGGTATTTCGATTGCAACCACCCACCGTAATCGATCGTCGGCCGTGGCAGCAACCCGAATCCACCCGCCGCTCCACGTCAAGTAGTCCCCGCCTTGTCAAGTCTATTTTCCAGGTTTTGTGTCATGAAATCAAGGCTGCATAAAGTTTTGAAAACTCGCCACAGAAATCCATCTTGGGACTGGACTTTTGCGATGTATAACTGCTATGCTCATGTTGGCTGTCGATGGTTGTGGGTAGACGCCGAGGCTGATTCGCGTAGCCAGACAGTCATGCAGAATCGTCAGGGAAAGCAAGAAAGCTGGTGGGTCGGATAAAGCGTGAGGTCGATCAGATGTCACATCACCAGAACATGCCAATGGGGTGCAATTCATGTTTATTTTGGCAACGCTCATAACGATCGGGGTTCTCCTGGCAGTGTGCGTCTGGAGCTATCGGCGGATGTCGCGGGAGTGGTATGTAGAACGCACTGTCGTCATTGAAGCAAGTCCTGAGCAGGTCTTCCCCCTGATTAACAATTTGAAGCAATGGGAGCAGTGGAGTCCCTGGCCAGCCTCGCAGACGTCGGCGCGATACGATGGTCCGACGGAGGGCGAACATGCGACGCGATGCTGGACCGATGGGGTCCATGCGGAGGGCGGCAGACATGTAGACGGGGTGCTCACGATCACAGAAAGCTGCGCCGACGAGGGAATTCAGTATGGCCTGCGCGTCGCCAATGGTCGATGGCGTTTTGCGAGCGAGGGCGGCATTTCGTTGATGGATGTATCACCGGATGACGGGGGCAGGACCACTGAAGTGACATGGAGCGATGCGGGAGAGTTCGGGGAAGACCTGCTGTCGCGTTTCCGTGTTCGCAGGATGCATCGTGCGATGGAGCAGAACGTCCGCGTCGGGCTTGAGCGGTTGAAGCGGGCGGTGGAAGGTGGTAGAGAAGTTTCGGTCGCTTCGGGAAGCAATGGTAGCAGCGGCAGTTCTGTAGTACGAACCCCGGGTGAGTTGAAATGTGCATGATGTGCAGGCAGGCGGGGCGGGCTGTTGCCTGCCAACGATGACAAACACCACATCACGATAGTGGCCTCATTCGAGTCGTCCTTCAACCAGCTCAACAATCTTGTCAAATCGATCCGCAAGTGACTGACTATGCGTCACGACCACGAGTGAAGCTTCATACGCATTCGGAAGCTCCACAAGCAGGTCAGCCACCGAGTCCGCCGTCTTGCGATCGAGGTTCCCGGTCGGTTCATCCGCGAGGACGAGCGCAGGTCTGTTGATGAGTGCTCTGGCGATCGCGGTGCGCTGGCGTTCACCACCGGAAAGCTCCGAGGGGCGATGATCGAGGCGGTGAGATAAGCCAACGCGTTCGAGCAGTTCGAGGGCGCGATCCTGCGGGTCCGCATCATGGGCATGGTGGTCGGCATGGTGGCCGGCAGGGTGTGCGAGCGTTGGCAGCAGGACATTTTCCAGCACGTTGCACTGCGGCAGCAGGTGATGCGATTGAAAAATGAAACCGACCTTCTGATTTCGGAATTCAGCGAGCGTGGTGTCATCGCGCGAGAATGGATTTTGTCCATCGATGCAGAGCGACCCTGACGTCGGGCGGTCGAGCGCTCCCAGGATATTGAGAAGCGTGGTCTTGCCGGACCCCGACGGCCCCATAACAACGACAGCCTCACCCGCTGAGAGTGTCAGATTAATGTCACTCAGAATGACGAGTTCTTCCGCGCGGGTCGGATAAGTCTTTCGGATATTCTCTGCAACAAGCATAGGACATCATCTCTTCACGGTAGGGCGGACTATTGTCAGCCGGCAGCGGATTCAGGCATGTTCGGACCGCAGACAGATTCATACACGCTCCACGTCGCTTCTGCCATCACCCGATCGCCAAACAGCCGGTGAGCAGCCCGGTGACCAGCGATGGCAAGGCAGCGTCGCTCATCGGGGGCATCCATCAAGCGCGACATCGCATCAGCCAGAGCAGATTCAGAACCAGCAGGATAGAGGAGTCCGCCACCGGTCGCATGGACAAGCTCCGGAAATGAACCATGGGCTGGCTGAACCACCGGCGTACCTGCTGCCAACGATTCGACCACATAAAAACCCTTCGATTCCGCATATCGCGCAGGAACCGAAAGCACGTGCAGAGATTCCAGAAAAGCGATCTTACCCGCGAGGTCCGGTTCACCAACATACTCGAAATCGGCACCATATCCTTCAGCGGAGATGCGTTTCTGAATTTCCGCGAGATAGGATCTGTCACCCGGTCCCAGGTAGCCAGCCACACGCAGGCGGGCAAATCGTCCACCGCGTCGAAGGCGCATCCACGCGTCAGCCAGTAGATCCAGCCCCTTTTCCGGGCAGATTCTCGCAAAATACCCGATCGTGAACGCACCCTCAGAACCCACGCACCTGTCCTCGACCGATGATTCAGGATGCAGTGACAGATCAGGCGACAGATACCCTTCGAGACAGATACCCATCGGCACATATCGAATCCGGTCCGCCGGGATGCGAAAATGATTGACGACATGCTCAGCGTAGTATCGTGTGGGCGCAAGAAACGCATCAACACTCTGTGCATGGTCGGCAATCAGGCGAAACGCTGCACTTCGATGCGGATCGGGAATCGCGTCCAGAAATATATCTTCCCCGGCAAGCGAGCAGACAACAGGAACGTTCAACGCGTCGCGAAGCGGGGCGGCGGCTCCAAGAAACATAAGGTTCGGGAGGTTCACAATGTCCGGACGCAGGTCTTTCAGAAAAGCGATGAGTCGATCAAGCTCCTTGCGCTGTGCTCCATCCTCACCCTGAAGGACCGAGACCGTCATCGCTCCCAGCTTGTCCGGACGCGTCCCAGCCGCGTATTTCCCAACGGCTTTCAGAAGCGATGGGGCGTCGAACACGGCATCAACGAACCGGGGCGTGTGACGAAAAACCGGGACCATCTGCTGGAGGAACGCATTGATACCGCCATAGTGGACGCGCGAAATCGATACATCACGTTCGTCGGTGCGGATGGGCGTATAAAGCGGGATCAGCGACACATCCCGTCCCTGACCGATCAGCGTGGCAGCAAGGCGATTATCGCGCAGACAGCTCCCGCAGTACATACCACCAGCACCCGCCACGAGGTATGCGACGCGAAGACTCATAAGGTTTGCATGATGACCTTAACGCTCGATCGACAACACGCGATCGACGCCGGATTCACTACTCCCCCGATGTCACATTCTCGAAGAAAACGACCATATCGGCGAAATTAATCTTCTTATCGCGCACCAGATCAGCAAGTTCGCAGTGCGGATCACTGTAGCTGAGATTACCAGAGTAGCACGCCTGCATAAATTCAAAATCGTCCTCATCCACATCGAAGTCGCCGTCAATATCACCAGCAGTGGTAATGGAGAAAACGGTGTGTACGCGACAAACATAGCTGAACTCGATCGGACCCGCAGGACCTTCGAGCTTGCTGCTGCCATTCCACTCAAGGTCGATTTGACCAGTCGATCCCGCAGCACCACCAGCAGGTTTTGCATCGAAGGTCAGCGACCCATCAGAACTACTGGGCAGCACAAACGGAGATTCGATCCCAAGTGCTGAGAGGTCGCCTTCAAAGTAGACCGCGTAAATATCCTCGGTCCCATAGGCATTGGTGTCACCATCGAACGTACCGCCGATCGAGTGCATCACTGTCACTGTGATATCACCGGTATCAAGGAAAATGCCCGGACCGATCGGAATTTGAAGCGGTTCCACCTTCTGAAAATACTGGATCACCCGAGCGCTGTTCTGCTCAGGATTCAGTTTCAGCACCATGTCCGTACTCGTAATATTACCGGTCGTCACGACGCCACCGAAATCAAGCGTGAAATCGCTCTTCAGCGCAACATTCTCCCGGGCGATAGGGAAAAACGCATCACCGCGGGCTTCGTTGCTGGCGGAGGTAAGCGTCACGCACATGGCTCCGATGACAGCCAGGCTGAACGTACATCTCAAAATCGTTTGACGGAAACACATCATTCCATGGATACGCATAATTCGTCTGCTCCTGTCTGATAACGGCACCTGCTCGCGCCCGGCCCGTCGTTCACATAATCTTCGGTTCATCAGCGGCGTATCGTACCGCAGACTCCCATCGGAGCAACAACCCGGAACGCACACATTGGCGGAATCACAGACGCGGACGACAACTAATTACACATCATCACAATGGCTGAATCGCAGAACCGCACGCCAGCGACAACCCCTGAATTTTCCACAAAAAAAACGGTTTCTGACGTAAAAAACGCCTTTTTCAAATAAATCCAATTTTTTCTGTAAGATTTCGAGCGAAACCGTTCTCTTGAGAATGGAGACCGGTCGCACACCAGTGGTAAGGTGAACCATGCGTGCAAAGTACAAAGGTTGAAACCACGCATCGCAGATCGGAAAACGGGGTAGTTTGGCCAGTCACGATTCGCGGATAGAATCAGGGGGCAGCGAATACCATGAACGCAAGACATCCGGCATTGCAGGTTTGGAAAATCATGATGGCGTATTTCATATCAGAGGAGGAAACACTGCATGAAGAGGGCATCCGTCGCTTACAGCGGACGAAGCTCACTGCGATCATGCAGGAAGTCCGCGCGAAAAACCGCTTCTACGCACAAAAATTCGACAATCTGAAATTTGACCCACAAAACGATCCAATCTCAAATCTCCCATTCACCACGCGCAGCGAATTGCAGCAGGATCAAATCGGGAATCAACCCTATGGAACATGGGCGACTTACCCGACAAATTCCTACAACCGATTCCACCAGACCTCAGGAAGCACTGGTACACCGCTTCGCCTCCTCGACAACACGGATTCGTGGGACTGGTGGACCCGTTGCTGGAGCATTGTCATGCGGGCTGCCGGCGTGAACAATGCAGATCGCATCGTATTCCCATTCTCATTTGGACCATTCATCGGCTTCTGGGCGGCATTTGAGTCCGCCACACGCCTCGGCGCCATGAGTTTGCCAGCCGGCGGAATGTCCACATCCGCTCGACTCCGATACATCCTTGAAAACGACGTCACCGTCATATGCTGCACCCCGACCTACGCCATGCGGATGGTGCACACAGCTGCCGAACAGGGGGTCAATATCGCCGATTCCGCCGTCCGATTGCTGATCGTCGCGGGCGAACCCGGCGGAAGCATGGGTCCGATTCGGGACAGGATCGAGTCCGCATGGGGAGCACGCGTCATCGACCATGCGGGAGCAACGGAGGTCGGTGCGTGGGGATTCGAGTGCGAACAGCGTCCAGGCGGTATCCACATCATCGAGAGCGAATTTATTGCTGAGGTGATTGATCCAGACTCACAAAACCCGGTTCCCGACGGCCAGCCAGGCGAACTCGTGTTGACAAACCTCGGACGACCAGGCATGCCGGTCATCCGATACCGCACAGGCGACCGCGTTATCCTCACACGCACGAAATGCGATTGCGGGCGTCATTTCGCATGGGCAGAGGGTGGCGTCACCGGGCGGATCGATGATATGTTGCTGATCCGGGGGAACAACGTGTTCCCGTCAGCCATCGAGGCGATAATATCCGCTGACGAAGATGTGGCAGAATTCCGACTGGAAGTGTTCGGAGACGGTACGATGAACGAGCTGGAAATCAGCGTGGAACCAGTCGCGGGCGCCGATGGCATCGCACTGGCCGATGGCGTCGCCCTGGCAGATCGCGTCGGGCTTGCGATTCGCGATCGGTTGCATTTCCGACCGATCGTCCGACCGGTGGATCCTGGAACCCTGCCGCGCTTTGAGATGAAAGCGCAGCGCGTGGTGCGTCGACAATGAACAGCAAAGGTGAACGAGTGATGCAGTTGAGATGGTCGGGCTATTTAGCGGCAGTGACGGTCGTTTTTCAGATTTGCAGCATGTTGCAGGGAAATATCCTGCACGCTGGCGATTGGCCATTCTGGCGCGGTCCGGATCAGAACGGAACCAGTCGCGAGAAGGCACCCGTGACGAGATGGTCCCTCGAAGGCGAAAACCTGCTCTGGAAAACAGGGGAGGGCGGACGCTCCACACCCATCGTCATGGGCGACCGCGTCTTCTACATCGCCCCCGTCGGTGACGAGGTCACCACGCAGGAACGCATCTTGTGTGTCGATGCGGAAACGGGCAGAACCATCTGGGAACATCGCTTCAACGTCTTCCACACAGACATCGTCTACAACCGCGTCGGGTGGACTTCTCTCGTGGGTGACCCTGCGACCGGTTATGTGTACGCCCATGGAACGGGCGGAGAGATGTTCTGTTTTACGCGCGACGGAGTCATCCGCTGGAAGGTGTCAATGACAGAGATGTTCGGTCGCATCAGCGGATACGGCGGACGGTTGCACACGCCCATCGTCGATGAGGACCGCGTCATCGTCAGCTATCTCAATTCAAGCTGGGGCAAACACGCACGCCCCCTGCATCGATACATCGCATTCGACAAGCACACAGGTGCGGTCCAATGGTGGGCAGCCCCGGGCGGAAAACCGCTGGACACAACCTATTCCACGCCGGCTGTCGCGGTCATCGACGGCGTACGGATGCTCATCGCTGCCAATGCGGATGGCAACGTTTATGGCATGAAAGCACGCACGGGCGAGCGATTGTGGACCTATAAACTAAGCAAACGCGGCTTGAATACGTCGATGGTGGTGGACGGGAAATATGCGTTTGTCTGCCACAGTGAGGAAAATCTGAACACAACCGACATGGGTGCAGTGGTCTGCATCGACGCGTCAAAACGGGGTGATCTCACGAACGATGGAGCGCTCTGGCGGCGTGATGGACTCACCGTCGGCTATGCATCACCGGTGGTGGCGAAGGGCCGACTCTACGTCATCAACAACGCAGCCAACCTGTACTGTCTCGACGCGAAAACCGGCAAGACAATCTGGGAATACTCGCTCGGACGCGTTGGAAAAGGGTCGCCGATCGTGACCGCAGACGGCGTGATCTACGTCGGCGAGCAGAATGGCATCTTTCATATCCTGCGCGATGCGGGTGAGAAATGTGTGTCACTGGACAAAGATGTCTTCACGCACGAGGGTGGACTGGTGGACGAATTCTACGGCTCACCAGCCCTTGCAAACGGACGCGTCTACTTCATGTCGCGCTACGGTTTCTACTGCCTCGGAGAGAAGGAACGAAGCAAGTCAGCCACACCATTGCCGGAAATACCGGGCAGCTCTGCAGAGACCGTCGCGAAAAACGCCGGTGCATCAAATCCAGGACATATACAGATCATGCCCGCAGACGTGACTTTGTCACCCGGCGACTCTGTACGCTTCAAGGTCATGCACTACAACGATCGAGGACAGCTCACCGGATCAGATGACATCCCGCTCACCCCGACTGGGATCGCAGGAAAGATGTCATCAGCCGGAACATTCACAGCATCCCCCGCCAACGTATACGCAGCCGGTGAGATCCTCGCCAGAACAGGTGGTCTTGAATCGATCGCCCGTGTGCGGATCATCCCGAAGCTGCCATTCACCGAAACGTTCGATGGCATGACGCTGGGCAAACCCCCACCCGGATGGATCGCTGCCACAAAACGCACACGCGTCGAAGAATATGAAGGCGGTCGCGTATTGAGAAAGATCGCCCCAAAAGAACGCCCGAGTCCACCCTTCATGCGTCTGCGAACCTACGCCACGCAACCCATTGCAGGCGGATACATCACACAGTGCGACATGCTCGGGACGCCCAAAAAACGCTTCAAACCCGACATGGGATTAATCAACAGCCGATACCGAATGGTGATGATGGGACGCAACAAGCTGCGGATCGAGTCCTGGTCACCGCTGCCGCGATTCGTACACGATGTTCCCTTCAAATGGGATCCCAACAAGTGGTACACCATGAAATTCGAGATCAAACTTGAGGGGAAGCATGGCAATATGGAAGCAGTCGTCCGGGGAAAGGTCTGGTTGAAGGATTCGAAGGAACCGGAGGAATGGATGATCGAAGCCCGTGACCCCTGTCCGAACACCGAGGGCAGTGCAGGGTTGTACGCCTATTCGACGAACACGACGTCGAAAACAAAGGGTCCGGAAGTGCTATACGACAATTTTCAGGTATACAGGAATGGGGGTCATTGACCCGTGTTTCCTATAAAGAGAGATCGAATGAAGAATGGTCGAATGAAGTACAACGTTCCGGCGACGATGACCGCGGTGATGGTGATGGGCATCGTGGCGTGTCATGCCAATGCAGAACCGCTCTCCAAGGCGAAAACGGGCGATTGGCCTATGTGGGGCGGATCGATGGACCGCAACATGGTCTCCGGCGAAAAGGGCATCGTCGCGGAATGGGATATCAAGACGGGTAAAAATATCAAATGGACCAGCCCCCTCGGTTCCCAGTCCTACGGAAACCCGGTCATCGTCGATGGACGCATTTTCGTCGGTACGAACAACAACGGAAACCACCGCCCCGGGATCAAGGGCGACAAAGGCGTCATCCTCTGTATCAACCAGAAGGATGGAAAGATGCTCTGGCAGGCGACGCACGACAAGCTTCCGACGGGGCGGGTCAACGATTGGCCCGAGCAGGGCATTTGTTCGTCGCCATACGTCGAGGGCAAGCGCATCTACTACGTCAGCAATCGCTGTGAGCTTGTCTGTGCAGACGCGGAAGGCTTCCTTGACGGCGAAAACGACGGACCCTACAAGGACGAAAAATACAAGGAAAAACAGGACGCCGACATCATCTGGATCTATGACATGATCGAGGAACTCGGTGCTTTCCCCCACAACCTCGCAACCTCTTCCCCGGTCGGATATGGCGATTTGATTTTCACCCTGACCTCCAACGGTGTCGACGAGGGACACCTCAACATGCCCGTCCCAGACGCGCCAGCCTTCATCGCGGTCAACAAAAACACCGGCAAGCTCGTATGGGAAAACAGCGCACCTGGCGAGAGTACGCTCCATGGCCAATGGTCCTCGCCCGCCGTCGGCATGGTCAACGGAAAAGCACAGGTCATTTTCGCTGGTGGGGATGGCTGGTGCTATAGCTTTGAACCGAAAACGGGCAAGCTCATCTGGAAATTCGACATGAACCCCAAGGGTTCCAAATGGGAGCTGGGTGGTCGTGGCACGCGAAACAACATTATCGCAACGCCTGTGGTGTATGATAACAAGGTATTTCTATGTGTCGGGCAGGACCCCGAGCATGGTGAAGGACCGGGTCATCTTTTTGCCATCGACGCGACGAAAAAGGGCGATATCACCGAATCCGGACGTTTGTGGCATTATGGAGGCGAGGATTTCCATCGCTCCATGTCCACGGTCGCGATTGCCGACGGATTGCTCTACGCGACCGACCTGAGTGGATTCCTCAACTGCCTCGACGTCAAAACCGGAAAACGCCAGTGGCAATATGACACCTATGCTGCTCTGTGGGGGTCGCCTTACGTTGTGGATGGTAAGGTGTTCCTGGGTGACGAAGATGGGACTGTCCTGGTGATGAAGCATGGCAGGAAAATGAAGAAACTGACCACCAACGACCTGCGAAATTCCGTCTACACAACTCCGGTGGCCTCGGGTGGCGTTCTCTACATCGTGAATCGAAATACCCTGTTCGCCATCGCCGGCAAGGAATAATTGAGGTGATGAGCGAGCAGACGACAAATGTCTCCATGGACGAACGCATCGCGACATCGCGCGAGCAGCTCGACGCTCAGGTGCGAGACACGGTGGCTTGGCATTTCGACCCCAATACCGGGTGTCCGTTCTGGCTTGAATTCGCTGAAAACCTGAGCTGGGACCCGCGCGAGGAGATCAAGTGCCTCTCGGACCTGGGAAAATTTCCTCCTTTTCAGGATGAGTGGCTTCGTGGCGGACCGGTCCGGCGATGGGTTCCGAAGGGTCTTGCTGACAAACCGGTCTACGTCTTCGAGACGGGCGGGAGTACGGGTGTTCCGAAGTCGCGGATCAACATTGATGATTTCCGCATAGACTATGAGATATTCAGTGACACGTTATCAATCGACGCTTTCCCGATGGGAGCGGATTGGTTGATGCTTGGGCCCAGTGGCCCGCGTCGCCTCCGATTGGCCGTCGAGCATCTCTGCCAGCATCGCGGCGGAATATGCTTCTGTGTGGATATGGATCCGCGATGGGTTGTGAAATTGATCAAGAGCGGGCGTTCAGTGGAGATGCACGAATATAAGGATCACGTTATTCAGCAGGGTTTGACGCTGCTTCGTGCCCATGAAAATATACAGTGTCTCTTTACGACCCCCAAGTTGCTTGAAGCGTTGTGCGAGAAAGTGTCACTTTATAGTCTGGGCATCAAGGGTGTGTTTTGCGGCGGGACGCAGTTGACGGCGCAGTTCCATCGATTTGCTCGGGAGGAGTTGCTTGAAGGGAGAATTGAATTTGTACCGACCTATGGCAATACGCTGATGGGTCTCGCCTGCCACAAGCCGTTCGATCCGTCCGATAACTACAGCGTGATCTATCACCCGCCTCAGCCACGGGCTGTCATTGAAGTCGTCGATCCTGATGCGTCGGAACATGATGAGCAATCGGCGCGTGTCGTCGGGTATAATGAGGTGGGGCGTGTTCGGTTGACGACGCTTACGCAGGAATTTTTCATGCCGCGATTTCTCGAACGGGATGAAGGACGCCGGATGCCGCCGTGCGAGGCGTATCCGTGGGATGGTGTCGCGGACGTGCGTCCGTTCAGCGGATTCGCGACGCCTGTTGTTGAGGGTGTGTATTAGTGTGCATCAGCGTGTGGGGATGTGTATTCGCGAGGAATGACGTGTATTTTCGCTGGGAGTTTTTGTGATGCTGATGGCGGTCAATGGTGTTGCGACTCGGGGGCCGGAATATATCGGCCTGCGGTTGTCTGCTGATGATTTTTTTGCCCTTGATGACGATGGCTGCCATTATGAGCTAATTGATGGAGTTGTGTGCATGTCTCCCAGTCCTACACGCAGGCATCAGGAAATTCTGACGGATTTGACTGTTCTGATAGGTCATTACCTTGCGGATCACCCCGTTGGCCGGTTGATTGTCGAGGTTGACGTTCATTTTGGGGCTGGTCTTTCGGGAGGCGACCTGGTTTATCGTCCTGACATCACCTTTCTTCGTGCGGAGCGGGTGAGTTCGGCAGGTGATCCTATGCGCGTCGTCCCTGATCTTGTGGTTGAAATTGTTTCGCCATCGTCGCGGCGGTTTGATAATGAGACGAAGCGGTTTGATTATGAGCGTCTTGGGGTTTGCGAGTACTGGATCATCGATCACGAGCAGGAGAGTATGCAGTTTCTCCGCCTTGTGGGTGGTAAATATGAGGATATTGTGCTGAAGGATGGGGCTGTTTCGAGCGAGGTTATCGAGGGGTTCAGTCTTGAAATTGCCCGTATTCAGAAGGTATTGGGGGCGCCGAAGAAGAGCTGACCATGCCCACTAAGTCGATTCCCCATATTCCGATTTTGCGACGCGGCTGCGCTTACGAGAGCATTGAGAAGACGCAACTGGTGCATCATGCTACGGGTGAACCTGTGGCGACGGTCAGCATTGCCAACAGCGGTCTTGTGCGGCGGGATATTCTGGGTATGGATGATTCCTCGCTTGAAGCGTTCACTGTCGCCGAGCTGATTGAGATGTGTCAGATGGCTGGCGAGCTGTTTATGACTGCCGCGTTACCCCTTGGGGATTCCGAGCAAAGTTTCGACGATTATGTGATGCAACTGTCCGCTACGACGGGGATGCCGATTGCTTATTGTGGTAGTAATGCGTCGAAAATCCACAAGGTACTTTCGGACGTTGACGTTGTTGTGGCTGGTCTTACGCGGGGGTTTGATCTTTCGATTCTCGATCGCGGGTATGGTACGCATGGCGGTGGGACGTTGAGCTATTTCCGCGACGGGCGTATTTTCGGAGCGGTTCTTCCCAGCAATTCTCCTGGCGTGCACTCATTGTGGACACCGGCTGTTGCGCTCAAAGCGCCCATCGCGCTCAAGCCCGGTCGCGAGGAACCGTGGACGCCGTATCGCATGATTCAGGCGTTCATGGCTGCGGGGATGCCTGCAGATGCGTTCGGATTTTTCCCGACCGATCATGCTGGTGCGGGCGAGCTGCTGCGCACGGTGGATCGCGGGATGATCTTTGGTGGTTCTGATACGACGCGGCCTTACGCTGGTGATCCCCGCATCGAAGTGCATGGTCCCGGTTTCAGCAAGATTCTATTTGGGGATGATGCGGCGGACGAGTGGGAGGATCATATCGATTTGATCGCGTCATCCATTGAGGCCAACAGCGGTCGATCCTGTATCAATGCGTCGGCGGTCTGGACGCCGAAGCACGGTAGGGCGATCGCTGAAGCGCTGGCGGAACGGCTGGCTGAGCGAAAGGCGTTGCCTGCCGACGATCCGGATGCGACTTTGGCTGCCTTTGCGAATCCGCTGGTTGCGGACCATATTAACGCCGCGATCGATCATGGTCTGCGCGGACGTGGTGCGAGCGATGTTACGGAGATTCAGCGCGGGGGACCGCGTAGCGTCAGGCTGGGGCGATGTGCGTATTTGCTGCCCACCATTGTTCATTGCGAGCAGCGTGATCATCCGCTGGCCAATCGCGAATTTCTTTTCCCCTATGCCTCGGTCGTGGAGTGTCCGACTGCGGAAATGCCTTCATCTATAGGGTCGTCGCTCGTTGTGTCTGCGATCACTGAGGATGAAGCGTTTATTTCAAGTCTCATGGCAGCGGGGCATATCGACCGCCTGAATATCGGTGCGATTACAACGTGGCGACTTAGCTGGGATCAGCCGCATGAGGGGAATCTCTTCGAGCTGCTCTATCGCCAGCGTGCGTTTCAGACCGAGCTTGTTGTATGATTCCGCCGGATGCATCACTGCCACTGCCGGATATACTCGATGAATCGCCCGTGCGCGTTGTGTTTGCACGCGGAGCGATCCGGGAGCTGGGGCGGTCGGTTGCCGACGTTTTTGAATCGCTCGATGTGGTTGAAGTCGCCGCTTCGCCTGCTCACTCAGGTCGCGGGGTGCTGCTCGTGACGGACCCTGGTATCATCGCAGCCGGTCATTTTGAGCGAGCGGCTGACGCGGTGGCTGCTGGTGGTTTTGCGACGCATGTTTTCTCCGACGTCCGCGAAAATCCTACCACCGAGCATGTGAGCGCTGGCGTCGCTTTCGCCCGTGATCTGGATATTGGTCTTATCGTTGCGCTCGGTGGTGGTAGTGCGATGGACTGCGCCAAGGGGATCAATCTCATTCTTTCCAACGGCGGGCGCGTCCAGGATTACTGGGGCGTGAACAAACCGACGACACCGATGCTTCCGCTGATCGCGGTCCCGACGACGGCGGGTACTGGTAGCGAAGCACAATCGTTTGCGCTCATCACCGATCCTGATACGCATCAGAAGATGGCCTGCGGTGATCGACGGTTGCCGACTGAAGGGGGTCTGCGTCCATGCGTTGCGATTCTTGATCCTGATCTTACGGAAAGTCAGCCTCGATCCGTTGCAGCCGCCACCGGTCTGGACGCGATCACACATGCTGTGGAATCTGCGGGTGCCACGACGCGTGGTGACATATCCCTGGCATTCTCCAGGGCTGCGTGGGATCTGCTCGCACCGGCGTTTCCGATTGTTATGGGACCGGATGGGTCAGCCTCTGCGAAAGCGCAATCGCGATCGGATATGCTGCTTGGTGCTCATCTGGCGGGTGCTGCGATCGAACATGCGATGCTGGGTGCAGCCCATGCGTGTGCGAATCCGGTGACTGCCATGTGTGGGGTGACGCATGGCAAGGCGGTCGCGCTCATGCTGCCGCATGTGATTCGCTTCAATGCCGAAGGGGGGGCGAATCCATACGCTGCGATTCATGATGACCCGTGGGATCTGGCTGATTTTGTTGAATCGCTCATTCGGACGGTTGGGTTTCCGACGCGATTGTGTGAATGTGAGGTTGCGGAATCCATGCTGGGTGATCTTGCGAAGATGGCTGCTGCGCAGTGGACCGCTCAGTTCAATCCTCGACCGGTTGTTGAACGCGATATGCTTGGGATTTATCGGGCTGCTTACGACTAATCTTATATAGTCTTACAAGTTCCGACATTCGATCTGACAATTTCTCCATAATATGTTATTGTGGCGTTCAGTTGGATGGTATTTGTACCGAGCCGTGACCGTAAGGTAGCAGTTTCTCTAGTGTCCGCTCCCTTACGGTCACGGCTCGGATAACAGCGACGCTCTCAACACAGCTATCCGAAATGCAACACGCAATGATGATTGACAACCATGCAGTTTGACGTCTTGAAAGATGATGCAGAGACCGATGTTGGAAGCTATTTTGTTTCCAACTATCCGCCTTTTTCGACCTGGTCGTCGGAGTATGTGCCGGCTGCTTTTGATGCGCTGGATCGTCCGCATCCCGATGGTGCATCTGCTCCGGTGGGGTTGTATCTGCATATCCCGTTTTGTCGGAAACGGTGTGAATTCTGCTATTTCCGGGTCTATACCGATAAAAACGCCCGCGATGTGGATACCTATATCGACGCCTTGTCTACTGAGGTCGCACTGTACGCTGAGCGTCGAAGCCTTGCGGATCGTACGTTTGAATTCGTCTACTTCGGTGGTGGGACGCCTTCGTTTCTGAGTTCCGATCAGTTGAAGCGGCTGGTCGAGCGAATCAACAAGCATTGGACGTGGTCCGATGCCCGTGAAGTCACCTTCGAATGCGAACCGGGTACGCTTCAGGAAAGCAAGCTTCGGGCGATCCGCGATGTTGGCGTGACGCGGGTCAGTATCGGGGTCGAACATTTTGATGATGCGATTCTCGAACTCAATGGTCGAGCACATAAAGCTCCTGAGATTTTCAAGGCGTATCAGTGGGCTCGCGATGTTGGATTTCCGCAGGTCAATATCGATCTCATCGCCGGCATGGTTGGTGATACGGACGATGGCTGGAAGAAAGCGATCGATCAGGCGCTCGAACTTGCTCCGGATTGCCTGACGATTTATCAGATGGAAGTTCCGCACAACAGCATGATTGCGAGGATTACAAAGGCCTCTGGTGATCCGCCCCCTGTGGCAGACTGGCGTACGAAGCGTGCGTGGGTGGATTACGCGTTTCGTGCGTTTGAGAAGGAGGGGTACGTCGTTTCGAGTGCATATACACTTGTGAAACCGTCGGATCATAGCGATTTCGTTTACCGTGACGCGATCTGGCATGGGGCGGATATGATCGGGACGGGGGTTGCATCGTTTTCGCATGTGGACGGTGTTCATTATCAGAATGCTGGTGACTGGAGCGGATATATTGAGACGTTGGAGCGCGGTCAGCTTCCGGTGCATCGGGCATTGTGTATGACGCCGAAGCAACGGCTTATTCGCGAGCTTATATTGCAGCTCAAGCTCGGACGGATCAATGCTGCGTACTTCCGCGATAAATTCGACGCTGAGATTCATACAGAATTTGCCGAAGCGTTTCGTCGGATTGTGGCGGATGGATTCGCTGAGATCGACGGTGACGACATCCACCTCACGCGTGCCGGACTGCTTCGCGTCGATGCGATGCTGCCGTACTTCTTCGAGCCGGAATTCCGGGACGTCCGATATTCATGATGCCCGCAGACAAGCACACGCACGTCCACCTGATAGAATGCAAGACGGCCGACGAGGCGATTGCCTACCTGTGCAACGGTTTTCTCGATGCCGACAAGATTTTACAACATGCCCGCGTCGTCCATGAATCTGACGTGCCCGATCCGTTTCGACGCCTGCTCGTCCATCACGATCACATGACAACCACCCTGCGCGATTACCACGACGCGCCGATCGGACTCAGCGTGCTCGATCACGAACTCACGGACGATACCTACACCCGCAAAATTATACTCACCCTCGCAGGATCGCCAGCCACCCGTGCGGATACGCCTTCTGTCGTGGAATTCGGTATCGTTCGCATCGACCTCGCGCAGGTTCCAGACGTGGTGCGATCCGAGATTCTCCAGCGGACAATACCCCTCGGTGACATCCTGATCCAGCACGATATTCTTCGTGAAATCGAACCCAAATGGTACCTCGCCATCGATCCGCCATCGCCCCTTCTGAAACATTTCGACAAGCCCCTGTCCGCAACAGTCTATGGTCGCATCGGGATCATTCATTGCAACGGCAGCCCAGCCATTCAGCTTCTGGAGGTCGTTTGCGCTGCGAAGCGACAGGCTGCTCCACTCGTCACAGACCACCAATCCGAGTAGACTGCACGCCATGGATTCACGCGACTCCCACAACGTCAACAAGCAGCACGACTGCATTATTATCGGCGGCGGACCTGCGGGGGCGACCTGCGGGGCGATCCTTGCTGAGTATGGTCACGACGTCCTCATGCTTGAAAAAGACACGTTCCCACGTCACCACATCGGCGAATCCTTAATGCCGCAGACTTACTGGACCTTCAAGCGACTAGGCCTGCTCGAAAAAATGAAGGCCTCGGCGTACCCCTGCAAGGAAAGCGTTCAGTTTGTCTCAGCATCCGGCAAGGAGTCGCAGCCGTTCTATTTTACCGATCGCGACCCGGCTGAGTGGTCGCGCACGTGGCAGGTTCATCGCGAGACGTTCGACCCGATGATGCTGGACAATGCTCGCGAGAAGGGTGTTACGGTTCGGCAGGGCGTTGCTGTAAAAAATGTACTGTTTGAGGGTGACCGGGCGGTTGGTGTGGTCATGATCGAGGATGGTGAATCTGTCGAGCTTCGCGCTACGGTCGTCATCGACGCATCAGGTTCGTCAGCCATTCTGTCGCGTCAGCTTGACCTTTATGCACCTGACCCCCGCCTGAAAAACGCTTCGATTTACGCCTATTACAAGAATGCAGAGCGAGACATGGGGCGAAATGCCGGTGCGACGATCATCATTCACACCGAGAATAAAACCGGGTGGTTCTGGTTCATCCCGCTCCCCGACAATGTCGCCAGTATCGGTGTTGTTGCTCCGCCGTCGCATCTTTTTACCGGTCGCGGCGACGCCCCACAGGCCATCCTTGACGAGGAAATCCAAAACTGTCGCGGCATCCGCCGTCGTCTCGAACAGGCAGAGCGTATTTCCGATGCCCGCGTCACGCGTGATTTTTCATATTCCGCAAGCAGGACCTCCGGAGACGGTTGGCTGCTCATTGGCGATGCTTTCGGATTTCTCGACCCGGTCTATTCCTCAGGTCTTATGCTGGCTTTGAAGAGTGGCGAGCTTGCGGCGGACACGGTCCACGGAGCGTTGGTAGCTGGTGATGTTTCCGTAGCTCGCCTCCAATCGTTTGCGCCGCCAATCGACGCAGCCATCGGTACGATCCGGAAGCTGGTTTATACCTTTTACGACCGCCAGTTCAGTTTCGCCCGCTTTCTCAAGCAGCATCCGCAGTACCACGACCATATTGTCCGTATCCTGATCGGTGACGTTTTCAATGACGATGTGGCTGAGGTTTTCACGGAACTTGGCAAATGGGTTGATCTCGGAGACGAGCAAGCAACCGAAGAAAACACCGATAGCGAGCAATACACTGCGACTGAAAGGAACGGTACGAACCCATGAAGCATTTCGTTTTCGCACTCATCATTCTGCTCGCCATTCTCCATCAGGACTTCTGGTGGTGGAACGACAACGATACGATGGTGCTCGGGTTCATCCCCATTGGCCTCGCATACCACGCAGGTGTTTCCATTGCCGCCGCGTGTCTGTGGGCGATGGCAGTCAAATTCTGCTGGCCGACCGATCTCGAAGCTGCTGTTGATCCCGAATCGGCTGTTGATTTCGAAGCTGCTCCCAGTCACTCCGCAGATGGGGGTAGCGCACAGTGAATCCTGGAATCAACCCCGGCATGCTCGCCATCATCGTTATGGCTGGCTACCTCTTCCTGCTCCTTGCGATGGGTCTGCTCAGCAATCGATTCTTCAAAGGGACCGCCGCTGACTACTTTCTCGCCTCGCGCGGAATCGGTCCATTTGTCCTGCTGATGTCGCTGTTCGGGACCACGATGACCGCATTCGCGCTTGTCGGCAGTAGTGGAGAAGCCTTCAAATCCGGCATTGGTGTGTACGGTAAGCTCGCGTCGTGGTCGGGCATCATCCATTCCGCATGTTTCTTTCTTATCGGAATCAAGCTCTGGTCCTTCGGGAAGCGATTCGGATACATCACGCAAATCCAGTTTTTCCGCGATCGATTCGATTCCGACAAAATCGGCATCGTCCTCTTCCCCATGCTCGTCGGACTGGTGATTCCATACCTGCTTATCGGCGTTCTCGGTGCGGGGACCGTCATCAGCAAAGTGACAGCCGGTGCATTCCCGGAAGCATTCCCCGATACCCGGGGTGGCCTGCCATTCTGGATCGGTGCGGGTGTCATCTGCCTCGTCGTTCTGGCATACGTTTTTTTCGGCGGCGTCCGGGGGACCGCATGGGCCAACACGTTTCAGACGATCGTCTTCATGGTCTTCGGTGTGGTGACGTTTTCGGTTATCTCGTCAGAACTTGGTGGTGTCAAAAACGCAACCGCACTCGTCAAGGAGCACAATCCGACCCGCCTCAAGCGCGCTGTCACTGAGGCTGACATGGAGCATTATCAGCAGCGACTGGCTGCTTACGAAGCGAACCCCGAAGAAGCCATCATCAAACCCCAAAAGCCCCACGCCGAAACTCAGCTCGGTTTCCTGACTTATATGTTCATCCCGCTGAGCGTGGCCATGTTTCCCCACCTGTTTCAGCATTGGTTGACGGCGAAATCTGCGAAATCGTTCCGACTCGCCGTCGTCGCACACCCCATCATGATTATGATTGTGTGGGTTCCCTGCGTGCTTATCGGTGTCTGGGCGACCTCTGCTGTTTTTGATGGAAAACCCGTCATTCCGCCGGGCTTTACGAATCCCAACGCCGTCTTCGCCGTGATGGTCAAAAAGCTTTCGACGCCCATGCTCGGAAGCTTCCTGACGGCTGGTGTTTTGGCGGCCATCATGTCCTCGCTCGATTCCCAGTTTCTCTGCATCGGCAGCATCTTCACCAACGATATCGTCGCGCATTACTTCGCCCGCGATCGCCTCACAGACCATCAGAAGGTTCTCTGGGGACGCGTCTTCGTTGTGCTTATCGTCGGTATCACCTACGCCCTCGGCGTAAAATTGCAGGGCGCTCGCGGCGTGTTTACCCTTGGCATCTGGTGCTTCACCGGTTTTGCGTCACTCTTCCCTCTCGTGTTCGCAGCCATCTACTGGAGACGCGCCACCAAAGCGGGGGCGTACGCCTGCATCCTTACCGCAGCAGCCACATGGATCTACTTTTTCGCTCAATCGGGTTACGGTGCGGATCGTGGATACCTTGTTTTCGGCATGCAGCCCGCAGCTATCATGGTGACCATGTCAGCCATCGCCATGTTCGTTGTCTCGCTCATGACGCCGCCGCCCGCACCAGCCACCGTCGCCAAATTTTTCGACCCACCAGCATCGCTCTCAGTCGCGAAGCGCGAACCCAGCTTGTCTGGAGGTAGAGCATAATATGTTCATTAAGCAGAGTGTGCGAGTTCTGCATCTGGCATGGTGGTTCACCTCACTGGAGGTGGGGGAGTCGATGATCGCCGTAGGTCGCCTCCGTCGTCGCACATCGCGCACAGCCTCGACCCTCTTCGCCTCCCCCATGTCTGAAGACATGGGCCACCCATCCTTTCTGTCGGAATTGAGAGCATAATATGCCTGCAAGCTTCACCAGAAAACGACAGGTCCAGTTCGCCGAGACCGACCTCGCCGGCGTCCTCCACTTCTCCAACTACTACCGCATCATGGAGGAGACCGAGCATGGGTTCTGGCGATCCATTGGCATCAGCGTCATCACGCGCCACGACGACCTCGACATCTCCTGGCCCCGCGTCGCCACAAGCTGCGAATACTTCGCACCCGCCAGATTTGAAGACGAACTCGATCTGTCGCTGACACTGGAAAACGTCGGAACACGTTCCATCACCGTTGAAATCGAGTTCTCCTGCAACGGGAAACGCCTTGCACTCGGGAAGATGACGGCTGTCTGCTGCGCCATCAAGGATGGATCCTTTCAAGCCATCGACATCCCCGACGACATTCGCGCAAAACTTGAATCCCCATGAACATCCGCTACCGTGACACATGACAATCATGTCAGCGGTAAGGTCGCTGCACGAAAAATCATCAACCACCACAGGAGCAAACCATGCCAACCTGGACCTTCTTCGTCGCCCTCACCATCCTCTGCTGGGGTGCCTACGTCCCAACCCTGCATCAGGGGCAGACTGCCCTCGGTCAACCGGCTGCCCTCCGTGCATTCCTTTTCGTTGGTCTGGCATATTGTATCACCTCCGCCCTGGTCGTCGCATACCTCCGCTACGGGATTGCGACAAACGCTCCCAGCCACGAACCATGGGTATTTAACGCGAAGGGCAGTTATATCTCCCTGTTCGCTGGAATCCTCGGTGCCATCGGAGCATTGGGGATCGTCTTTGCCATGAAATTCAAGGGCAATCCGCTGATCGTCGCTCCGCTCGTATTCGCCGGTGCGCCCATCGTCAACACGCTGGTCTCTATGGCGTGGCATAAACCCGCCAAATCACCGTCGATCCTGTTCTATATGGGGCTGCTACTAGCTGCCGCCGGAGCAGCCATGGTCCTCCGCTTCAAACCGCAATAATGTCGAACAGGAATAGGAAGGTGACCTGCAGGGTCTGCTGTGCGGACCGACGGCTGACGTGGTGGCATGCAGGGGCCACTGTGCAAACCATCGCCGGGTGCCACTGGCGACTTGTGCGCCGGCGTTCATACCGATCGATTGCAGAGTTTGCTATGCGGACGATCACATGCATCACGGCTGCAATCACGCTGTGCATCATGTCTCCAGTTTTCGCCGCCCCTCCAACCGTATCCACTCCCGCGATCGCCGCCACCGAAACATCCTGGCCAATGTTCCGAGGCAACCCATCGCTCACAGGCGTTGCGGTTTCTTCGCTTCCCAAAAAGCTCGCCCGCCTCTGGACCTATAAGGCCACCGAGGCAGTCTCCTCATCCGCGGCCATCGTCAACAACACAGTTTACCTCGGCGACGAAGATGGCGTGTTCCATGCGATCGACCTGGGCAACGGAAAACCAAAATGGACCCACAAGACCGACGCCCCCATCCTCTCATCGCCACTCGTCCATGGTGATACGGTCTATTTCGGAAACGACGACGGCATCCTCTTCGCCCTCGACGCCAAGACCGGAAAACCCCGCTGGACCTATCAAACAGGTTCCCAGATTATCTCATCGCCCAACATGCACAACGACCGAATTCTCTTCGGTTCCTACGACGCGTTCCTCTACTGCCTGAGCGTCCGCGACGGATCACTCCTCTGGAAGCTCGAAACCGAAGGCCGCATCCACGGCACGCCGGGAATCCGGGCATCAGCGCTCGTTTCGCATGGCAACGCGTCGGGAGGCACTCCGAGCGTCAAATCCACCCGCGTGTTCGTGGCAGGATGCGACGAATTCTTACATGTCGCAAATATTGCAGACGGTTCGGAAATCCGCCGCGTCGCCATGGACGCTGTCTCCGGATGTTCCGCCGCCGTCGCAGATTCCCGCGTCTACGTCGGAACCTATGGCGGTGAGATCAAGTGCATCGACCACACCACTGGCAAGATTCTTTGGACCTTCCGCGATCCCGACCGCGAGTTCCCATACCTCGCCTCGGTAGCCATCACCGATCGCGCCATCCTCATCGGCGGTCGCGACAAACGATTCCGCGCCCTCAATCCAAACACTGGCGAGGAGATGTGGCAATTCCGCACACGCGGCCGCATTGACTCCTCGCCCGTCATCGTTGGAAAGCGCATATTTTTCGGATCCAACGATGGCATCCTCTACGAGCTTGACCTTGTATCCGGCAAGGAGATCTGGCGATACGAAACCGGCGCACCCATCACCGCAAGCCCAGCCATCGCCGCAAACCGCCTCGTCATCGCGAACCACGACGGCGTGGTCTATTGTTTCGGACCGCCTGGCAAGTAGACTGGCAGGCAATGACAGGCAAGCAGACCATCTGCTGGCGGGACGGCCTGCCGCTTCAGACCCATCTCAAGAGAGGTGTGGGACGGGTATCCTCAGCCCGATTGATCAGGAGTGTCTGAAGTACTTCCTGCGCCAGTGGGCCAAAGAAGATTGCACGCTCCTGCTCGCGATGCGAGTATGTTTGCTTCGGCTGATGGTACCCTTCAGCCCATTCCCGGTACGCAGGGATGGTCTCGATCGATCTGGCCGCAGATTCCTGTTCAGCCTCGCTGCGCCGTGGCGAATCCGGGCCTATCGTGCTGTCGGCTTGCTGATCCAGAACCCGTGAGATTTCAGACAGTACCTGACACGATGCTCGCGGTTTTCCATCGACGAGATGACGGTGTGCCTGAGCCTAACAGGCAGGAGTTGCTGTCACCGTTCATGTGGATCAGGGTCAATGCCATTCTTAGTTGAAATTGCGAACGGCTCCATGGGGTTATGCCACCTGTTCGAGGCAGCCTTTCAAATGCGTTTGCAGTGCTGTACGCAAGCGGACCAGCTGCTTGCAGCCACACACCTTGCGTAAACGCGG
>JAJRYY010000067.1 GCA_024275565.1 Planctomycetota bacterium
GGCGTACTCCTCGGAAATTTCGACGGAACACAGGACAGCGTCGGACCACGCATCGTCCTGGCCACCGCAACCGGTGGACGCATCGCATGGGGTTCCGCACCCGGCAAGGAGATCGAAGAAAACCTCCCGGAGCAGAAAATCCAGATCCTGCGCGAGAATTATCGAAAATGGGGTGCCGTAGACGCCGGACTGCATTACATTGACATTTCAATTTATCCAGACAGATTTATAACAGGAGACTCAGGATACAATTTCCAGTAATCATAGACCGGCCATCTCGATGGGCCGCTGACTGGTCCCTGTGGATGGGCAACTGACTGGTCTTCTGGATGGACAACTGACTGGTCATCTGAATGGGGATGAGCGACAATAATGCGTGCGATTCGACGAATTTCTCGCAGAACAGGGAGTTACGAAAATATAGCGGTGTGTCCGACGAATACCCGCACAGGAGGGTATGCCCTCTCGGGAGGCTTGTGTGATGACGACTGTGGAACTGGGTGCTGAATCAGGGTTGGGTGTTATGACAGATTTAAGTCCGATATTTCAAAACCTTGACGTGCTGATACGGAACTATGTCCCGAATGAGGTGGGGATTCCTGTTTTCACCATCGGACCCGTCGTCATCGCTCTGCTGGGGCTTGGGATCGCTGTCCTGGGCGCGAAGCTGGCCCGTTTCGCCATGGGGGTCGGGTTTGGGATTATCGGACTTGGATTCGCAACATGGATCTGCCAGCGGGCAGACATCCCCCTGTCGATCGGGGTTCCAGTCGGCGGGATTTCCATGGGTATTTTGGGATACCTGTTCCGACGTGTCTGGATCGGGATTTTCGCTGCCGTTGCACTGGCTTCGATCGCATCGGGCGGATATGGGTATCAGGCGGTTCTGCCGCACGTCGAATCCATCTCATCCATGCCGCAGTGGATCGGAATGAGTGAGGGGATCGGAATGAGTGAGGGGATCGGAATGAGTGAGGGGATCGGAATGAGTGAGGGACAGACTGTCGGCGAGGTGATCGGGATTGGCGGGGGGCAAGGTGGCGTGCTGGCGTCCGATATTAACCCTGAGTTCAAGGCGTGGCTGAGCGGTATCTGGTCCAGGGCTGGTGAGACCAATGTGAATCTTGGACGACACATGACCATTCTCAGCCTGGTCGTGGGGATATTCGGGTTCGCTGTCGGGTTTGTCGCTTCGCGGATGACGACGATTTTGCTCACGTCGATTGGCGGCGTCGCGCTGTTGATGTCCGGTGTGACGTCCATGATGCAACATTGGTCGCCGGACACCTACCAGTCCTGTCTCAAGAATCCGCAGACGATCGGCATTGCGTGTTCGGTTCTTGTGGCTGGCTCGCTGATCCTGCAATTTCTGTTGACTCGGCCCGATAAGTCGAAATCCAAGTCGAAATCAGCGGCTGTGTAAATCGGACGACGTGCTTCATCACGGCATGGTCCTTTTCGGCGTGTCTCGTCCGGGAATGTTCTGCCTTGCCCTGCCTGCGTTTCCACACCGTTACCGGACCCCCTGGTCACCACTGCTTTGGCGCAAAGCCGTCCTCACGGGTCGCCGATATCCTATGGATAGTATGCAGGTTGTGCAGGGATCGGTGACGCAGGTGATATCGCGGACACAGGCGTTATCGCAGATACAGGGGGTATCGGGACAATGCGTAATGTTGTACTCCAATGGTTGCTCCTGATGCAGGGCATGGACAATGTTCTGGGGCTGGTGCTGTTTCTCTGCGGGATGGGTTTCCTGCTGACGGGATGGCAGTTCGCCCGGGTGGCGATACTCTTTACCTACGCCATTATGGGAGCCTCGGCTGGCTACTTCATCGGGGAATACCAGGGAAACCCACTGATGCTGTCAGGTATCGGGCTGGTTTCTCTGTTTGGTCTTGGGTATGTTCTCAATCGCTACGCGTCTCCGATCCTCTCCGGGACGCTGGGTTCGCTTACATTCTGGACGATGCTCGGTCCCACCACGGTCCCTGCACCGACCATTTACATCGTCCTTGGTCTGGCGTTCCTGACGGTGTTCATTTTCAGTGTCTCCCACGTCCGCGAAACCATCATCGTGATCACCTCGTTTGTGGGTGCGCTCTTTATTGTTTCGGGCATTGTTGCACTTGCGTCCAATTCGCGCACGTTTGGTCCGCACTACCAAAGCCTCTCCAGTTACGGGTTCTTCTTCCCGTTTTTACTGCTGGTTCCGACCATTTCCGGGATACTCATACAGCATGGAGCCGCCCGAAGTCAGGACAATGGATCCGTCAGCTGAATCATCCGGGCAGGGTGTTGTGCTGCATTGCCTGGGGCGTGGGTTGCGAATGTGCTTGCTATAGAATCCGAAGCCAGACGGCTTTCAGGTATTCGGTTTCGGGGCATTTCGGCGACACGGGATGGTCCGCGCCCGCACCCGTCACCTGGAGAATCTGACACGACCGCCCTGCCCGCCGTACGGAACTCGTCACCCAGTGCAGGAAGTCGTCACGCCCCACCGCACCGCTGCATGAACAGGTCAGCAGGAGTCCGCCACGCTTCACAAGCCCGGCAGCCAGGCGGTTCATATCCGCATACTTCGCCTGCCCCCCGTCCGTATCATTCCTGCCAAAGACCAGCTTCGGCGGATCGAGTACGACGACGCCAAACGTCCGTTTGTTCTGCTCCATCTGTCGCATGTAGGTGAAAGCGTCTGCCTGCACAACATCGAGCTTCACCTGGTTGAGGTTCGCGTTCTCTCTTGTCAGGGCGGTTGCGAATTCGTCGAGATCGACGCAGGTGACGGAATTGGCTGCACCCTTCACCTTTGCATACAGCCCAAACCCACCGCCATAGCAGCAGAGGTCGAGGACGTCCTGGTTACGCGTGTATTGCGTGAGGTGGTGGCGGTTTTCACGCTGGTCGCAGAAGAAGCCCGTTTTGTGTCCTCCGTCGAACCGCACCTTGAAGCGTACGTCGTTCTCGGAAATTTTCAGCGTGCTGCGAAGTCCTTCCGAGACGATCCGCCCGCCCGCATAGCCTTCCAGGTGCGCAGCCCTCTCGTCACTGACCGCGATGTGGTGCTTCGTGCCGACCGTGTCGTGAAGAAGCTCGAGGATGCGTTCGATGTTCCGCCATATGCCGACACTGAAGACCTCCACGCTCAGCGTGTCGTCGTAGCGATCAACGATCAATCCGCTCAATCCGTCTGCCTCTGCATGGATGAGGCGGTACGCATCGGTGGTGTCGGAGAGGTGCAAGGTCGCGATGCGTAGCTGGGCTGCCTCTGCGATCCGCGTTTTCCAGAACGCGTCGTCTACCGGTTCATCGCCCGTGGTCAACATGCGGAGGGCGATGCGCGATCTCGGGTTGTACAACGCCCGCCCCAGAAGCATCCCATGTCGGTCGTAGACCGCGACGCAATCGCCTTGGCGTGCCTTTGGCGATGCCTTTGCGACCATCCGTTCGAAGATGTATACATGGTCGCGGACCGAGCGTAATTCTACCCACGGTTCGATGCGACCGGCGGCGTTGCGGTTGTCTGCCACAGCGTTTTTCGCGTTTTGAGCTTCGGTATTGTCATTCACGGGGCAGAGTCTACACGAACCGTGGCATCACGGGTACCTGTGGACTGCACCCGGCTGATCGATGGGTGTACCGGGGGAGGAGGGTTCAGTGGTGATGCAAAATACGCAGGTGGACAAGCCGCCAGTTGCACCAGCGCGGGTGAAGCCATGCCCACGCGTACGGTCCGGTCGTGTCGCATCCTTCATGCCACAATCCAACGCTCGTCCAGCAGATTCGCACTATGGACACTGCGACTTTACGGAACGCTTGCCGCGACGGTCTGCAGAGCGGGTCCGTACATCCGCCGCGCACGGACGTGCGCCGCGTGCAACACCAGAACGCCGATCAGGAGATTCGCCAGGCCGATCATCTGCCCTGTAACATCCGCCTGCCAGGCATTCGCACCCGCAATCCGAAGCAGGAATAATCCATCCAGCAGGAATACCACGCCTGCGAGGATCGACCACCTGCTCATCCGCCGCCGCATCGCCAACACAACGTAGACGCCCAGGACCATCAGCTCTCGCGATACCGGGAAGACTGCCAGCCCGTAGGCCAATGATCGCGGGATGTTCGCCAGCGCATCCCAGTGAATCCTGACCTTGCCGCCCTTGGTTTCGATGGCTTTCCCCATTGGCCCGGGCCCCATGGTCTCGCCGCGATCTGTCTTCACCCAGACATGGGCGAGATCTGTCACCAGCTCAGCCTGATACCCGAAATTTCGCAGGAGTGACGCGGAAACGATGGCCCGCCCGTCGCAATCTTCCTGGCCGGCAGCAAGCGCTTCATCGACTGTTGGAAAGTAGTCCGCGACGCCCCATGTGTCCCAGTCCCATGCGTAGGGAACCTTTTCCAGGACGAATCGCTCGACGACCTTGAGGGCTTCCGGCCCTGGTTCGATACCTTCCAGCTTCGGTTTCAACTCTGCGATGAGGGGTCTCAGGGCGAGCGATTCGGGATCGATCAGAGCGTTTGGATCTCGCCAGTGCTGGATGTGGCGAAGGAAGACATTTGGGTATGGAAAACAGACGACGAAGATGGTGCCGAGTAGAATCGCTCCCTTCAACGGAACGCGCCGCCACCAGACCTGTTCTTGAAATCGTCGCCAGAGATCGAGCATCACGAGTCCATCGTAGCCGACCTTGCACGTTTATTGTAGGGTCCGCAGCGCGGGCGTTCCAACAACTCGCCTGAATGATTTCAAAACACGCAGAACAACCGGTCACTGGTTCCCCCATGCCTGATGACATGGGGGACCAAGACAATCGGCTAGAGGAAGAAGAACGTTACGAGCAACATGACGGGACATAGAATACCTACGCTCCAGAGCATGTATCCGAAAAAGCTCGGCATGCGGATTCCGGACTGCTCGGCGATGCTTTTGACCATGAAATTCGGGCCATTTCCGATGTAGGTCATCGCGCCCATGAACACAGCTCCGAGGCTTATCGCGGTCAGGAAGTGTACTGCAATATGACCGCCCCCTCCGAGTGCAAGCGTTTCTTCAGCTCCTGTTGGCATGACCTGGGCTGTCTCGAAGAACACGACGTAGGTCGGTGCGTTGTCGAGGAAGCTTGAGAGACTGCCTGTCGCCCAGAAGAAGTGCCATGGCTGTGACAGCCCAAGCTCAGCACCCTTTTCATGCAGGATGGCGATGGGAACCTGCATGCAGATGAAGATGCCAATGAAGAGTGCTGCAACTTCGAGGATGGCGTGGTAATTGAACTGGTTGGACTCGCGGAGGCCTTTGGGTGTGGTCTTCAGCGACATACCCACCAGGATAATCAGCATGAGTTCGCGCATCATCGGAAACGGTGTGAACAAACCAAGCCCGAGGAAGTCCTTGCTTGAATCCAGCGTCCCGACGCAGAATACGACGCCGAGGAGGTATACGAAATTGATCTTGCCCTTGAGGCTGAGCGGGGACCGTTGCGTTTCGTCGAGCTGGATGTCCTTCTTCTCTTCCTTCCTGTACGCGAGGGTGTCAAATACGAAGTAGATGGTAAGGAGGATCACGGACGTGACCAGCCAGGGCGTGAACAACGAGAGGGTCCAGAGGAACGGAACGCCTCGGAGGTAGCCCAGGAACAATGGTGGATCCCCGATAGGCAGGAGCGCTCCGCCAATGTTGCTGACGAGGAAGATGAAGAAAATGACAGTATGGGTTACATGTTTCCGCTCAGAGTTTGTCTGCAGCAAGGGTCGAATCAACAGCATGCTCGCACCCGTGGTTCCGATAAAACTCGCCAAGGCAGCTCCAACTGCGAGGAAGACAGTGTTGGTTGAGGGGTGGGCAGCAAGATCGCCCTTCAAGGTAATACCACCTGAAATGACATAGAGGGCGAAGAGCAGCACAATGAATGGGATGTACTCAGCCATCAATGCGTGTTCCAGGACTGTGACCACCATCGGCATGCCATCCGCCATGGCGTAGTAGATTAGGGTGATCGCCCCCAGGACGAGCGAGAGCAGGAGACGATTGCTGTTATGCTCCCACCATTCGGCGGTGGCTGGCAACAGGGGTAAGAGTGCGATGGCAAGCAGGATTGCGACGAATGGCAGGCAGGCGAACAGCGGCGGGGTGTGGTGGGCAGCCTCTGCAGTTGCACCGTGTGCCCCGTGGTCGCCGGAAATATAGGTCGTAAAAACGAGCATGCCGAAGACGACGACAGCACACACGATCCCAAACCATCCCAACGGACTCAACTTGCCCGGCGAGTGCCCGGACTGGTGATGACCGGAATCGGAATGCCCGGATTGGTGATGACCGCCCATTTCAAGACCCAACTGTGAACTCATGATGCAACGCTCCAATGCTCATGCCGCGAACACCCAGATGCACGTGCTGCGCGTAGTATACGGACGATCCTTGATAGTACCGCTCGCTTGTCAATGAAATATGGCCTGCAATTGCTCTGACCCGGTTTATCATATCGACCAAACCCATCTGCCCCTTCGCCTCAACACCGGTATGCCCTGTCCTGCTGGCGTTGCCATGGACCCACCTACTGGGACCCAGCTTTACTGAGGTCCAATATCATGCCCATGGACGACCGCGCCAAGGGGGAGAATCCTGTACATGTGACATGAATGTTATATTGGGGCGGAACTGGTGCTAATTACAATTTTTTGCGAAATGCCCGAACTCCTGCCATCCTCCGTGATATCACCTTCATAGAGATTCCCCCCGACGTCAGATAAAACGAACCGGTCCTGCATCGATGCCCGACGATCAAGGTTTTTACTGCGTTGTGCTGTGTTTAGAGGTTGTATTGTGTTTAGAGGTTGTACTGTGTTCAGAGATAACCCATCAGGGAATGCAGCGATTCAACAGAAAAGCCATATTGCTGAGGCGTTTGAGCGAGACAACATCGATATCTCCATCGTCTCCAACGTCGACGATCGTCACCGATCCACTCGCTGCACCAGTTCCGAAGCGTAGTTCGTCGGCGAAAGTGCCGTTCCCCTGGTTCAGCAATATCGCGTAGTTGGAAGAACTTGCGGCGATGAGGTCGATGGTTCCGTCACCATTTACATCCCCGAAGACGATGGCGTTGGCACCGGAACTGATGGTGTACGTCGCATCTATTGCGAAGGTACCATCGCCATTGTTCATCAGCACCGAGATGTTGCTGTCGATCCCGCTAATCACCGCAAGTTCAAGATCCCCGTCGTCATCCAGATCACTGACAGCCACCAACGAAGGCATTTCCACTGCGTTGTATTGGATTTCGTCCACGAATGTACCATCACCGTTGTTGAACAACAACGAGATGTCATTGTCTTCACCGAATGGATCTCCGCGGTTGACCACCACCAGGTCCAGGTCACCGTCACCGTCCAGGTCTCCAGCGACCATCGAGGTGGGAGATGTCCCAATATCGTAGGGTGAAGGGTCTGCAAATGTTCCATCACCCAGATTCAGCAACACTGAGATTGTGCTGGGACCAAAGAAGTCCTCATTTGTCACGATAATCTCCGGGAATCCGTCGCCATTCAGGTCGCCTGCGATCATTAAGTGGAGCAAATTCCCCGCGGGATATTGTGTTTCATAGACGAACACACCATTGCCATTGTTCAACAGCACCGAAACATTCTGGCGATGAAGATCCAACACAGCAATGTCCGGAAATGTGTCGCCATTCAGATCTTCGACAATGACCCCCCAGGGAGAATCGCCTACGAGAAAGGAGACCGGGTCCGCGAATGTATTGTCACCCATATTCCGCAGAATCGAAACCATGTTGCTTAACCTGTGCGCCGTGACATAGTCCAGATGTCCATCACCGTTCAGGTCGCCTGCAGCAAGCGAATTGGGCATGTCTTCCGTCCTGTGAAGAACCTCGTCGAAAACACCTTCACCATGATTCGGCATCACGGCGATGTTGTCACCCAGAGAGTTGGCTACGGCGAAATCGAGATCACCGTCGCCGTCCAGATCATGGACCACCATCGCGTATGGCTCACGCCCTACAGCATATTGCTGATCCGTGAAGAAGGAACCATCGCCGTTGTTTCCCAATCTAAGAATGTTGTCACTTTCAAAATTGGCGATCGCCAGGTCGAGGTCACCGTCGCCGTCCAGGTCTCCCACAGAAACAGACTGTGGAGATTCACCTGCTTCGTAAAGCACATCGATCTCAAAAGTACCATCGCCAAGGTTCAGCAATACCGAGACATTGTCACTGTCGCTGTTTGCTGATGCGAGATCGAGGTCTCCATCGCCATCCAGGTCTCCGACAGCCACTGATCGAGGATTATCCCCGACACTGTTCAGAATTGCGTTTGCAAAGGCCCCGTTCCCATTGTTCAGCAGCACTGCGACGTTGTCGGTGTCGAACACTGCCACGGCGAGGTCGAGGTCTCCGTCACCATCCAGATCCCCCATCTCCACTGACACTGGCTGACCGCCGGCAAAAAAGAGAATATCGCTGGAAAAGGTTCCGTCACCCTGGTTGTGTAGTACTGCGATGTTGAATCCGCCCTGATAGGCAACGACGAGGTCGAGGTCTCCATCACCGTTCAAGTCCCCCATCGCCACCGATTGTGGGAGCGATCCCGCACCATGGAGTACATCGTCGGCGAAGGTACCATCGCCATTGTTCATCAGCACCGAGATGCTGGCGTCGTTGGCGTTGGCGTTGGCTACGGCTAGATCCATGTCCCCGTCACCGTCCAGGTCCCCGATGGCCACTGAACGAGGACCGTTTCCTGTGTCATAGCGCACATCGTCTGCGTAGGTACCGTCGCCGTTGCGTAGAAGAACTGAGATGTTGTCGCCCTCAAAGTTCGCCACGGCGAGGTCGAGATCCCCGTCTCCGTTCAGATCACCGACCGCCACCGAACGAGGGGAATCTCCTGTGTCGTAGACGCGACTGGCGAAGAGTATCCCATGGGTGATTCCGAACATGCGTTGAAAGCGACCGAAGTCGAGCAGGTCCACATCACCGTCGCCGTCAAGATCCACTGGCCCACAACCGTTCTGCAGGGGTCCGCGATCAGGACCAGTCGCACAATCGACAAACGCTGCATAATCGTTCATACCCACACTTCCACTCCCGTCGGGGTCGCCGTGGGCGCACTGAGCAACAGCATAGGATGCGCAAGTTGCTATTTCGAGCAGTATGACTATCAGGGAGACAATCCTCGATGATGTCCTGTTCAAGATGTAATTCATCTCCATACACTCCGCGTTTGTTACCGGACTCACTGGCGGAGCAGCCGACGGACTGCCCCTGCGTCCGTCCGAGTGTATCAGGTTCGAGACTGGAAATCACGAGTTGCCACCATCTTATTCGGAGACATACACCTTCTCAGGATGAATTCCATCTATTCCGAGGTGCACAGTTGGTGCATACACAAAAACCCCTGTTCCATATGGAACAGGGGTTTCGCGAGTCTATACGTCAGGCTGAGTTTTCAGGATGTTGCAATACTGCGAACGTCTTTTCTACAAGTGTATCTGTGTCAATCTACCCACACTGGTCTAGCATTTTTCATTGCGACGACGAACCCAGCCAGCGAATCCAAACCCGAGGGATGCCAGAATCGCTGCACCCGGAGCAGGCACCTGAATGGACTTGTCCTTGCTGATGAGGAAACTGTTGCCTGCACCAATGGTGAGATCCCACTGGAACGCCCACGTTGCATCACCAGTCACCGGACCGCCGATGTTTCCGAGCACTGTGATGGAGTCATCGTCGAGACGGTCGACGAGATCACTGTAATAGGCTGCTTCATAACGAGTCGGAACAGGCGTGACAACAGTCTCGCTGAACTCAACACCGGATTCGTCACGCTGACGGAAAGTGTTGTCATTGGTCCGATACACCGTATCGCCACCCGCAGTACCATTGAGATCAAAATCACTATACTGGAAGAACGAAATATCGATTGCTTCATCAGAGAAGTTGTAGAGCGCGATTTCTTCTGCAATGTCTGAAATTCCACTATTGGGCGTGGCGCCTGTCAGGCTGAACTTCACCTGGATGACCAGTCCGCTGTCCTGCAGCGTCAACCCGTCGCCATAGGTAATCGTCACGGCGTCGTCACGCGTATCAAACAGTGGGTTGCGGTCGTTCGTTGTGACGTCGAGCTTATTCAGCTGATCGATCGAATTTTCAGAGGTCATATTGCCCGTGCGATACCAGAACCACTGCTGATAAAGATTGTCCACGCCATCCACTACCCAGCTCGACATACCATCAGAACTGTCCGTATCGATCGTAACCGTTGAGTTCATATCCTCAAGCGTAATCAGGCCAGCCTGAGCCGCCGGTGTACCCACCATGGCCGCAACTGCCAGAGTACCCATGCTCAGTACATATCTCTTGTATGCGTTTGCCATTTTCATTGATACTTGCTCCTTTTCCTCTACTTGCACCCTTCATCCCCTCCGCACCCCGCGGAGCCGGTCACCTGCACTTTTTCATATTGACTGAATAAATCAATATCCCACACTTTTCACAAAACCTGCCGCGAAACGCCGACTCACTCAATCCTCTCAGCACACACGTTGAAACCACTGAAGGAACTGATGTATTGCTGCCTCTGTGAAATCGCGGTTGTCTTGTCTTCCCACGTTCAATCATGGCACGCAAAACCTCGAAGTCAACTTTGCAGCAGCATTCTCAATTGATTTATATACTGCAACGCCCGATAGGTAGAATCAGCACGACCGATAGATCTGCTGCGGCATAGACCGATATCGAAATTGGCCATGACCTGCGTATAGCACGGGTCATGGCCAATAGAGATATTACAATTTATCGGGACTACATGATGAAGTTACCGACACGAATAATACAATTTGCTGACGCACATATTACCATGTCGGCAGTATTCGCCGCGTTATTCGGACCTTGCACCGTTGGATTTAATAATGTCCAGCCAGCACGTCGACCGCCTTGTTCAGCGCGGTGACCGTCGCGGGGTCTGCATTCTGCTTGCACTTCATGGCTGCACTCATGACGGCGTGATGGTCCGCTAATGTGCTGAGGTATGCATCATATCCGTCTGCACCCCTGGCGACGGGTTTGACCTTCTGGGTAAGAAAATACTGGCTGACGACTTCTATGATGTGCGAGGCGTGCTCTTCCTTGGTTATGACCCAGCGGATGGTCTGATTGATGTTCCTCGCGTTGTGTGTATCCTTGCCCTTGTGAGAGGCCATGTCTGTGATATGCGCAATGGCTTTGGCGATGGTGGTCGCGTCTTCGCGTATATTCTTGATGCGTGCTGCATCGTCGTAGATACCACATGGAACCTGGCAGTGTGCGTCGGAGACGCTGGGGCTGGCGGTCCATAGGACGAGCGTCGGCAGTACTGCGAGCGAGAGGAACGATATTCCGGCTACGATGTAACGGTTCATGACTGTCTCCCTGAGAGGTCTGTGTGACATAACCTGTTGTCTATGTTTACCTGTTGTCTATGTTTCACGAATGGTCTTTCCGACCCAGGCCGCCACCGGCGACCACCTTCACGCCATCACCATACCCATTTCGTGCAATCCGCCAAGCCTGACAGCGTCGATCCTGCAAATTTTCCGCCCGTCCGCCAGATGGGCGTGGCAGGTCGATTTTGTTTGGAATCTGAGGATTGGGCTGGATATAATCGTATCGTCGGAGGTCCGTATAACAATCACACGATGGGATACTCGTAATTCGCGAGGGAAAAGAGGGCGTTATGGTTTCCTTGGCAAGAGTGTGGTGGCTACCGAAACTGGCTACCATCCTGCTCGCATGTTCAGCCACAATTGCGGGTAGTGCGCTTGCAGACAGTGCACTTGCAGGCAGTGCGATTGCAGAAGGTCGCAACGTCCTTGTCGGCGTGAACGATCGCGTGTTTCTGAACGTGGATGCTGCTACCGGCGAAGCCTCGGCTGTCACTGGTGTCGGATTTGGCGGGTTCGGCGATGTTGAAGGGCTCGCGTACGATGCCAACACGCGTACATTGTACGGCGTGGACAATGTGGATCACCTTCTCATTGCCATCGACCCGGTCACCGGGACAGGAACCACAATCGGCCCCATCGAATTTGACGACGTCTGGGCGTTGGCGTTTGATCCCAATACGAACACGCTTTATGGTAGTGTGACTTTTTCACCAACTATTTTGGCCATCGACCCGGCCACGGGACACGCTGAAGCTGTCGGAACGTTCGGGAAGGGTTTAGTTGGTGGGTTGGCGTTTGACGCCGAGACGAACACGCTATTCGGGATTGAAGACGAACACGCTATTCGGGATTGATTGGTTTGCTGATGAATTGATCGCACTGAATGTGGTCAGTGGCGTGGAATCGGTGATTGGGGGTGTATCTGGAAACCTGATCCTGGGACTGACTTTTGATCCGGATTCCGGGAAACTCTACGGTATAGACACGAACCTCTTATACACCATCGACACAGACGACGCTACTTTCACCCTGATCGGAGCGGTCGTATCTAGTAATATCGATGGTCTCGCATACGATACGGACGGAGGCGTTTTATTTGGTGTGCTCAAGAACACGTTTCAACTCATGACGATCGACGTCACAGACGCTTCCACCACATCGGTTGTTCCCCTTACGAACGACTCGATTCGAGGGATGGCGTTCGATCCCGCCACACACACGATCTACGGGTCAGCCGTCGACTTTTTCGGCGATGCACTGCTTATCACGATGGATCGCAACCTTGGAATCGATACCGTTGTCGGTCCCATTGGATTGTGCTGTGTGGAGGGGCTGGCGTTCGATCCCAACACCGAAACCCTCTACGGCGTCGATATTTTCTCCGACGAGTTGATCACGATCGATCCAGACACCGGTGCGGGTGAAATCGTCGGGCCGCTGGGTGTCAACAGCGTTCGCGGCCTGGCGTTCGATGCCAATTCCGACACCCTTTACGGAACGGAGAGCTTCGACAATCTACTCGTCACCATCGACGTGAACACCGGATTGAGCACCGGGGTTGGCGATACGGGCTTTGGCCGCGTGGATGGCCTTGCGTACGACAACGAAACCGACATCCTCTACGGCACTGACCTGCTCACTCAGCAGCTTATCGTGATCGACCCCGACACCGGTGCAGGAACCGCTGTTGGCCTCACTGTCTTCCCCAGCATCAAGGGCATGACAGCCATCACCGATGAAATCGACCTCGACGATCTGGCCGCGTTGTCCGAATGTGTAGCCAACCCTCCTCCGCCCGAAGTTGATGACTGCGACAGCCTCGATTTCAACGGCGACGGGAACGTCGACCTGCTTGACTACGGCCAGATGCAGGTTCTATTTACCGGTTCCATCTACGACCAAGTTAAATGATGCAGGGTGAAAACAGCTTTCTTAGGTGATTTATGCAAATACATGTGTTTTTCGTAGTTCGATCGTTTGTATTCATGCTGGTGGTTCTCTGCGCCGCTCGGTGTGAGGCTGGGAACATCTGGGACTGGACTCACGATGCCTCGGGCAGCGGGACGAGCAACGTTGTCGATGGCGGTCCGCTGGAAATTGGCAGCCAGACTACAGTAGATAATCAAGATTCGGGCATGGGGTTCGGCGCTCTCGACAGCACTGGCCAAGGAAGCCTTAGCGCAGATGCAGCCGGGACTGGGAGATCTCGCATTTCCAATGTGACCGATGAGCAAATCCAGATCAGTGTTGACCTCACAGCAGGCTACTTCGCTTCGCCCTTCCCCGGCGGCGACAATCCTGGCGGGATGGCTGAAGCCGAACTCTTTTCCGTGATCGAATTCACCATGCCGGTGGATAAACTTCACTGGGGTTACAGTCTCACAATTTTTGAAGATGCCCCGTTTGTGGGTGAGACGTATGTGCTTGTGGAGAACATCACGCAGTCGCAAGTGCTCTTAACCCTGGACCAGGACACAGACTCGGTCCAGACAATTCTCTCGGGAACCCAGGGTGATCGCATCCGAATTACAACGGACATGTCTGGGTATGGAACAACACCGGGCGGGATCAGGGAATACCTCGCACGCCAAAACATGATTTTTCAGATACCCAAGACGGACACCCCTTCAGCGACTCGTAATGACCAAACCATTCCTGCGGAGGGTCGTACGGCCTCTTTAGACCGAATGTTCAGTCTGGACTGTCTCTCCGCGTATCAAGTTACAAGGAGGTAGTACGGTGCGAAAACGTTCCATCCAGCAGAGCTGAGCATCCGACGTTCCTGCAGGAATTGGGTCACGTCAACAGGGGCGTGCGGCGTCGCTCCATGTGTGGTACAATGGGGCGAGTACCCTCTGGGAGCGGCTCATGGACGAACGTACGGTTTCTGCATTGGTCTGGCTGGCGGGCAGCACCGGGGTGTTGCATACGCTGGCGGGTCCGGACCACTATCTACCATTCGTTGCGATGGCGCGGGCGGGAGGTTGGTCCCTGCTCCGGACGCTGGTGGTCACATGCATTTGCGGTCTGGGACACGTTCTCGGGTCAGCCGTCATCGGTGTCGTGGGGATCGCGCTGGCGAAATCTGTGGCTGGCATGGAAGCGCTGGAAGCGTTCCGTGGTGACCTGGCTGCCTGGCTACTGGTCGGGGTCGGGCTGGCGTACATGGTCTGGGGGATTCGGCGGGCGATAAAAAGCAAACCCCACACACACGAACACGTCCATCCCGATGGAACGGTCCACGAACATCACCACACACATTTCGGCGGACATGCCCACGTCCACCACAACCATTCGCAGAAAACCTGGTCACCCTGGCTGCTCTTCACACTCTTCATCTTCGGACCGTGCGAAGTCCTGATCCCCGCACTGATGGTCCCAGCCGCCAAGGGTGCATGGTGGATCGTCGGCTTGATCGTCGCGGTGTTTGCCTGCGCGACCATTCTGACCATGGTTGCAATTGTGGCAGCCGGTTACTATGGCGCGACGAAACTTCGATTTCCGTTCCTCGAGAAATATGCCCACGCATCCGCCGGGTTTGCATTGGCGGCTTGCGGTGGAATGATTATGCTAGGCCTCTAGTGTCGATGCGAGGCGATACAACACCGTGTCGGAGAATGTCGCAATGAAGACCAGAGAATCATTGGCTGTCGGCGATTCGGGCGTATTTTCAAAAACCGTCAGCTCAGAAGACATCTTCCGATTCGCAGAAGTCTCGGGCGATTTCAACCCGCTGCACATCGACGAGGAATATGCAAAACGCAGCATATTCGGCCAACGCATCGCCCACGGAATCCTGTCTGCCGGAATCATCTCGACCGTCTTGGGAGGCGAAATCCCGGGCGTTGGGACGATTTTCGTGGAACTGCACATCCGATTCCTCAAACCCGTCTTCATCGGCGACACCATCACAGCCACAGGAACAGTCACTGAGATCATCAACCCAAAACGCGTGCGTATGATGGTGGCCTGCATCAATCAGGATGGGAAAGATGTGAGCATCGGAAATGCCATCGTCATCCCGCCGAAAACGACCGAACTCATCGGCAGTCATCCCGAAAGTTAATTCCAGAGGTTTTCAATCTGAGGGGTACTATTCCAGTGCCCACACTATTCCGGTGCCCACACTACTCCGGCGACCAGGCGAACAGTGGTTCCAGTATGGCAGTCATCGGGTTTTTGGGGTAGCAGACCCTGTGGACATACTGCAGAAAATCACGCTCAAACCCTTCAAAATCCGTCGTAATATATGCCCGAAAAACAGCCTCCCCATAACTGACCTCAGACGGGCTTGCTGATGCAACCTTGGCTGCCTGCGCCTTGATGCGGATCGTTCCGTTGGCAATATCATCCAGAAGACGTTTGAATCCTCCGGCATACCTGCCACCGTCACCATGTCGCAGATAGGACACCAACGCCCACGCCTGAGCGTAGTATGTCATGGTTGAGGGCGTATCGTCCCCATCAAGAATACGCCCTGCATCGGTACTCAACAGTTCGAGCAATGGCAGCGTCTCACCATGAAAAAACACGCAACGAAGATGGTCGACGCGAAACGTATTGTACATCGGGCGGAAGTGCGGAACCCTGCCGCGAACCTCAACCGATTCGCAATAGGAAGCCAACCCCTCATTCACCCAGGCTGGCACCGGTTCCGGGAATCGACTCCCCAGATACTGGTGCAATCCCTCGTGGGCAAGAACGCCAAGCGTAGCTGTCCTGCCGATGAAAAACACAACGCAGGTACCCCCCTCAGAAAACCCGCCCGATAAAATCCGACGATACACCTCATGTCTCTCGGGATAATTCTCCTGAACGAATCGATCCCATTCCGGGCGATCGTTGAGCAGGTAAGTCTTCAATCGAGCGTGAGGTTCACCGGTATCCGGCTCGGGGATCAGCGACGCATAATAGGCGTAAGTGGTCTCCAGATATTCTGGAAGAAACGCGACAAACTCTGCGTCATTCGCTGTGGTATAGAGTTCAAAATGCTCTGTCGTAATCTTCTGCACCACCCCGCCCCGGATGGACTTTCCCGCAGGATCCCAGTCCTCGATAATCGGATTCACGGGACCAGGATGAAACGTCAGAAACGTCTGCTTATTGACGCAACCTGTGACTGGAACCAGCGCGAACGCTACGGCGAACAGGGCGATTTGACCAACGTTTCTCATGCTACCAGTCACCTTTTTCATTCCAGCACCCATTCAAAATCTCCGCCCATGCTGACCCTGCGCGCGCATCCCCCTCACGACGGCTGTATCCTCAGCCGACGGGAAGGTAGTCACCACCTGTCCATCGGTCAATTCAGCCCAAAAACCTTTGACCACCTGAAGCGGTCGAAAGCTCCAGGGTTGGACGAACCTTGGTCCACCGCATAATAATCGTACGCATGAACCAGCCAATCGCACCCAATATACCACCCCGGAGTCGCAAAATCGTGCATTGGGACGCCAGATCAGCACCATTTACCATGCGACATGCGCTGTCCATCGTCATCAGCGGACTCTGCGGAGGGGGTATCATTGGCTGTGATCCGCCGATCACAGAACCCCCATCGCAAGCAACCAACGGCGAGATCATACTTCTCAGCCACAATACAACATCCGTACTGCTGGAACAGGAACCCAATGACGACCTCGCGACTGCACTCAATCTTCCTGATTATGATGTTGAAATCGTAACCATCCTCGGCGTCATCCAGGCTGGCGGAGCACCACCCGACAGCGATGTGATTCGCCTGTTTCCAGAAAATTTCCGCCTGATGTCCGAAAATTCAAGTATAGCTGCAATCGTCCTCCAGGGGTCAAGCCCGGACGACCCATCACCCGATTTCAACCTCCAGTTCCTCTCCAGCGACGGCAGCCTGCTGGACGAATTTTCATCCACCAACGGTCGCATCGAAGCATCAGCGATTCCCAGCGAACCCAGCAGCATCCCCGATTCCAGCTACATCGCCATCACATCGACTCAGGCATTCGCATACAAACTCACCATCGATTTCACCCAGACCACCTCCACCCAGAGCGCGTCCACTGCCTCGAAAAGTATCACCTCCAGCCCAGCCTCAACCCGAGTGATCGTCCCAGCCAACGTCACAGAACTGCTCGCAATCTTTCGGACCGGAACCTCTCAAGCAACGCGCATCGCCATCGCAGACCAATGCAATCTGGACGTCCTCGACGCGTCACCCAGCGGAGTGTGTCGCCTGCGTATCCGCGACCGGGCTGCAACCGCCGCTGAAAAAACTGCCATCTTACAATCGCTGACAACACACCCCACAGTCCGATTCGCCGAACCCAACGGATTCTCCCGGCTCCAGAAAATCCCCAGCGATCCCCTCTTTCCCGACCAGTGGAACCTCGACGCAATCAACGCCCCCGACGCATGGGACATCACCACCGGCAGTGAAAATATCGTCGTCGCCATCATCGATTCCGGCGTCCGCTTCGATCACCCCGACCTCAACCCCCGCCTCATCGACGGATACGATTTCGTCTCAAACGCCGATGTATCCCTCGACGGGGATGGCCGCGATCCAGACGCCACCGACCCCGGCGATCGACCGACCAACCCCGAACGCAGCACATTCCACGGAACACGCATAGCCGGAATCATCGCAGCCGAATCGGACAACAATCTTGGTGTCGCGGGCATCACATGGTCCACAAAACTCCTCCCCGTCCGAGCGTTCGGAAGAAGCGGGGTCGCCACAGATTTCGACCTCTCAGAAGCAATTCGTTACGCAGCCGGTCTGCCAAACGTCTCAGAAATCGTCCCCACAAATCCGGCGAACGTCATCAACCTCAGCCTGGCCCGCTCACCTGGATCGCCAATCCCCCAGTGCGTCGAGGACGCAATCCGCGACGCATACAACGCGGGCGTCACAATGGTCGCAGCCGCAGGAAACAACGCCACCTCCGACATGGTTTTCCCGGCAGCGTTCGAGGAAGTCATCTCAGTCGGCGCGATCAACCGAAGCGGCGACCTTGCGAGCTACTCGAATTTCGGACCATGGATCGACCTGGTCGCACCCGGCGGGGAAGCAGGGGAAGATAGTGGTCCCGCAGACGCCGGGGACGACACCGGGGGCGATGCTGGAACGGTAGAATCAAACGATGATGAGACGGACACACAACCAACCGCCATCCTGAGTACGGCAGCCTCCTCCGACGGCGAAACCATCGATCCCATTTACGACGATCTCGAAGGGACAAGCCTCGCCTGCGCCCACGCATCCGCGACCGCCGCCCTGCTGCTCGCCATCGACCCGAACCTCACCCCCTCTGATATACGCACCATCCTCACCGAGACCGCCACAGACCTCGGCAATGTCGGCGAAGATGACCGATTCGGGGCAGGACGCCTGAACGCATCCGCCGCCGTCCAGCGAGCACGCATCCAGTCCACCGCCCCCACCACACCCCCATCCCTGCTCCTCAGCGCGACCGCCCTCACCTTCGACAACCAGCAAAACCGCCTCATCTTCGACATCCTCAACACCGGCGGCGACGTCCTGAACATCGCCAGCATCCGCCGCGACGACTACGGCGACCTCACTGACATCACCATCGAAACCACCGGCGGAAACGCCAACACAAACATCGCCCGCGTCGCCATCACCCTCGACCGCTCACCCCTCGCCATCAACGCCCAGTCCACACGCCTCATCATAGAACCAACCAACGCCGCCCCGGACTACATCGACATCCACGCAACATCCACGCCCCCCACAACATCCGATGAATCCGTCACAATCCTCGCCCTCGACCCCCAGACCAGCCGCATCCTCACACAATCCACAACCACCCTCGCCGCCCGCACATTCACATTCACCGAACCCCCGGACCGCCCCTTCATCCTCATCGCCGGAACGGATCGCGACGGCGACGGGCAAATCTGCGAACCCGGTGACATGTGCGGCATGATCAACCAGGCAGACGCCCCACGCATTGTCAGCCCCGCCAATCTCGCGTCCCAGCAGCTCATCATCATCCTGCAAGGCCCGTTGTGACAGGGTCCGCGACAGCACCGGATTCACCCACCTTGCATCACAGCCACTTCGTTCGTTATCATGCCCACCGCGTGCGATGTCTGGCAGGGTCCGCCGTGCGGGCTATGCTGTCGTACCGCACGAAACCAATAATCGAACCACAACAAGCGTCACCAGAAACGGAGACCTCAACAGATATGTCAGCACAAGACAGCAGCATCGAAAAGGTCGTCATCGTCGGCAGCGGTCCCGCAGGCTGGACAGCCGCCCTCTACGCATCCCGAGCGAACCTGAACCCACTCGTCTTCCCAGGCAGGGCAGCCAGCAGCGACGTCCTCCCCGGCGGACAGCTCATGCTCACCACCGATGTCGAAAATTACCCCGGATTCCCCGAGGGCATTACCGGTCCTGACATGATGGACCTCTTCTTCAAGCAGGCACTCCGGTTCGGTACGCGGATCGTCGCAGACAAGGGCATCGCCACGGAGTCGGAGGTCGGCCTGTACGGGCAGTTCCAGAACGCCGCGAATCTCGACCTCTCCAGCAGCCCGTTCACCATCACCGGTGACAACGATTTCGAATGCAAAGCACACTCCGTCATCATCGCAACAGGCGCGAAGGCAAACTGGATGGGCATCGAGAACGAGCTTCGACTCGCCAAATCAGGCGGCGGCGTCAGTGCATGCGCCGTCTGCGATGGCGCACTCCCAGCCTTCCGCGACAAACCACTGGCTGTCGTCGGAGGCGGCGACTCTGCCGTGGAAGAAGCGACCTATCTCTCAAAATTCGGGTCGAAGGTCTACATGATCCACCGCCGCGACGAACTCCGCGCGTCCAAGATCATGGCACAGCGAGCGATCGACAACGACAAGATCGAAATCCTCTGGAACAAGACCCTGATCGACGTCCTCGGCGACGATCACATCACGGCTGCCAAGCTCAAAGACACCGTCACCGGCGAGGAATCCACACTGGACCTGAGCGGTTTGTTCCTCGCCATCGGCCACACCCCAGCCACCGAGTTCCTGAACGGCCAGCTCGACCTCGACGCCAAGAAATACATCAAACTCGCGGACCCCTACCGCTCCACCACGAACATCGACGGCGTATTCGCAGCCGGCGACTGCGTAGACAGCGTATACCGCCAGGCCATCACCGCCTCCGGCATGGGATGCAAAGCAGCCTTAGACGCCGAACGCTGGCTGGCAGACAAAGGAATAGAGTAACAGACCCACTGTCCCGTCACTCCGGGAGGATGATGGTCTTACAGGCTGGATATTTTGTCGCACATTGGCCTGAAGTAATGTGACGGGTAGTCTCCGTATATTAGAGATGGGGTACCGATGAATTTTCCTGATAATAAGGCATCTGGGCGGATACTAACGGTTGTCATTCTCGTGATCTTCGGGATTTGGCTGTTGGATCGTCTGGTGTATCCGCCCCTGAAATTGCGGGGGCCGACACGAAGATGGGTCGCTCAGATCGACGCTGATCTGCGTAAAGGTAACGTGGAAGCGCTCTATGAAATGGTTGATTGTCGCACGAGTATATTCTGCCCGGCGTTAAAGAAAAGTGCGATTCCTCGACTCATGGTTCAATTCGTAGACTTTCCTTCCGAGCTTTCCCTGCCTGTCTTCGACGATATTGATTCGTCCCATGGTGCCATAAAGGACTGGTTCGATGCAAACAATGAGGCAATTTGCGTGTGGCTTCAGGCGAGCAAGAAATTGCTGGAGTTTGATACTGATTCCGGTAAGTTTCGAGTACCCCCGCCTGCAATACGTTCTACCACCTACTCTGGTCTCGTCGATGAAGGAAATAGCAAGGCCGATCGCATCGATCCGTAACCCAAAATGCGTTGACCGGTTTAGGTAAGTTGGGGATGATTGGGGGATGGAGACACGACCTACGCTCGAATACGCAGGGGTTGATGAAGCGCGCGATCGGCTGCGATCAATCGTACCCGCCGGACGGACTGAACTCGTACCGCTGGCGTCGAGCCTGAACCGCGCGCTGGCGAACTCCATAACGACCGATGTCGATGATCCACCCTTCCACCGGGCCATGATGGATGGTTATGCGGTCCGCTCGGGCGATCTGGGCGATGGCGGTGTTTCGCTGGAGGTTCTCGGCGACATACCCGCCGGTGCGACCTCGAATACTGAGATTACTGAGGGCAAGTGTGTACACATCAACACGGGAGCGCCCATCCCACCCGGTGCAGACGCCGTGGTCCCCGTGGAAGATACCACGCTGGCGCCTGACGGACGCGTATTGATTCAGGTCGGTGTGGCTGAGGGACGGCACATCGCGCGTCGAGGGGTCAATACGCGGGCTGGCGATGTGGTCCTGCACGCACCCATGCGTCTCGATGCTGTGGCGATGGGCGTGGCAGCTGCGGCTGGCGCTGCGAAACTCTCAGTATATTCGTCGCCCAGAATCGGAATCATCACAACCGGGGCAGAGCTGGTTTCACCGGATTGTTTCCCCGAGGGAGGGCAGATCCGCAATTCAAACGGTCCACAGCTTCGAGGACTGGCAGAATCGTGCGGGTGCATCGCCATCGATTTCGGGGTCGTCGAGGATGATCGAAAATCACTCTGCACTGCAATCGCAGCAGCTCTGGAGCAGTCGGACATCCTCTGCATCACGGGCGGCGTCTCGATGGGTGCCCACGACCACGTCCCGGAGTGTCTGGAGCGTTGCGGCGTACAACTTCACATCCGCAAGATGAGGATCAAACCCGGAAAACCCGTCCACGTCGGTATCGCCGAGGGCGGGCAGGTGGTATGCGCGCTGCCTGGAAACCCCGTGTCAGCCATGGTCGGTTTCCATCTTCTGGTCAAGCCAACCATCGACCTCCGCCAGAATCTTAACCCGTTTAAGAACCCGCACCCCGTGGCGAAACTGTCAGATGCAATAAAACCCACCACAAATCGGACGACGCTGGTACCCGCACATGTCGCGGTTGAGGACGATGGAAGCCTGCACATTTCGCCCAGTTCCTGGCGTGGTTCGGGAGACCCCTTCGGGTGCATAAATGCCAATGCGTTGATTCTCAGACCGGAGAATGCACCAGCAGCAGAACCTGGAGCTTGGGTGCGGTTCTTGCCTACAGGTAGCATCTTCGGGTAACACAGTGCGCAACCGTGTCAGGAACCAGGAAAAAATCCATACAATCCATCGATCCAAAGCGGAAAAAATCTGTGCGTACCTCCAAATCACCCGGAACAGCCCTCAAAACTGCAGACCTGCCAGCGCACCTCGGTTTTCAGTTTGACAAAATCTGGACAATCACCGGACTTCTCGGGTTGTCACTGTTGCTTCAAAGCCTACTCCCTGCCCCGCGCGACATCTGGCCACTGGCCTATATTGCGATGGTTCCATGGTTGATTGTCATCGGCGGGACAAGCAAACCTCGCTGGGTCTATGTCTCCGCCTGGATGCTGGGCTTCGCGTTTTTTCTGATCAACATGGCATGGATGGAGGTTCCCACTGGAGCAGGCTACATCGCGCTGTCCGCCTTTCTGGCGTGCTATTTTCCCTTGGCTGCCTGCCCGATACGACACGCTGTCCGCCGCCGGAGAATACCGCTCTCCGTCGCCTTTCCAGTAGTATGGGTCGGAGCCGAATATCTTCGCGGAATCGTTCTATCGGGTTTCCCATGGTTCTTCCTGGGTCACAGTCACCATGGCGTTCTACCCATGATCCAGATCAGCGATCTCGTGGGTGCATACGGCGTCACCTTCGTGCTCGCAGCATTGAATGGAGCGGTCGCAGACGTCCTCTTCTGGCGGATCAAGGCTGTCGATCCTGGAAGGCGCAAGGGACAACGCGTCCGGGCACATTTTTCGATTGCGTTTGCATCACTTCTGCTCGTCGCGACGCTGGGGTATGGCTGGTTCAGACTTGACAATTCCACGCTCCAGCCTGGTCCCAGAATCGCCCTCCTTCAGCAGAATTACCCCAATTTCACCGACCGGGCAGCCTCAGATCTTCAACCGGGACCGCTGGGAAAACGCGATGCCTATTTTAAGATGATGGAGGAAGCACGCCTTGAAAATCCCGATCTATACCTGTTCCCAGAGACCGCATGGGCTTGCATGTATCTGAATCAGGAATTCATAAACGCAACTCCGGAGGACTTTTCAAACCCGATCTTCGAAAGCTGGCAGGGATTTTCGCGAAATTGTTATATGAGATTCACGAACTGGACGCTGGAAACCGGTGCGTCCCTCGTCGTCGGAAGTTCATCATCAAGCCCAAGCCCGCACAGCCTCCGCACCCAGCGCACCATGCACAACTCCGCATTCCATTTTACACCAGACGGAAAACCACCTGCAAGACACGACAAAATACACCCGGTATTGTTCGGAGAAACGGTTCCATTTCGCTACGGACGGCTGAGATTCGTCTACCTCTGGTTGAACAGCCTCTCGCCATTTGGGGCGGATGGGTACGAATATTCCCTCACCGCGGGCGAGGATGTACATGTTTTTACAATGACGACACCTGACGGCAAGAAGTACCGCTTTGGCGTTCCGATCTGCTACGAGGATGTCATGCCATATGTCTGTCGTCGATTCGTCTGGGATCCGGAAACACGGCAGAAACGCGTCGATTTCCTCCTCAACATCAGCAACGATGGCTGGTTTGGACAGCGAAATGAGCAGGAACAGCATATGGCAATTTGCACATTCCGGGCGATCGAAAATCGCGTCGGGATCGCCCGGACGGTAAATACCGGGGTGAGCGGGTTTATCGATCCGAACGGACGGGTATATAATGCACTCGGCGTAGGCGAAACAGCATTCAAGGTCGACCAGGTCATCACAGACTCACGCGTAAGCCTTTACAGCAAAATCGGAGATATTTTTGCTTTCGCGTGCGCGATTGTCTGGCTGGGGCTGTATCTGGATTATATCGGTGTTCGTATCATTCAGCGGCGGCGTATGGAACGTGCAACAAGGCAACGGAGCTTGAATCGATCATGACTGGAGCATTTGGTTCCTATCGAACGAAGGTGGCATTGGTCATTGCCATGACCCTCACCGGTGGATGCGCCCCGCGCCCTGCGGCGAGTGTCGTAACAACACCACCAGAACAAGCCCAGCTTCGACAAAAATCGATTCAGGCACTTAAGCGTGGCATCACATACAAGCAGGCGGGCATGGTCCGCGCCCAAAGCATCGAGGTCCTGCAACGGCATCTCGGAAATGACGCCCTTCCATGGATTCGCAATGCACTGCACGACGAGGAAGCTGGCGTTCGATTCGCCGCAATCCTGGCGCTGGGAACGCTCAAGGACAAAGTGTCCTATACGAAAATTCTCGACAGGGTCGCAGATGAAAACGTAGGAATTCAAATAGCAGCCTATTACGCACTCCACAAAATGGGCAACACCTCGTACACGGCACGATTACCAGAAATTCTGCTCAACGATCCCGATCCGGGAAATCGACGAAACGCAGCCTTCATCCTTGGGCTTCTAGGCGAACGCGGCGTCGTCAAGGTGCTCGCAAGAGGCATGAAGGATAAGAACGCAGGTGTGACAGATCAGGTCGTCGAATCCCTCGCAGCACTCAGAAATGCGGAGGCTATCCAGCAGCTTACCTTCCAGGCTAGCTCAGGAATGGGACCACAGCGCGTATCTGCCATCAACGCACTCGCCGAACTGCGCGATCCGGAACTGGCGGGGACATTTTCTTACAAACTCAACGAAGGCGATTTCGTCGAAACAAAACTCTCCGCCGCAAGGGCACTCGGCATGATCGGAAAAGCAGACGGTTTCAAACTGGCCATGACGTGCATCGCTTTTGATTCACCAGTCACCGCGAAAAATACCGACCCAGGATATGTCCAGGTAAGACGCGTCAGGCTCGCCGCAATCACAGCACTTGGCGCAATTGGCGATCTCCGCGCACTGGGCGCACTAAAACAGGAACTGCTCCACTCCGACGACCCTGGAAATCAGATAGCAGCCGCAGACGCAATCCTCCAGATCCTCGGCCCGCGCGTGACGCATTTTTCTCAGCAACGCAAAGCCTTTGACCAAAACCGAAACGGGCAGCGACCATGAAGTGGACACCGTTCGCAATCATCGCAGCCATGATGATTATCGCACAGACAACGCTGGCGGATCGCCTGGCAGTGTTCCAGATCCGTCCAGACTGGATGATCGTACTCGTCGTCTTTTATGCCCTCTACGCCGTGCGACGCGACGCATGCATGGGAGCCTGGATCCTCGGCATGCTCGTCGATCTTTCAAGCATAGAACCACTCGGCATACACGCTTTCGCATTCACCACCATCGCCATGATCGTAAATTCGGTTCGGCACCTCGTCTTTCTAAAAAACCCAATGACCCATTTTTTCATCACCCTCATTGCAGTCGCAACTGTACACGGACTCATCGTCTCCTCTCACGCACTAACACCACAACCCTGGCATGGCGTACACATGGAAACCATCATCGAAATCGGATCGCTCGCAATCTACTCAGCCGCATGGGCAATCCCCACCCACGACATACTCTTGAAATTCTCAACACTGCTAGGCCTTGCAACCTCCAGATATGCCCACCCAGGCCTGTCCGCAGGTCGCGCAAGGTCTCATAGCTGAACAGCCCAATGTTTGAACGACGACTCAAATTCATCATCCTCTCCCTCTCGATCCTTCTCCTCATTCTCGTTTTCCGACTCACAGACATCCAGTTCGTTCACGCAGGAATCTACCGCGACAAGGCAGACGCCATCATGCTGGCGA
>JAJRYY010000068.1 GCA_024275565.1 Planctomycetota bacterium
ACGGATGGTCGTGGAGATGCGTCAACGCGAACAAGCCGGTCTTCCGCGACGTGAGCATATCATCGTGACGATCTGCGGCGTGACGGAGATACAACTTCCGACACTTGCGGAGGAGTATCTGGATTTGCAGGATACGGTCCGATCCGGGATTCTGACGCTTGAGGAATGGGACGAATCTGTCTCTCGACTGGCTGCGATGGAAGCTGTTGAGCTGACATCCTTCACACTGTGTGGTGCATGTGGAACGAACGAGCTTCCGGGCGAAAATGCGGAGGTCGAGGGCTTGGCGCTGCAGCGACATCTAGGGCATATACCTGAGTCCGCCGGTCGAGCGCTGGAGCTTGGAGTCGGTCAGAGCGGTGCGCAACGCACGGCCATCCTCCGTCAGGCGCTCGCCAGCGCCATCGCCGCACCGGCGGCGGTGTAGATCGATTCAAACGAAATACGTGGCTGGTGCTTGGAGGGAGTCGTACTCACGGGTAATGTGGCTGGCTGATTTCTGTCGCCGGTCCAGTCTATTTGTGAGTCTATTTCATGTCGGACAAGAATCCTGCCACACAACGCACAGAGTGTAATTTTTGCACTACCACTTCAACCTTCGCATCGACCCGGGATCGAGCCGAGATCAACTCCAACGTTCGCAAATTCGCGGATGAACGGTTCATGGTCTGGCGGTGCGAAACGTGCCGCAGCATTCACTCGCTCGACGTGGTGGATTTACCCTATTACTACAAGGACTATCCGTTTCAACGTCAGAAGGCAGATGCCGGTCTGCGCATCATCAGTCGCAACATGCTGCGCCGACTCCGCTCCTCCGGATTCTCTGAGCAGAGCAGCCTGCTCGATTTTGGCTGCGGGTCCGGGCTGTTCGTGGAATGGTTGCGTCGGAGGGGATATGGCGAGAGCCACCGATTTGATGCGTATACGGAGCGGTTCAACGATGCGTCTGCCCTTGATCGGACGTACGATTTTGTCATGGCTCAGGATGTGGTTGAGCATGTGGAGGATGCGGGGGAATTGCTCGATCAACTGATCGGGCTGACTACTCCCGGGGGCGCGATTTTGATCGGCACGCCGAACGCCGAGGCCATCGACCTGCGAAACGCCGAAGCACATCGGCATTCGCTTCACCAGCCGTATCATCTGCATGTTCTCTCTGAACGGGTCTTGCGCGAGCTTGGTACGTCGCGTGGGTTGCGTGTGGAGCGGTTCTACGAGGTCTATTATACGGATACGTTCATCCCGTTCGCGAATGTTCGGTTTCAGCTTCATTATGCCCGGTCGCTCGATAATACGCTGGACCTCGCGTTCGATCCGCCGCATGTTTCGTGGCGTCTGCTGACTCCGAAATCGCTCGGGCTGGCGTTTTTCGGGCGGTTTTTTCCAGTAAAAACGGAGATGACGTTCGTTTTTCGGAAGGCGGTGTGAGGTTGCATTGTTCGGACATCTGTGCGGTGTGTCTGCTTGGGGGTTGAGCTTCGTCCTGTTGGGGGGTTGATCTTCGTCTCCCCCACCTCCAGAGGAGATGGGCCACCCGTGTTGGAAGTGGGGCACCCGTGTTGGAGGTGGGGCACTCGTGTTGGAGGTGGGGCACTCGTGTTGGAGGTGGGGCACTCGTGTTGGAGGTGGGGCACTCGTGTTGGAGGTGGGGCACCCGTCTACAAACACAGCCGGGGGCGGCTGTGCTACATTTACGTCCACGCGATTCAGGGCTGGGGGCGGCTGTGCTACATTTACGTCCACGCGATTCAGGGCTGGGGGCGGCTGTTCTGCATTGTCCCCTTCAGGTTTGTTATGTGTTGTATGATCCGACGGATTCTATGGCGGAGATTGCGCGGGCGAAATTCAGGATGAAAAAGAGCGTGGCGGAGGATGTGACGAGGACGATGACGGTGATGCAGATGGCGATGTAGGTGTGCCCTCTGACGAGTGAATCGGTCTTCATTGTGGCGATGATGTGCGGTCGGGCGAGGATGAGCATGGACACGAGGATGGCTGCGATCGTGGGGTAGATGGAGATGGAATGGACGAAGCTGTATAGCCATATGGTGCGTGGAACTGATTCGGAGGACTGCCCCTCCAGTCGCCACAGGAAGTGCCCTTTGAGGTAATAATGTCCGTCCTGGACGTGTCCGTTGGGTGCGTCGCCGCCGAGATATCCGTATATGAAGGTGTAGGCTACCAGGTTTGCCAGCCCGAGTGTGATGATCCAGAGCAGCAGGCGGTTTCTGTGTTGGCGGTCCATGTGTATCCGGTGTGTGCATTGGGCCTGGGGTGGTGTGGCCTGTGTCCATGGTTGTCGCGGTCATGATGCTGCCCGGTCATGATGATGCCCGTTCATGATGCTGCCATAGTTCCGGGCGTAATCATGGTATTTCGTGGTCAAGGGTACGCGGGATGGGTTGGGATGCAAGTGTTTTTGATGAACTCGAACTGGGATCCGGAGCGGTTCCGGATCTGCTATGCACTGTGGATGACGCCCTCGATGGGTGATGAGGCTGTGGCGTAGCGTTTTCTGGGGATGCGTCCTGCAAGACAGGCGAGACGACCCGCCGTGATGGCGTGGTTCATGGCAGTGGCCATGCGGATGGGGTCTTTGGCGCTTGCGATTCCGGTGTTTAGCAATACTCCGTCTGCTCCTAATTCCATTGCGACTGTGACGTCTGACGCGGTGCCGACCCCTGCATCGATGATGACTGGGTAGTCTGGATCGCCCTCTTTGAGGTATTCGAGGCAGATGAGCATGTTGTTTGTGTTGAGGATGCCCTGTCCGGAACCGATTGGAGCGCCTGCCGGCATGACGCTGACTGCTCCTGCGTCCTTGAGGCGTCTGGCGAGAATTGGGTCGTCGTTTGTGTAAACCAGCACTTCAAATCCCAGTTCGACGAGGGTTTTTGTGGCTTCCAGGGTTCCGATGGGGTCTGGGAGCAGGGTTTTCTTATCTGCCAGGACTTCGAGTTTTACCCAGGTTGAGCCGGGATTTCCCATGCCATCGAGCAATTCACGGCTTAGCTTTGCGGAACGGATCGCGTCTTTCGCGCTGAAGCATCCGGCGGTATTGGGCAGGATTGTGTAGCGATTCGTGTCGAGGTGGTCGAGGATGTTTCCCTGCTTCGCGCTTCCATTGGCGTCCAGGACGTCTCGCCTGATGGCGACGGTTACGACCTGACACCCGGAGGCTTCGAGGCAGTCGGTCATCTGCTCGAACGTTTCGTATTTTCCGGTTCCGACGAAGAGCCTTGATTTAAATTCAAACGATCCGACGCGATAAGGTTTCACTGTCATGGTTGCCTCTGAATCCATCATCCTCCCCCCACGAACGTCACAATTTCCACGGTGTCGCCCTCGTTCAGGATTGACTCAGCAAATTTGGCTCTTGGGACCAGTTCTTCATTCAGCTCGACGGCGACCTGGGTTACGGCCAGGTCGAAATGCCCGATCAGGTCGGCTACTGTTTGCACATCCTGGATCTGCTCGGTTTTTCCGTTCAGGTTTAATTCCATGATCGATCGCGCTTTCCGCCTGTATTAGGATGCGGGCATAAATAATGTAAACGGATTGGCCCGTCTGAGCCGATAGAGAGTATGTGGCAGATGCAATCGTTGTGCAATGGGTCAGTGCAAAGTATGAAGCTTTGCGTGGAGCGCTGAATGAGCGTGCTCGGCGCTTG
>JAJRYY010000069.1 GCA_024275565.1 Planctomycetota bacterium
ATCCTCTGGAATCCAATCGCGAAGATCCGGCGGGAGTAACATGGGCGTATTACGATCGACATTCACAAATCGAGTGGACATGCTGGCAGGCTAACCGATCCGCCCGAAAAACACACGGAAGAAGTCCGACAGACTCCTAGCGCCCAGCCAATAGCAAAACGCCGGGCTGAAAGCATGTCGCCAGGTTGATAGCATAGGATAGCGACAGGCTAATATGCTCGCGTCAGGTGCATGGACGGGTAGTAGTGCTTCAGGATGTCGGCGGATGTGCGGTGCGACAACGCCATCTCCTGCATGCCCCACTGACACATCCCCATCGCGTGCCCAAACCCCCGACCGCCCTTGAAGGTGAACCGGTCCCGACTGGTCTCGATCTCAAAATGCGTGCTTCGGATTTCGCGGCTTCCCATCGCCAGACGAAAATTCTCCGCAATCATCTCGCCACGATACCCCGTTCGACCGATCAACCGAAAAACCTTCGGACGTCCCCACGCAGTCTGCTCGATCACTTCAATCCGCTCGATACGTCCGGCAGACGCATATTTCGGGTAGCGTTTGACAAGCCGATCTGTCACCTCCCGCTTGGTCAGCGTGACGGGTTTCCAACGATAAACCGACTTTTTCGCAACACGCCCACACTGGCACTTCACCCCGCCAGCCAGCGGTGGAATATTCGGTTCGCGACTCTTGCAGTTCGTCACGCTCTGCGTCATGCCCCCACAACACGAGCTGTAGTAGGTTGAAAATATCCGCTCGCCCTCGGGTGAGGTCCACGTCGCCACAATCCCGCGCGTGTAGTCCGCTGCCTCACGGGCACGCCTGGCCACGCTCCCACGGGCGATACCCTTGTAAACCTGCGATGCCTCCGTGGCTGTGACGTCGTACGCACGCCCCCCACGCCTGGCCATCTGATACAATGCGTAGGTGCGAACCGCCACCGCCTGTGCTCGATAAGCCTCCTGATGAAAGTCCGGATAAATCTCACCCGGAAGGACGCAGGCAATATAGGCTTCGATTGGGAGGAAATTGATCGCCTGCAACCTGCCGGCGTCGTTGCGCACACTGAGCAAACCAGGGTACTGCCGTTCCGGTGTCCACTTGTTCGATTCACCGCTACGCTCGTTGAGTACCTGCAATGCGAATTTCCCGGACGCAGGGACGATGTCGATTGGATCGCGCCCCAATGGTTTGCCGTCAAAAACGATCTCCCCGGAAGAACCGGTCGTGATCCGCTTCCATCCGCCCCCCGTCAGGCTGAGAAGCGTCATGCCGCGATGATTTCGCACATCCGCAGCACCGTCCCACTGCATATGAAGAATGGTCTTTTTCGACGCGATGAGAACGCGGACATCGCGGGCGATGACCAGCGGCTGGTGTAGCTCCAGTTCCGGAACCGGTGACCTGCACCCGCCAGGTGCGGTTGCAAGGAGGCAGATGATGGCAGCACCAGCCGCGAACGCCAGCCTGCTACGCCTCGGCGATAGTTTTACGCTCCGGCGGATATCGTCCGCCCGAGCCTCGTCCGCCCGAGTCTCGTCCGCCCGAGTCTCGTCCGCCCGAGTCTCGCTCACCTGAGTCAGGCCAGAGATATGTGCGTCGAATTGCATGAATCAATTTCCGCTTGGCTGTGCGCTATCGCTGGCAACGCGAGTCCGTGGGAACTCTGAATTGCCATCCTGCAACAGGCCGACAGGCGCGGATGAATCCGTTTCCGGGTCAGGCACCCTTGAGCGGCAACCCCAGCTCACCCATGCGCTGCTTGATTTCTGAAAGTGACGTCTGACCGAAATTCTTAATGGCCAGCAGTTCCGGTTCTGACCGGCTCATCAGCTCGCCGATTGTGTTGATTCCGAGGCGCATGAGGCATTTTCGAGATCGCACGGACAGCTCCAGTTCCGCGACCGAACGGCTTCCGACACCGGGCTGGGTGGGTGGCTCGTTGGAGGGGAGGATGGATGAGCGTAAATCATCTTCGGAGACTTCCAGAAGCTGACCGAGACGAAGCCCCTTCTGAGACAGCATGGCTTCGATTTCGTGGAGCGACGTTTCGCCAAAATTCTTGTAGCTGAGCAGTTCTCCGGACGTTGTTCTGAGGAGATCGCCGAGGGTGTGGATATCCATCTGTTTGAGGCAGTTGCGCGATCGGACGCTGAGTTCAAAATCTGAGATTGGCGTTTCAAGGATCGCGTTTCGTTTTTCGCGGAATCGTTCACGATCCTCGTCGTAGTACATATCGTGACAGGCTTCGAGATCCTTGCGGAACATGCGCGCCCGCTCGTGGTTGGGAAAGGTCTCCAGGACACGGTCCAGGCATCCGATTGCTTCTTCGTAGCGTTCGTGGTCTTCGTAGAGAATCGACAGGTTTATCAGCGCGTTCACGGGCGAAGGTGCATCGTTGACGCACTGCTCGTATAGCTCGATCGCCCGGGCATCGTGTCCCATGCGGTCCGCGAGGCGTGCCAGACGAAAGGCTGCCTGATCGATGTCGGGATCGACCTCGAGGGATGCGGTGTATGCTTCGACCGCACGATCCCACTCGCAATCGTTTTCTGCGATCATCCCTGTGAAGAGATATCGGTACTCCGGCGGGAGTGCCTCGTTGGATGCTGCTGCGATGGCTTTTCTTGCGCCATCCCAGTCCTTATTGGCGATTTGTTCTTAGATCTGCTCTTCGATCAGTTCTGCAACGTCGCTCATGATGATAGGTTCCCTGACTGTGAGACTTCTGACTGTCGGACCATTCCACTCTGCCGCCGTCCATGGTACTGCCGTCCATGGTGCTGCTGCGACCGCCCATAGTATTATCGTGTCCATGCGTATTCTCATATCCATGGACCCTTCGCTGACGCATCTACACCACGCCGAATCCCGCAAACTATATCCGCTTCCCGAAAACTGACAAGTTTTCCGCAAGGGGGTTCGGTACGGACGGATTTACCACAGGCGACTGGCTGCCCTGCGGGTTCGAACCGCCCTCTCGTTGCGTTACCGCTGATTACACGCTTGAAAATGCTCATTTTCGTTGCCTCCTTTCACGGGCCGGATGTTTCCGGTTGATTGGCCCGCTGTCTTCCTACAGTCTACACCATGGGCCTACCAAAATCCAATAAAAAATCGGATTTATTTTGGGAAAAGTTAGGCCACGGTGGTAATCGCGGTTTCTGGGGGTTAGCCGGCGTTTTTGTCTATTTTTGTAGCCTCTAAACGCGTCTGGGGAGCGGAAAATATGGCGTACCGCGAATGGTGCAATTCTGTCGTGGGGTTGCGGTCCGGCGGGCGATTCCTCACCTCAATCATGGTGCCTGAATGATGGGAATTGCATTGTGTTAGCGGGGTGCCTCACTCAGATTGACGTTTATCCGAGCCTCGACCCTGAAGGCGACTACCCGGGAGATCTGAAGGGAGAGTACCCCGGAAAAACCGCTCCCTTACGGTCACGGCTCGGAAACAAAAACGTCAGCAAACTCCGAGGCACCACATTAGCGGATCGCTCCCAGTGCTCGCTTTGTCAGTGCGAAGATGCGCCGGGTTTGGGTGATTCCGCCCCGTGATGCGCAATTATTGCCTGATCTGACCTTGGCGATTTCGCCTATGGCGTCTTCCTGGTCTTCGTCTGGGCAGAGATGGGTGTTTTCCGGGAAGAGGACGGCTGCCAGATAGCCCATTTTGAAGCTGATATTCGGCGTGACGAGCATATCTACCATTGTTCGCATCAGTGGATGGCTGCTGTCCCGGGAGGACTGCCAAGTGGTCAGGCGATCGCGCCAGCTTCCGGAATGGGTCAACTGCTGGCGGATCTGGTCCGGGATGGTCGGTCCGAACAACTGCTCGACCCGTCTGAAGGCGCTCCAGGCTGCGTGCCCCATGGACCATTGCTCTGCCCGGGAGATGAGGAGGTCCCAGTCCAGCTCCTGTCCGTATCGGTGGATGTATCGGTCGATCTCTGCCAGCCAGAGTAGTCGGTCTGCTCCGTGGTAGGCTGTGTGACACGCGAGGTGGAGCAGCATGTCCTCGTTGCCGGGGATGGCGATCGTGGTTCCGCAGAGTGACACCTCCCGAGGATTCGCCCATAGTGCATCCGGCGTGACCGTTCCTGAACATCGTAGCGGTCGCCAGGGTCTGACATGGACATCCAACCGCGGGCCAAACCCATCGACGGGGGCGTAGTCGGCTTCGTAATTGTATCGTGGGTAGAAATCGTGGGTGAGGAATGCTCTGCCTCTGCGGTATCCTACTCGGTTGAGGGCTGCGTCTGCGGTGCTGGCGTCTGAGACGTGTATCAGGAGGTCGATGTCGCACATGGGTCTGAGTCCGTGATTGTTGTAGAGCGCTGCGGTGAGGGCTGCTCCCTTCAGTACGAGAACTTCGACCCCTTCGGACCGTAGCCGATCGTACATGTGTGCGAAGCGTTGGAATGCTGCGTGGTTTGTTGCCCGTGTGTGTTCGACTTCCATGGTCAACTGCTCAACGACATCGTGTGGTGCGGTATTGTGGTGGGTGGGCAACGCATTGAGCGCTTCCCACAGCAGACCAGCGACGCCATCTGTACGGGCTGTCTCGACGACGCGTGTCCATGTTCTGGTGTCCGATTTGGGATCAAGCCCGTACCATTTTTGCGCGACTGGTAGAAAGCGATGCAACGACCACCCATGTCTGCTCATGGTTGACGCTCCTGTGTCATCGCTTCGAGGAGTTTGCAGGTCTCGCGGATTTCACCTGCTTTGAGCGAAAAGCATTTCGCACCGGCCACGAGGTCTGTGAGCAAGCGTGTGCCCTTTCCGCGAAACCGGGCGAAATTGAAGGTTTGTTCTGTGAGCTTCAAGACTGCTTCTGCACGCGCTATTCTGGTCAGTCGTGGATTCTGTTCTGGTGCATATTCCGGGAATACTATGTATTTAATGTGGCATGGCGTGCCGGTTGCGTCGGGTCCGAATCTGTGAATCGGTATGAGTGAGACCCGCCCCTTGGTTGCTTTTGCGTAATCCCGGCGTCTGTTTCGCTGGATCCCGAGGGCGTCGAGTACCGGATATGAACCCGCCTTGATGCACACCGCCTTCGGGTATGGGTGACACAGTTTTGTCACTGGATCGATCATTGCGATTTCGTCGGTAAGATATCGCCAGCCACTGTGAAGCAGTCCGATGGTCAGCGTGCTTTTTCCGCTGCCTGGGGCGGCTGGGAAGATGATTCCGTTTCCACGGGTGGTCATCATTCCGGCTGCGTGAATTTCAAAGAATCGGGGCATGTATCGGGCGGTATGGGCGTTGATCGCCCATTCGATGTGGGGTAGTACAGAATCGCGTGTTGGAGCCTCAAAGCATTTTTCGCCATCGGCAAATACTTCGTATCCGGACAGCAATCCATATCGCCGGGTCGATCTGCGTACCTCGATGAAGACAGATTGCGGTGATGGGTCATCTGTTTCGCATCCCTTGTAGAGTTCGGCGAAGTCGGTGATCGCCGGACGGTATACGCTGGATAATGAGACGTGGACCACGCCGATTCTGAAGTGTCGGATCGGGTTTCTGGTGCGGGTTGCTGGCGCCGTGGTGGTGAATGGTGCAGTGTTGGCGTATGAAGTGTTGTCGGTGTTAGACTGCATCTCGATCGCTTGCTCTGGCGTTGAGTGCGCGATCATCGGTCGCTGCCTGTTCGTGCATTTTGAAGGAGTCCTACGCGGTCCAAATCTGCCAGCATGCGGGAAGTGTCTGCCAGGGCGATCTCGGTATCGACATCGTATGTGGCTGCGAGGCGATCCGAGATCATGCGGACATTTTGTGTTCCGTCGCACTGGTTCCAGATGAAATAGGCGGTTGCATTCAGTCGGTAGATGATTGCACCGGCGTCATCGTAGACGACCGCTTCGCCATCCAGCTCGCGTATGTTCAGGTGGTTTGCGCGTGCGGGTCTTGCGTCGGGGTGATTGTCGAGCTTGAGATTGCTTTGTGTGTCAGATATTGGCACTGCACTTGCCTTATTTATTCCTGCAACGCTGCGTTCCGAATTCATTTAAGAGGCAGAACCGCTGGCACCGAGCGCTTGTGCCGGGCGAATCAATTGCACGAAGGGTGCGGTGTAGACCAGGATTTTTGCTCCACGCCGGATCACCGCTCTCCGAGACGCCAATCGCTCGCTGGCTGAGTTTGCCGTGGCGGAGATGGCTGTGGTGGAGATGGCAGGGTCATCGTCCGCAGCATTTTCCGCGACGTCTGGTTCTGCGCCGCTGGACGCCCCCAGCTGCCCGGTTGCTTCCGGGATGATCCGCGTCTGTTTGCTCTGATTTGTTAGCGGTTTGTTATCCAGCAAACGTATACTCCGATAAATCCGTCGCCCACAGTATGCTACGACACATGGGGGTTTCGGTACTGGTTTATCGGTCGCTGGGAGGTATAAGTTGATGAGCGCATATATTGCCGATGGGGTGTCGATTTTCCGCGGATGCTGGCGTCGCGTGTGTTGTGCAAGCGTTGGCTGGCTTGGGTTTGGCTGAGGATATTGTCCAGCCTGGGATCGGTCTGGCGGCGTTCCTGTCTTGTTTCCTGCCCTTCGATCTCTGATGACGCCCTTTACAAAAGCTGGGACCGACCTATCGTGCTTGACTTCCAGGCAGTGCATTCACGACAACGCGACGCCAGACGACCATGTTCGACGCTCAAGCCATCATCGCTCGACTCCCCCGACCGGCAGCCCGGTGGAGCCGCCTTTTTATGCTTGCAGCGATTGTGGGTCTGCTCGGAGGTCTTGCAGCCGTTGGGCTCGAACAGCTCATCGAACACGGAACACACTACCTTGTCGGTCGATACACGCATCTTGGCGAACCGCAGATTTTTCAGTTTCGGATCGGTGTTTTGCTGCTGCCAGCCATCGGTGGACTGGTATCGGGATTGGCGATGGTGTGGTTGTGTCCCAATGCGTTTGGACACGGAACGGACGCGTTGACGCATGCTTTTCATCGGAATCTCGGTGATTTTCCGCTCAAAGGGCCGATGGTCAAAGGCGTCGCGGCCGCCGGGGTGATCTCCTGCGGGGGGTCGGCTGGTCCTGAAGGTCCGATTGCTGCGGTTGGGGCTGCGATCGGATCGTCGATCGGGAAGCTGTTTCGGCTGACACCGCGTGAGCGTCGGATTTTTCTTGTGTCTGGATGTGCGGCGGGGGTTGGGGCGATCTTCCAGTGTCCGCTTGGTGGAGCATTGTTTGCGGCTGAAATTCTCTACAGCGAGCCGGAATTTGAATCTGACGGGATGATCCCCGCGTTCATCGCCTCGGTGATCGGGTATTCGACTTTCATGCTGTTTCCGGGATTTGGAAAGCACATGCTCAGCGGTGCCCAGTCGCTTGCATTCTCCTCGCCCTTCGAGCTGATACCTTATGCGATGCTTGGATTGCTCTGTGGCGGGTTGAGCATCGTTTTCAGCGTGTCTCAGCGTTTTGTGGAGCATCGGGCGGTTCCGGGATCGCATCTTCCTCGTTGGCTTGCTCCTGCGCTTGGCGGACTTGCGACAGGTGCGATCGCACTGGTTCTTCCGCAGGTGATGGACGGTCGCTACCGCTTCATCCAGAACGCGATGGATGGATCGCTGTTCCATTATGCCGACCATGCTCCGATTGTCTGGGCCATGCTTTTTGGTGCGGTTGCGTTGCTGAAATGCGTCGCTACCGCACTCACGGTCGGGAGTGGAGCGTCTGGCGGCGTTCTGGGGCCGAGTGTTTTTATCGGTGGTGCGGCGGGTGCATTTCTCGGGAGTTTCATCGAATCCATATATCCAGGTACGTTTCCTGAAACCTTGCGACAGGCGCTGATTCCCGTCGGGATGGGTGGGGTGCTGGCTGCGAGTATGAGGACGCCGCTTGCTGCTGTGGTGATGGTCACGGAGATGACGGGCAGCTATGGGCTGATTGTCCCGCTGATGCTTGTCTGCACCAGTGCGTATGTTGTGGGCAAGCGGTATGGACTGAATCGTGAGCAGGTGAAGACTGCTGCGGATTCACCGGTCCACGCTGCCGATGCGATACTCCACCTTCTGGAGGCGACGCATGTTGAGCAGTATATGGAGCGTGACTGGCCGCTGCTCGCGTCTCCGGATACGAAATTGCACGATCTTGTCGAGCGTATCAAGCCCGGGACGCGTCCGGTGTTTGCCGTGATAAAAAGCGACCGGATCGTGGGGCTGATTTCTGTTCCGGACATCCGGAAAGTTATGGACCACCCGAACCTTGCGGATGCCCTGATCGCCGGGGATATGATGACCGAGCGTATCAGTTCCGTCACGCCGGCGCAAAATCTCTATGAGGCGCTCGAAGTGTTCAAGATCGAAAACCACGACTGCCTGCCCGTGGTCGCGGGTGATGGGTCGCACAAATTTCTCGGGATGCTCTCTCGCGAGCGTGTGTTCGACGCCGTCCGTCAGAACATGATGCAGACGCAGGAATTCATCTTTCGCGAGCACGCCGGACTAGCTGCGATCGACCAGGAGGCCCGTCTTCAGCAGCTCGTCATGGGAGTTACGCCGGAAAAAACGGATCGCGTTCAGCGGTTGATGGTTCCGCTGGATGCGCTTGGGAAGTCGCTCAGGACCGCCGATTTCCGCAACCAGTTCGGGATTCAGGTCATCGCGATAGAACAGCCGGACGGCAGCATTCAATGTCCGCCCGATATTGATACACCGCTGGTATCGTCCGTACGACTGGTGGCTGTGGTGATGTAGCGATCACTCGTCCGCTCAGGTGAACTGGACTTCGTCCGCTCAGGCGAACTGGACTTCTTCGTCTGAGAGGTTGGGTCGGTATGAACCCGTCATGGTGACGATGACGCCTGGCAGCGACCAGATCAGCATGACGATCCGAAGGGTCATCGCCAGGCAGAGGATGGCAGCCAGCGATCCGTGCGAACCGAGCATGGTGTGCTTGAAAAATGCTTCCATCGTACCCAGTCCCTGGAAGGAGATCGGAACGGCTGCTATGACCATCCCGCTTGGTAGAAATGCGTAATAATCCCAGATCGCGTCGGCGTCGCTTCGCATGTCCAGTGCGACGGCAGCCAGCATAAATGATGTAATCGCGATCGTCTGCAACACGACCGTCGTCCCCAATGCAGCCAATGCGAGTTTCTTATGATGGGCCAATCGACGCGTGGCCGCCTCAGCCCGTTTGAGATGTTCGCCGAACGGCAGCTTTCCGAGAATGCTGCTGACCTTGAGCAAATCTCTCATGCGATCTGAGAACAGAAAGGCTACGCCCACCACGCATCCGAACAACATGCCCGCCACACCGAGTCGCAAAAATGCCAATTGCGGATCATGGAAGCGGACGACCAGTACGATCCCGAGCAGGACGATCAGGCCAAACAGACCCACAATGCGATCGAGGAATACCGTCGTGACAGCCTCTGTTTTTCGGTCCGTGTGCAGCGAGACGTAGTACATCTTGAAGACGTCGCCGCCCGTACTGCCCAGGGCTGTGATGAAGTTCAGGAAATTCCCCGCATATGAGAGTTTTACGCTCTCCCAGTAGGTAATCTCGATGTCCTGCGCTCGTAACATGAGCTGGAACCGGTAAGATTGGATCAGCGGGACGGGTGCAAACACGAGCAGGCAAGCCACCAGCGCCCAGGTATCTGCGCCGCGGATTGTCGATTTCAATCCATACTGGATCGCTGGTCCACCGTCTTCGCCGAGTGTTACAGCGTCTCGCGAAACGATACGCTCCTCCCCCGACGCATCCAGAATACGCAGCGACGCGCCGTCATCGAGTATCTCAATCAGTCGAGCCTGATTTCCGTCCGCGAGCGTGACGTAATCGTGCAGCGTCACGTTGTACAGAACCCACCCCAGCGCCCCAACGCACACGGCAAGTCGTACGATCGCCAGCAACCATTTCTTGATACGCTTTTTCATGAGTTCATGGGTCTATCGCTCAAATACAGCATCGTCGTTGAAGGCTGAATCGTCGTTGAATACTGCATCGTCGTTGAATACAGCATCACCGCCATGCGTCTTCCGCCATTCCAGCTCAAGGGTCGCAAAAGTAAGCCCGAAGTGTTCCTTCAGGCCAGCCTCAACGTCCGTCCCGGACTTAATGCTATCGACAAGTTTCACCACAGCTTCACGATCGCGATCAAAGAGATAACGAACGAGGCTGTGCGCAACAGCATAAAATTGCGGGTCGAGCGGTCCCACGTCCGAAAATATCGTGCTTATATTGTATCCACCACGAACGACGGCCTCGGCTGTTGCCTGAGAAGTTTCGCCGTGTGCACAGCGATCGTCAAGAATCGACTCCGCCACATAATCTGCCAGCCCTTCGTTCAACCAGTTCGGGATATGCTGGATCCGTCGATATCGGTGTAAAAAAGCATGTGCCCCTTCATGGATGAGCGTTGCGGCGAATCCGTCGATTCCGGCGGGTGAACCCCCCTGCCGGTAGACGACGACGTGGACATGCCCATTGCTGCTCATGCTTGTATATCCCAGCGCACCGCCTGCGTCGTAGTCGTCCAGAACCCTTGCGACGCGCTCGAAATGCTTCCGGGAGCGAAGGCAGAATATGGGGCATTTCCCCAAAAACACGCTGGTTGACGGCGCGTCGGCTGGTGGTTCTGGAATGCCAAACCAGGTCGAAAGTCGCGCGTACATCGATTCGCACCAGACCCCCAGTCTTTCATGCTCCGCAGTGGCGAAATCTGTCCAGATGAGAAAATGCTCCGTTTCGATCAGCCGCATCGATACTTGTGCGGAACTGGCGACCTGTGCTGCAACGCGTTTGTAGCCCGCCACGATCTCGTCTACGTCGGTTTGAGCCGTACGCTTCTCATGCTGGGGGAATGCTGGTTTCTCGGCTGTGTACGGCGGATTTTCGGCGAGTTTTGGTTTTTTGCGTGATGCGCGCAATTTTTTCAAGGCTGATTTGGATGCTCCGGATAACTCGGGATCGAGCCTGGCTGCCTGGGCGTAGGATCGCATGGCGTGTCGGTACAGACCGTGACGCTCAGCCAGGACGGCCAGCTCGAACTGGTCCGATCCGTTCAGCCGATCATCACCTCGGTCGTGGGCGAGGATTTCCTTTTTGACGCGATACGCCGCGCGGGATTCCATCTGCTGGTAGCCGATGCCGTAAGGGAACCCGTCGATTTCGATGACGACCGTGTCGGTGTTGTGGAGCAGGACCGGACCGCGGAGCTTTAATCCGTGGGCCAATGTGATCTGGACCTGTGGAGCGGAATCCGGATCGTTCGCATAAGACAGTGTTGCAGTGATAAGTGTCAGAACCATGGCACATAATCGTGTCACGAACTGAGAATGCACGGGCCTGTGACCCATGGTTCTGCGATGCACAGTTCTAGGCCTCTTGATCCGAAGATTCCCCGTTTCTAGGGACCACTTCGATGCTGGGGTGTCTGCCCGTGATTTTGTCGAGCAACCGCTGATCGATGACGACGTCAAACTCGACACACTCGGGTGTGTATCGTCGGTCCAGGACGGAGGCTTGTCGGTCGATTTCTGCTGCGGTTCGACCGTCGCCGGACGGGATGCGAAGGGTGATGCTGAGCGTGTTTGCACGGGCGGCTGCGCGAACCTTGTCGATCAGCGTATCAAGCCCCTCCCCTGAGTGGGCGCTGATTCGGACGCAATCTTCCAGGCGTGATTCGTGGCGGAGAACATCGTCTTCGTGTTCGATGGCGTCGATTTTGTTCAGGACATGGATGGTCGGGACGCCGGAGCAGCCAAGCTCGTCCAGCACGCCTCGGACCGCAAGCACCTGATCGAGCGATTCGGGATTGGACGCGTCAATCACGTGGAGGAGCAGGTCCGCATTGACCGCTTCTTCGAGCGTCGCACGAAAGGATGCGACCAGTTTATGCGGTAGATCGCGGACGAAACCGACCGTGTCGCTGAGCAGCACCTCGCAGGTGTCGTCGAAATTCCATCGGACGGTTTTGGTATCGAGCGTGGCGAACAGCTTGTTTGCGACATATTCATCGGACCCGGTGAGGCGATTAAGCAGCGTGCTCTTTCCAGAATTCGTATAGCCAACGAGCGACACAGTGAAGCAGTTGGATCGCGAGCGGACCTGTCGGATCTTGCGGTGGTCGATCTCCTCGATCTCGCGACGAAGGGCGGCGATTCGATCCTTGACGATGCGGCGATCAATCTCGATCTGACGCTCGCCCGGACCACGCGTTCCGATACCGCCGACTGCACCTGCCCCCGATCCACCGCCCGACCCTGCGATGCGTTCGAGATGGGTCCACATTCCGCGAAGTCTGGGAGCGGTGTATCCGAGCTGTGCGAGCTCGACCTGCAACCGTGCTTCATAGGTCTGCGCGCGGGAAGCAAAAATGTCGAGGATGAGTTCGCTTCGGTCGAGAATTTTGCAGTTGACGGTTTTTTCCAGCTCGCGAATCTGCCCCGGTGCGAGGTCGTTGTCGAAGATGACCAGGTTGGCTTCGTTCGCCTCAGCCCGTTCTGCCAGCTCCTGGACCTTGCCTTTGCCGATATAGGTCCGCGTGAAGATTTTGTTGAGTTTCTGCGTCAGCCCGTCCACGACAATCGCCCCGGCAGCCTCCGCCAGCGAGGTGATTTCAGCAAGCGGATCCTTCGCGCAACTCCCCCGGTCCTTGGGCGTGAACACCTTGACCAGGATAGCGCGTTCAGAGGTGACCGACAAATCTGTTCGTCTTAGTTCAGTCATTATCTTTGTTCAGTCAACCTTGACATTATTCCCATGATCGGGGCGGTTATACCCGGTATTCCGGTAACCACATCATTCCACACCATCATACCCTGTACGTTTCGAGCGATCCAGTAGGGGGAATTTTGCCGGGAAATGGCCGATTTCCTGGTGTGACTGGCGTGTGATCCACCCGCCCCGCGAATATGAAAATCAAAATACGGAACCGGATTCGGAGGAATTATCGGTCGATGATCAGGGTGCAGAGTGTCGAAAGCCCGCGTGGATTGTCGTGCATTTTGGCGTTACGTTTTGTGGGATGCTGGATCATGTATCGAATTGTTCTATCAATAGCACTGCCAATATCGCTACTCCTTTCAGGGGCGATTTCCGGTTGCGGTACCGTCGGGGGCGATACGTCGATCGGGCGGTCGAATCAGTCTGCTCCCGGTGATCTGGATGGCGATCGGTTGTCGGATGTTCTGGAGGCTGAGATCGGGACGGATCCGACGCTTGCGGATACCGACGGTGATGGCATCGATGACGGCGATGAGTTTGATGAGGGTTATAACCCCAAATCGAGTGATACAGATCGCGACGGGATCAGCGATGGCGACGAGCTGGCGTTTGGCAGCGATCCAACCCGGCCGGACAGCGATGGCGATGGCTTATCGGACGCAGAGGAGCTGGCCATCGGGACGCATCCATCCCGCAGCGATACGGATGGTGACGGGCTGGATGATGCGGCCGAGCTGGAGCTTGGGACGAATCCGCTCGGAGCTGACACGGATGGCGATGGTCTGGATGATCTCGCAGAGGTGAACGGTGGGACCGATCCTTTCCTGACGGATACCGATGGCGACGGATTGACAGATTTTGAGGAAGTGACGACATATGGCACTGATCCGCTGGCGGTCGATAGCAATGGTGATGGGCTGAGCGATTTTGCAGCCGTCAATGAGACGCTCGATTCGGATGGTGACACGTTGACGGATATTGATGAAGTGACGCTTTATGGGACGGACCCGAACAAGATCGATTCGGACGATGACGGGCTGCTGGATCAGATCGAGATTGAGATAGGGACGGATCCGGCGGACAAGGATTCGGATGACGATTTTCTGACGGATTTCCAGGAATTCAGCATTGGGACGGATCCACTGAATCCTGATACGGATGGTGACGGGTTGACGGATTTTCAGGAACGTGAGACGTATGGGACGGATCCGCTGCTTGTGGATACGGATGCCGACGGGCTGGACGATGCAGCCGAGATTGCGGCTGGGACTGATCCTGTTGTGACGGATAGTGATGGCGATTCGCTATCGGACGGTGACGAGATTCTGGCTGGTTCCGATCCGCTCGATCCTGATACCGACGACGATGGCGTGCTGGATTCCACGGAGGTTCTGCTCATGACGGACCCGACAAATCCTGACACGGATGGCGACTTAATCAACGATGGTGATGAGATCGCGATGGGGATGAATCCGCTCTCGACGGATAGTGATGGCGATGGGATCTCCGATGGGGTTGAGCTGGAGCAGGGTACGAACCCGATCAGTACGGACACGGACAATGATGGGTTGGCGGACAACGATGAGGCTGCTGCTGGTACGAACCCGCTCGATCCGGATCATGACAATGATGGGTTGATGGATGGGGCGGAAGTTGAGCTTGGGACAGATCCGCTGGATTCTGATACGGATGATGATGGGTTGAGTGATGGCGACGAGGTTGATCTTGGGACGGATCCGACAAATCCTGACACGGATGGGGACGGGATCAATGATGGCGTTGAAATTGCAAACGGCTCGAACCCGCTGAATTAGAGGTTCTACACGCGGAAAGAGGGATTCAAATCCGCTGAACTGGTGGGTCAAGCCCGCGGAATACGTGGTTCAAATCTGCTGAATTGGTGGTTCTACACGCGGGATGCGTGTGTGGGTCCATCGAATGCGGACGCGTCAAAATCAGGATGCCCCCCCGTTTTCCTCATACTTTGTGATCTTTTCGATTCTCTTGGCGTGCCGTCCGCCCTCAAACTCGGTCGATAGCCACGTCTCTACGACGCGGCGCATCAGCTCCTCACCGACGAGGTCGGCTGGTAGGCAGAGCACATTTGCATTGTTGTGTTTGCGGGAAAGCTCAGCCGTCAATTCGTCGTGACACAACGCTGCACGAACGCCAACGACCTTGTTGGCTGTGATCGACATCCCAATGCCCGTTCCGCAGAAGAGGATGCCAGCCTCCGATTCGTCGCGAGCGACGCTCTCCGCCGCAAGGATGCCATGATCCGGGTAGTCGCAGCTTGCTGGACCCATGCAACCGAAGTCGACGACCTCATGCCCGTTCTGCTTGAGTATCGCTTCAATTTTCTCCTTGGCAGGGAATCCACGGTGGTAACTTGAAAGCGCGATTTTCATGGTACAATCTCCGGTGCAATCCGCACCATGCTCGTTGAAGTCTCATCCTGGCGATACAATGGGCGATTATAACTCAATTGCGGACAGACGCACCTTCAGCGCTTTTTCGATCATATCGGCGCAGGCTGTGTAGACGTCCTGGTCGCCACCAATCGGGTCGCTGACATCTTCACCAAGGATCAATGTCTCCGTCTTATGGGCTGCCGAAGGTGCCATCGACGAGACGGTGGACCGGTGACTTTCGGTCATGGTGAAAATGTGGTCAGCCGACTGAATAAGCTCCTGTGACAGCGCATGCGTGCGATGGTTTGAGATGTCGATATCCCGACCCGACAACACCTCAACAGCATGGTCCGCTGGTGATCCAGAAGGTCGTGCAGCCACACCCGCCGACATGATTCTGATGTTTCGACCCCCCAGGTCGTTCGGGTGACAGCCAATTTTTTCGGCGAAAATCTTTCGTGCGAGTCCTTCTGCCATCGGGCTGCGACAGGTGTTTCCGGTGCAGACGAAGAGGATCGTCATCATGGCACATGCGTCGAGCATCCTTTGATCGAGCGTGCCCTCGCGGAGAATTTCGTATCCCTGGTCATCGACGCGGACAATGGTGGACGCTTTGCTGTATCGCGATTCGCCCCCGTCCAGACAAAAATCTACATTTCCATCGAGGTCATTCAATGCAGCCTCTGCGGATCGTGGTGGTGGTTTTCCGGCGAGATTGGCGCTGGCCGCGACCACAGGGCCTTCCGCAGCGGCCAGGAAATCGGTGGCGGCGGTGAAGTCGGGACATCGCAATCCGACAGTGCCATTGTGGTAGATGATTTTGGCGAAATCAGGTCCGTGGCGTTCTGCGATGGGGGTGGATTCGGGTGATTCGGTGGTGAGGATCAGTGTGAGCGGTCCAGGCCAGCATTTCCGCATGAGTCTTCTGGCGATGGGTGAGGCGTCGGGCGCGTAGTCGTCGGCATCGGATTTTTTCGCAATATGGACGGTGAAGGGTTGTTCACCGGGGCGTTGCTTCAGGCTGTAGAGTCGCGACAGGGCATCTGGAAGATCAGCCCGGGCTGCGACACCATAGACGGTTTCTGTGGGGAAAATGACAAGTCCACCGGAATTGAGCGCAGCGGCAGCCTCCCGGATGGCGTTCCAGTAGCCCTGTTGTTCGTCGATGGTGACAACGGTCGTAGTCATGGATGCTCCCTTTAGCAACACCGCAATTGTGGGCGGCGCCGGGCAGGGTGTCAAGCGATGGGGCCACTCGTCCGTCGATTACAGGGGATGACACGTTTGAATGGCCTATGAACCTGAAAATGCTGTCTGAAACTGTCCGAAGTCGGACAAATCCACATCGCCGTCGCAGTCGGCATCGAACCCGCGTGGGCTGTGGTTCTCGTACCAGTTGATCCAAAAGCCATCAAATGATGCAGAGAGAACGTCCATATCCCCGCCGTGGTCCAGATCTGTCGCGTAGACGACCTTCGGTTTGTCAGCGTAAATAAGACAGGATTTTCCATCGACTGAGCTTGCTGAGAGTCGCAGGAAATTGCGTTGTAAAATATCCGCTACTTACGCGCGATCGAGGCTGAGCGTGAAAAGCGCGTCGGGGCGGATGGCGGATGGTTTTGCATGTGTGATCTGTGCGTTCAGCGCGGAGAGATCGAGCGGTTTGGATTTTCCACCAATGACGCGGGGTGCGATGAACATATGCACGCGGTCAACCGTGTCAGATTTCAGGAAGCTGTGAATCATCTCCCCGCCACCTTCGATGAGCACATTCGTGAAGCCTCGTTTTCCGAGACGCGTCATGGCGTCGGAAATGCTCAAGCGTCCACCTCTGGAGCGACACCCTTCCACCTCGACGCCCCTGTCCGTCAGGCGTCGGACCTTGTCCGGGTGGCTGGCGATCGTTTCAGACGTAGTGAGAATCAAGGTCGGAGCATCCGCGATGGATTGAACGAGTTGACTTTTCGTCGGCGTTTTGAGCTGACTGTCAAACACGACACGCGTGGCGATGCGATGGCAGGTGACGTTTCGAGCAGTCAATGACGGATCATCCGCAAGGACCGTTCCAATGCCGACGCATATGGCGTCCATATTGGCGCGGAGGCGATGCACCCATCGGTGGGCAGCTTCACCGCTGATGGCGTCGGATTTTCCTTTCGGTGTGGTGATGCGTCCGTCGAGGCTTTGAGCCCATTTCAGGATGATGAAAGGTCGCTTGTGGCGGATGACGGTCAGATAAGCAGTGTTGAGCGTGCGCGCCTCATCTTCCATGCAGCCCACAGATACCTCAATGCCTTTTTTCCGGAGTACGCGTATCCCGTTGCCAGCCACCTCCTCATAAGGATCGCTCATCCCGACCACGACACGCTCCACGCCAGCCTTCACCAACGCATCGGTGCAAGGTGGCGTTTTTCCATCGTGGCAGCAGGGTTCAAGGGTGACGTAGACCGTTGCCCCCTTGATCGACCGATGGCCTGACCGACGTGCGTCGCGGATGGCTTCGATTTCAGCGTGCGGTCCGCCATAACGCCGATGGTATCCCGACCCGATGATGCGGTTGCCACGGGAAATCACGCATCCGACCATGGGATTGGGTTCGACGCGACCAACGCCGAGCGCTGCCAACGACAACGCCCGTCGCATCATCGCATAATCTTGCTTGTCAAAGGGTTTCGTTGCCATGCTATCGGTCCCATCATTATGTGGCAGTGTCGCAGGCGGGCGCAAACTGCCGCATATGCTCGCGACGCTCGAACCAGAAGTTGATCAGCAGAATGATCACACCAGTGACCAGCAGTGAATCGGCGATGTTGAACACCCAAGGCCAGACATCCCGTTTCGCAATCTGGGGTTCGATTTTCAGGAAATCTCGTACAACCCCAACCGTTTTACGAGATTCGATGCGGTTTCGGGCGAACCGTTTCGGGTTTCGCCCATCCGGGGCAGCCCCAATCAGGACGGTGGAGGATGAAGGAATGTCTTCCACGATTTTGCAGACGTATGTATCAAGCCTGTCAGATCCTGAAACACGCAACGTGATGCTGTCAGCCGTCACCATGGAGCGATCGTAGAGATTACCAAGCGATCCAGCCAAAACGAACGAGAGCGCCAGGTGTAGAGATTTTCGAGATCGGTCGCTGTATGCGAAGAGATAGAGGACGAATCCGAGGGCGACGAATGAGGCACCTATGAACAGCGGCACCATGCCTTGACCGATCCCAAACAACGCTCCAGCGTTCACAGAACGGCGGAGAGAAAGAACATTCTCGATGAGCGGTCGAATTTCATCGGGGGCGAGGTTGTCAAACGCCCAATGCTTCGACCACAAATCCAACGCGAGCGCGAGGCATGCGACCACCCACAGGCGGACGTGCGACCCGGCATCGTTCATGGCAGAGTGAAATTGCAAAGCTTCTGGCGCAGACGCTTTGACGGGTTCAGTGGTCATGTCATGAGGGGAGGGCTGCGTCATAAGAGACCACCCATTACACTTTGCCCTGTTCTCGAAGGCGAGCGTATTCGATTCCATACTTCGCCCAGGGTTTTGCCCGGAGGCGGGCGATTTTGATCGGACGGTGGGTCGCCATACAGACACCGTAAGTTCCGAGGGCGATGCGGTCCAGTGCATCGTCGATTTCAAGGATCCGCGCCCGCTCCTTCTCCATCAGTCCGATATTAAATTCCTGCTCCCAGTTGTCTGTACCCTGGTCAGCCATGTGGATGGGCATATGCGACACACTGCCGCCACCGTCTGAAAGTCGGAGGGCTTCATTGGTCAGCGTGGTGACATCTCCCACGAGCTCCTGCCGCTTGGCGAGCAGCAGGTCTTCAAATTCTCGAAGTTGTTTCTCGTTGAGACGCGTCTTGGGGATCGGTGCGTCTTCGGGGGGCATTACAATCCGCTTGTCGCCCAGATACATGACGACTGGCGCCTCAACTACTTGAGCAGGCGGGGGACGCTTGCCATGACGATTGGTCGCGACCGCTGGAGCATTTTGCCGCGCGGTTGATTTCTTCGCTGACGAAGTACGAACCTTCCCTGCCACAGCCTTTTTCTTCTCTGGGGCGGCTTTTTTTCTAGCGTTTTGGGCGGATTTTGTTGCAATCGCCTTTCTTGGCGTGGATTTGGTGGTTTTCAGCGATTTCGCCTTCGCTGATCTCGATTTCGCGTTTCTGGTTGGTTTTGTGGTCGAAGAGGATTTCAACCGCGTTTTGGTTTTCGCCTTCGCGGTAGCCTTGGGCTTGACGGTGGTCTTTGTTCTGACCGTGGTTTTTGTCTTAGCCTTCGACTTGGCCGTGATCTTCGACTTGGCCGTGATCTTCGACTTGGTACGCGAAGCGGAAGTGCTGGAGGCTGCTTTCAAAGGCCGAGCAGAAGAAGCATGGCTGGAATTATTCTTCCCACCCTTTACTTTCTTGCCCTTTGGACCGCCCGTTACTTTCCCGGGCTTTGCCGAAACGGCCTTTGCGGCTTTTCTGGTGGGCGCCTTTGTGGTTTTTTTTGTCGCCTTTTTCGTCGCCACGTCGGACTCCGCCGGAATTCAGCTGCTTCATGCAACCTGTTGATAATGAACAACTTAGGGTTAATGCAAAAGGGGAGTGTGACGTTTCGGGATTGTGCAGAGAAGCCCAGATAAGCTAGGGAACATGCCTTAGTTTTCGCTCACCAAGCACTGCTGTGTTCATTCGCCAGGCATTCCAGCATTTTTGACCCATCGCCTCGACCCTTTGCGGACAAACACCGCCCCAAGGCAGCCCCATCCATTATTGCCCGGGAGAGGACTTGAACCTCCACCTACTTGCGTAGACATGGCCCTCAACCATGCGCGTCTGCCAATTCCGCCACCCGGGCTTCGGGTATTGCGAGGGGGATGCTACGAATGGGGGACGGAAATGTCAACCTGTATTCCTGTAAGGAACTGTTGTCGGAAAATTTGAGGATTTGCGACAGAACGGGCGCAGAGTGACGAGTCGCTGCACAGAAAGTGGTAACCGGCGGATGGGCATGCCTCTTTGCGGGCTTGCGGACGGTGCGGCGGAGGAGTGGGTTGCCCCCCCTCTGCAGTTCTTAGAGCAACGCGCCGAGGCGGGCATCTCGGCTGGTGAAGCGATGTGGCGCTGGGGCGATCGGGCGATGGTCAATGGGCTGGGTGATGCTCGTTCCCGGGAGATTCTTCAACCGACATGGATGACGCGACAATGCATACGCGCTATCCACCAAAAATCGCGTGAAGAACCGCGAAATCGTCGAGGTCGACATCGTTGTCAAATTCGACGTCGAACGCCTCGCAATCATCGCCGTACGATCCCGCGTCCGCGCCCGTAAAACACGCTTGCAGGTTTGACCAGTCGATCAAATCTGTGTCACTGTCACAATCGTAGTCGCCGAGTCCGGATTCGTAAGCCCCCATGTCTACAACATCGCACAGCACGCGCGCATGGCCATCGAGATCGGTCGTCACCTGTACCGGCAGGGAGTCCGTGTTTCCGGAATCGGTGGAGGACGAACCACCCGTCAGCCGGAGATCGCCATAGTCGTCATCCTCCGTCCCCCACACCTCATCCGGACCGGGATCGGGACTGCGGACAAACATGGGATCGTCACCGATGTTCCCCGCACCAGTTAGCGGGGGGTGTGCTAATTTTAGTTGAAATTTGAGACGAACGGTTCCATGAATGACGGTGGTTTTTGAGAAATCCATCAAACAAGGAGCCGTGTCATGAAAAGTTTCGTACGAATCGGAGCGAATCGCAAGGACGAAAACAAAGGACTTGGAACGGAATCTGAGGGTGGCCGAGG
>JAJRYY010000070.1 GCA_024275565.1 Planctomycetota bacterium
GACTAATGAGCTGCTTCGGGCAATAGCGTGTTTATGCGCGATAACATGGTGTGATAGCGTTTTCACGCCAGGCGTAGCGGACGACATGGGGAATTTACAAGGGTGAAACCGTAGATCAGACGCGACACCCGGATAGAGCTTGCTCCAGGACGGCATGTTGCTCTAGGACGGCATGGATTTCGCTAGTTCGACGGCTCGGAACAGCCCGGCTGCCTTGTTGAGCGTCTCCTGATATTCCTTGTCCGGATCGGAGTCAGCCACGATTCCTGCGCCCGCCTGAATGTACCCGGTGTCTCCAGAGGTGATGATCGTGCGGATGGCGATGCAGACGTCCATGTCTCCCAGAAAGCTGAAGTAGCCAATTGCGCCCGCGTAGGGTCCACGGCGGGTCGGCTCCAGTTCATCGATGATTTCCATGGCCCGGATCTTCGGCGCCCCCGAGACAGTACCAGCCGGAAACGTACTCTCGAAGAGGTCGAACGCATCGCAGTCGTCGCGGAGTCGCCCCTCGACGTCGGAGACGAGGTGCATGACGCGTGCATATCTTTCCACGTCCAGAAGGTTCGTCACCGCCACGGAACCCGGTCGGCAGACACGTCCGATATCATTTCGCGCAAGATCCACCAGCATCACATGCTCTGCTCGTTCTTTTTCGTCCGCTTGAAGTTCCTGGGCGAGTGCGTCGTCTTCCTCCAGCGTTGCACCTCGCGGACGCGTGCCAGCCAATGGCCGCGTCACCACACGGCGACCGGTGAGTTTGACCAGTATTTCCGGGGACGATCCTGAGATGGTGACACCGTCGAGGTTCAGAAAATACATATAGGGCGACGGGTTCGTGATGCGGAGCGCCTTGTAGAGATCCAGCGGGCTGCCAGAGAGTGGGAACTGGAATCGTTGTGCGAGAACGACCTGGAAAATGTCGCCGGATCGAATGTACTCTTTGGCGCGATGGACGGCTGCACAGTATTGCTCGCGGGACATCTCGGGGTGGGGCGGTGTTGGTGGTCCGATATCAGGAATGGGCGATGTTGTTGATACAGATTTTGACGCGCAGTCGCGAGCTTGTCGATCGCCACCGTGAGATTTTGCATCGCAGCTGCGAATGACGGATTCGATTTCTTCGGCGCGGGTGCGCTGGTTTTCTTCCACATAAAGGAGGATGTGTACGACTTCGTCGAGGTGGTCGATGATGACGATTTCTTCGGGGAAGAGGAAATATGCATCCGGAAGGTCGAGATCGTCAGGATTGTCGTCGGGGATGCGCTCGATGAATCGGATGATGTCATAACTGAGGTAACCCACACCGCCTCCGGGAAACGTAGCCACAGGCAGTGCATCGCGTCCGGACCGCACAAGGTCACGCAGGATGCGGAGCGGATTTCCTCGCAGAGTGTGATCGCCGCCGGGTGTGGACACTTCGATATGATCCTGCTTGCTCTTGAGAATCACACGAGGCCGACCACCAAGGAAGGAGAATCGCCCCTGCGTACCATGCCCTTCGAGGGATTCATACAGGAAACCGTGTCGTTCGCTGGCATAGAGCGCTTCATACACGGACAGCGGTGCCGGAGCAGCAAGGATACGCACATACCAGGGTTTAACATCGGTCAGAACGCGCAGATTCATGATGATACCAGTTTCATGATGTAACGTTGGTATCGCGATGCGCGGTCGGTGAGAAAGATTCAAGATCGGACATCATGTCGCGGAACATCTCAAGGGTCAGTGATTGCGGACCGTCGGATAAGGCTTTTTCCGGTTCGGGATGGACCTCAACAATCAATCCGTCAGCGCCCACCGCAATGCCCGCACGCCCCAGCGGTGCTACAAGATCACGCTGGCCAGCCGGGTGACTGGGGTCGATGATGATGGGCAGATGGGTCAGTTTTCGGAGTGCAGGGACGATCGCGATGTCCAGTGTGAATCGTGTGAAATCGCTGAAGGTTCTAATACCGCGTTCGCAGAGGATGACGTTTGAATTTCCCTCAGACATGATGTACTCCGCCGCAAGGAGAAATTCCTTCAGCGTGGCAGACATCCATCGTTTGAGCAGAATGGGTTTTCTCGATTTCCCTGCGCGTTTCAGAAGTGAATAATTCTGCATATTCCGAGCGCCGATCTGGATGATATCCACGCTCGCTTCGACAATATCAAACGTGTCCGTATCAACCACTTCTGAGACAATGGGAAGACCGGTTTCGTCACGCGCCTCGGACAGATATTGCAGACCCTCTTCCCCGAGTCCCTGGAACGCGTAGGGTGAGGTGCGCGGTTTGAACGCCCCGCCGCGCAGCATGTGCGCACCCGCCTCCTTGACCTCCTGAGCGATGTCGATGATCTGCGAGCGCGATTCGACCGAGCATGGCCCGGCGATGATGACCGGTTCTGGTCCACCAATCTCGCAGTCACCACAGTAGACGATCGTGTCGTCGGGTTTCATCTCTCTGCTCGTGAGTTTATAGGGTTGCGTCACATGGATGAGTTCGATGACGCCATGCAGGGAAGCGATACGCGACGGGTCCACCGGGCCTTTGTTGCCGGTAACACCAATTGCAACACGCGACTGACCCGGAATCGGGTGGGGCGTCAGACCGAGATCGCGAATACAGGCGCAAACGTTCTGCACTTCCGACTCCGTGGCGTTGGCTTTCATGACTACGAGCATGTTCCACTCCTGGTTGCGTCTTTGAACGAGCGGACGAGGGATTTCAAATCTTCGTCGCGACCGATGGCCTGCACAATGCGGCTGCCGACGACGACGCCATCGGCGCAACCGGCAAGTTGGCGAACGTGTTCCGGCGACGAGACTCCGAACCCGACCGCCACTGGTTTATTCGTACACTTCCTGACGCGCGCGACCGCATTCGGCAAATCCTCCGGGAGATCATCCCGCACGCCCGTTGTACCCGTCACGCTCACATAGTACAGGAATCCGTCCGTGCTGTCGGCGATACAACCGATACGATTTTCCGAAGTTGTCGGGGCGATCAGCGGAATCAGCGATAGACCGGCTGAGGAGGTCGCCATCCGCCATGGCTGGGATTCCTCGTGCGGAACGTCGGGGATAATCAGCCCATGCACGCCGGATTTCGGAAGCTGCTCCATCAGTCGATCGCGACCCAGCGCAAGCAGTGGATTCACATAGGACATCAGCAGGATCGGGACATCCACCTGTACGCTCTGTAACGCCTCCAGCACGGCCGACAGCGTGACACCGCGTTCCAGGGCTTTCTGTGACGCAGCTTGAATCGTGGACCCATCTGCCACAGGGTCGCTGAACGGAATTCCCAGCTCAATAATGTCAGCACCGCTGCAAGCCATGCAGCGAAGATGCTCCATCGATCTCTCCAGCGACGGGTAGCCAGCCATCAGATAGGGCATGAACGCCATCTCCCCGCGCGACTTGAGTCGATCGAACGTGTCACGAATCACGGGCGGACCTCCTCGATGATACCAAGATCCTTATCGCCACGCCCCGAAAGGTTGATGAGGACAATCTGATCGGACGTCAGTCGAGCGGCGCGTTTCAACCCCTCAGCCACAGCGTGCGCACTTTCCAGCGCGGGGATGATACCCTCCAGACTGGAAATCGTCCCAAAGGCATCGAGGGCCTCATCGTCCGTGATGGCTGAGTAAGTGACGCGACCAGTTTCTTTGAGATGGGCATGCTCAGGACCGACTCCAGGGTAGTCCAGACCGGCAGACACCGAGTGAGCGTGTGAAATTTGTCCATCGGGTGTCTGAAGCAGATAGCTTTTCGCGCCATGCAGCGTCCCAGGCGTTCCCGCAACAAGGGTGGCAGCGTGGCGTTCAGAAGCAACGCCATCACCAGCAGCTTCAACCCCGGTCATCGCAACATTCAGGTCATCGAGGAAGGGGTGGAACATCCCGATCGCATTGGACCCGCCACCGACACAGGCGATTATTTCATCCGGCAGCCGCCCTTCACGTTCAAGAATCTGAGACCTGCTTTCACGACCGATAACGGTTTGAAAAGCTCTGACCATCAGGGGATACGGGTGGGGACCAACGACGGACCCAATCACATAGTGCGTCGTGCGAACATTCGTGACCCAGTCGCGGATGGCTTCGTTGATCGCGTCCTTAAGCGTGCAACTACCAGATTCAACCGGAATGACTTCAGCCCCAAGCAGTGTCATGCGTTGAACGTTCGGTCGTTGGCGAGCGACATCCTCACTGCCCATAAACACATGACAATCTAACCCGAGCAGAGCAGATGCAGTGGCTGTCGCAACCCCATGCTGCCCAGCGCCGGTTTCGGCGATAATACGGGTTTTCCCCATAAATTGTGCAAGCAGACACTGACCAAGCGCGTTGTTGATCTTGTGGGCACCCGTATGCGCGAGGTCTTCGCGTTTGAGGTAGATCTTCGCGCCGCCAGCATGATCGCTGAGACGCTCCGCAAAGTACATCGGCGTAGGGCGACCAACATAGTGCATCAACAGGTCATCATTCCGCCTGCAAAACGCGTCGTCACGCTGAGCGCGTGCGTAGGCTTTTTCAAGTTCATGCAACGCCGACATCAACGTCTCAGGGACAAACCGTCCCCCGAAATCGCCAAAGTATCCTGTGTCACTGGGTTGACGGTACGTCATGAACATCCCTTCGCATGTCGAATAAACAGCGATACTTTCTCATGATCCTTGCGTCCGGGCGATACTTCCACGCCAGACGAAACGTCAACAGCGCAGGGGCGAGCAATCCGTATCGCATCCCCCACATTCACCGATGTAAGCCCGCCAGCCAGCACGATCGGTCCCGCCATCCCAGCCGCAAGCGACCAGTCAAAGATGACCCCGCTACCACCGCCGGGATCGAGCATCTGAGCTGACACATTGCAGGCTGAAGTGTAAGCAGCCATGCGAGCATCCAGCGTCACTCTTGTATCTTCAACCAGCACACGATGACGCTTGATAACTGGAACCGAAATCCGGGAACATTCATCTGGCGTTTCATCTCCATGAAGCTGGGCCATCTGAATACCCGTGGCGGCGACGATGGATTCAATGTCTGCTGTACCCTGGTCCATGAATACCCCAACGCAGGTCACAAAGGGGGGCATCGCCTGAACGATCGCTCGCGCATCTATGACCCCGACACATCTGGGCGAATCTGCGAATACCATCCCGATCGCGTCGGCACCCGCACCCGCAGCCTGCAACGCATCCACGACACAAGTCAGACCGCAGATCTTAACCCGGGTCACAGGATGCACCACGCATGCTCCAGAGTACACCGCACCTGTCATGTTGCACCCTTGAGCAAATCCGCCAATGTGTCGCCAGGATGCTCTGACTTCACCAGCGCTTCACCGATGAGCATCGCATCGAACCCAGATCCTCGAATGCGCCGAACATCACCCACAGTCTGGATTCCGCTTTCAGCCACCGCCACGCACTGCCTGGGGATCGCGGATCGCAAGGCTATTGCAAGATCCAGCGAAATGTCGAACGTCTCAAGATCGCGACAGTTGACCCCGATAATGGTCGCACCGCAGCCAACGGCGATCTTAACCTCCTCCTCGCTATGCGTCTCGACAAGCGCACTCATTCCCAGCGACGCACTCAGCGAAAGCATCCCGCACAACGTTGCTTCATCGAGCACGCGAACGATCAGCAGAATCGCGTCTGCACCCAGGGCACACGCTTCATGCACCTGGTATTCATCAATCACGAAATCTTTGCGCAACACAGGAAGATGAACAGACCGACGCGCCTGAATAAGATCATCGTCCGATCCGGCAAAATGATGCTGATCGGTCAGAACCGACAACGCAGATGCACCACCTGAGGCGTATTGTGGCGCAAGCTCCTCCGGATCCAGTTTCTCGAATAACCAGCCCTTCGAGGGAGAACGCCGCTTGATTTCCGCTATGGCAGAAACACCAGGCTTGCGAAGAGCAGCCGAAAAATCACGAAAAGGTGCCTGGCGTGCGTTCTGGAGAGACGCCAGAGATCGCTCCCGACGACACGATTCCACATAAGCACGCTTACGCTTAACGATCTGATCCAGAAGGTTGCTCATGCGTCGTCCCTGGATCCCATATCGCCCCATGTCCGCAGTGAATCCAGCTTCTCCATCGCAGCCCCGGAATCAATCGCATCCCGAGCAAGAGCAATACCGTCGCCGATCGTCGATGAAAGACCTGCTACATATGCAACCGCTCCAGCGTTCAGCACCACAACATCGCGTCGCGGACCTTCTCTGCCTTCCAGAATGTCCATCGCTATCCGGGCATTCGTCGCCGGATCACCACCGCTAAGATCCGAAACACAACACGGTGCAAAGCCAAAGCTTCGAGGATCCAGTCGCCAGGTTGTCACCTCACCATGTCGTACCTCACTGATCCGCGTGTCAGCCCCAGGCGATATCTCATCCAGCCCGTCATCACCATGCACCACCAGGCAATGTTCGGACCCGGTATCAAGCAAAACCTGAGCGATCGGTTCCGTCAATTCAGGCTTGAATACGCCAATAAGCTGACGTTTCGCACCTGCAGGATTCGTCAGCGGTCCAACAATATTGAAAATACTCCGAATACCAATCTATCGACGGGGCAATACTGCGTGACGCGTCGCCTGGTGATATCGCGGGGCAGACATGAAGGCGATCCCAACCGCGTCGATACAACGCCCAGCCTCATCAGGAGGCAATTCCGCGTCGATTCCAAGTGATTCCAATACTTCAGAACTTCCACATTTGCTCGATACCGATCGATTTCCATGCTTGGCGATCTTGCAGCCAGCCCCGGCAGCAACCATCGCAGCCACCGTACTGATGTTGAACGTTCCCAACGCATCACCACCCATACCGCAAGTGTCTACGACCGATTCATGCGAAACAGGAACCCGATCAACACGATCCCGCATCGCACGCACGAACCCGGTGATTTCCGACACAGATTCCACCTTCATCCGTAACGCAACGAGCAACGCACCGATCTGAATTGCAGATACCCGGCCTTCCATCATCTCGGAGGCAACCCAGTACGCCTCAGACGAGGTCAGGTCATTCCCGGACACGACCGAAGACAACAGCCCATGCACCGAATAATTGTCGCAATCTTCAACCATCACAATCCGCTAGTGGCGTGATTCATCCTGTTGGGGCATTTTGCAATGTAGGATCCGCTGTGCAGGCCATGCCTCAGTATCGGTTGTCCCTGTGGCGGTCCACACAACCGACCCTGCAGAAACCTCGAACGCTACAGTGACAACGAGGAACATTCGAATAGTGATAATGTCCGATATTATGGCATCACACCGCTAGAGCGTCACTCCTGACGCGTCCAGGACCATCTGTGCAAAAAAGCCGCAGACACCTCAGTGCCTGCGGCTCATATAGCATATCGGACGGCGGGTCCAACGACAACAACACAGACCCGCCAGAGCGTCACAAGGGACGCATTACTTTACAAGAACGCAATCACGTTACAAGGACGCAATACGCTTACCAGGACATCGACCACTGAAACCGGCCACCCCAGCGAGCTGGCTCGTATCCACCAGCATTATCGTTGTAATCGACTGCGAACATCAACTGCTGGTTGCTGCCAAGGTGATGGACCCAGCCAGCCTCGTATGCGTGATTCGTGCTGTTACCAGTATACTCACTGCTGCTGTTCATATAGTTCAAGACTACAAGGTCGTTTTCCGTCACCGAGTAATCAAAACCAGTACCAATACCCCACTGGAAGTCACGACGGTCGCCAATATTAATGCGATCCAGATCGCCACGTGCGCCGTTCGCAGTCTTGACAAAACCCTGGATATGACCACGTGCACCTTCGCACAGCGTCTTCGTCAACGTCATGTTCAACGTCCCGTCGACCTTCGAGGAACCTTCACCTGTCGGCAAACGAGCTTCAAGCCACATCGCCATCGCCGGCCAGATGTCCTGCTCGTGCGACATCTGCCAGAAGTACTTCAGGCTCGTGTCACCATTTCCGTCGTCACCACTGTTATTATTGCGGTAACGGGCTCTACTACCGAAGTAGGACTGGCTGTTCAGATCGGATCCATCGCCAAAGTTGATCGGATCAAAACCAAACTCAATATTCACGTTGTCTGTGTACGCATACTTCAGGCTCGGACGCAGGGTGAAATTGTCGTCACGGTTACTCCCGGACCGAAACGTCGACCAGGCACCTTCAAGCTCGAACTGCCACTGTCCACTCCTGATGTTCGAGTTGGCTTCACGAACGTTAAAGAAGTCGTCAAGACCGCGATATCCACGCGTCGGGACTTCACGGGTATAGGTTTCCAGTTTCGGAACATCGAACGATACATTATGCTTCACAAACCGAAGACCCAGAACCTTCGCAGTTCCTTCACTGCTCTGCATGCCACCATCGTCCTGCGCAAACAGGGACGGGGCGACAGAGACCATCATGGCAACCGCACTAAGACGGAAAACATTCGAACGAATCACTTTGTATCTACCTCCAAACGGGGAATATGTCGTAACTAAGATGCGACTCGCCACCCAGGGACCGCGCCAACGGGGTGCGTGACCGCGCCAATACCAGTGCGATTCTGAACCGTAAATCGCATTTCGTCAATCTTTTTCCTCCACGATTTAACGACCGCCAGCTACAATTCAATACAATAAAGTGCAGTCAGCGAGGGTAAAAACCCCAGCAGGACCACCTCAGCCACAGATCTCAACCACCATCAACTGAACGCCATCATCGTCAAATCCACCGCAAACCAATCAATCTTTACAAAACAAGATTGCCTAAATTGCCTATATTCACAGCCCCGACGCCATTTACAATGCTGATAAAGCACACAGAATCAGGACGATCGGGGTTCTGAACCAGGATCATCGCCACCACGAAGCCGTTTGGCGTTGTACGCATCAAAGACACAAGCCATCAACGAGGCGTTGGCAGACACATGCTTATACTCAGCCACAAACGCAGAGAAGTGCATCGCAATCGCCACACAAGCGGAGGCAAAATGCAAGGTCCGCCACCCAGGATCACGATCGGTCAGGGCACCAAAAGCAACAACGGGCAGAAGTGTCAGAAACGACGCACCAACCCAGCGCACAACGCTCGACTTATAACGCTTGGCAGTGTGCAACGGCTCTTCGTCAAGTTCCCCGAGATGGACAGCCTGGATCATCATTTTGGACGAGACAGCCAGGTACATGAAAACGATCACATGGATCAGGACCGTCAGGACGATCGCAAACAACGCAAGTGCGAAATGCTGAGCATAATAATCCACGCCGTCGACAAAAAAACCAAGTGTCGCAACGCCAGCGAACAGCAACGCGTCCGCAACAAAAAATGCCAATAACGAACGCGTCATAATAGGGAGCAAAGTCTGTTAGAGGGGGAAAAGTCTGTCCATGGTCGAGGAACGCATCATCACGATGTAACAAAACAGGTCATAAACCGAGCAGGTGACCCTCACCGATACCGGCCTTACAGATACTGCCTTTACCGGTCGCTGGTTGTGCCAACCGGTTCCGCAAACGCAGATCTGGGCGGAGCATCATCACTGGTCAATTCTCCGATCCGCCGGACAGCGATATTGACATTCGCAGCGTTCTCAGACTCAAACTCAAGCACGCCACGGTACAGCTCAAGAGCGCGATCACGATCGTGCAGACGGAGATCATACACCGTAGCAGCTTGGAAGCGAGCAGGGTGCGGCGTCTCCGGATCCCAAAGAAAGGCACGCTCATACCAGCGAACCGCAAGCGGTGCCTCCCCATCGAAATATTCCTTGTGAATCTCACCGCAGTAGAAAGCAGCATCGTCGATCTTGTCACTCGTGGGGAAACGCTCAATCACCTCCCGAAATGCAGCAAGCGCCTTACGCATTTTCTTATCACGATAAAGAAACGGGACGTTATGTCCGCCCTCCTTCATCAGTGACACGCCAATCTCATACAACGCATCCGCTTCAGCGATAGAATCCTGAGGTTCAAGACGACCAGGCGGCACTTCGTCAGCAAGTATATAACGATACGGTTTCACCTTGCTCAAATCCGAAAGCTCAGCCTCAGCCCAGGTCCGCTTCGCATCATGACCCGAATCGCGATAATAATCCCGAAGAACGCTCAGAGAACGGTGGTAACTCGCACGATACATCAGTACCTGCTCGACAAGGTCGACCTCCTGTGCACCAGTAATCGTGATGTCGGGAACCGAAACACCATCAGGATTCGTAAAACTCGTCACCGGAGGACGCGAAACCTTCTGACGCGGCTCCCACACCGGGTCAGTATTGCACCCACACAACGACAGCAACCCAGCAGCCGAACACAGCATCGCCAAGCTCACACCGCCGGTTGAGATCCTCATCTGACACATCCTGCGATCCATAACGCAATTCCTGTAGGGTGCTTTGAAAGCGGAAAAAACGCACCGCAGCACGATTAGACAATCCCACGGGCACCAAGTCAAGTACACCCGAAATCGAACAAGGTGGCCCATGTCTTCAGACATGGGGAACGCGATGATCGATGCGAATGGGAGGGAAGAGGTTCCTGCCAATCCATGTTGTAGGGAACGCAGCGCAAAGGCGGGAGTCCGACATCAGCTGATTCCCCCTGATCACAGCCAACAACCTCAAAATACCAAAATCCCTGATCCACGATATAATCATCACAGTACCAGCCAATGAAAAGGAAAAATGAAGGCTGACTTTCATAACGCGGCACCAAAACACAACCCACAAAGGCACACAACCATGCTGATCCCAGGCGATTACATAGCAGACAAGGTCAAAGCCATCGAATCATCCGGCATCCGAAAAATCTTCGACCTGGCCGCCACAATGGAGAACCCCATCGACCTCTCCATGGGCCAACCGGATTTCAACGTCCCCGATCCGATCAAACAGGGCGCAATAGACGCCATCAGAAACGATCAGAACGGATACACCGTCACGCACGGAATCCCAGAATTACGCGACGGAATCACCCGACAGATCAAAAACGAGTACGACGGCTGGTCAGCACCGCTCATCGTCACATGCGGCGTCTCAGGAGGCCTCGCGATCGCAATGCTCGCATGCCTCAACCCAGGCGACGAAGTCCTCTTCGCAGACCCATACTTCGTATCATACAAACACATCATACACCTCGCAGGCGGAAGGGCGGTCCCGGTCGATATCAACCGTGACTTCAAACTCGATCCCGAAAAATTCGAACAGGCCATCACCGACCGAACCAAAATCCTCCTCCTGAACTCCCCGGCAAACCCGTCCGGCGTCGTCCATTCAGCCGACGAAATCAAAGCGATGACAGACCTCGCCGAGAAGCACAACCTCCTCATCATCAGCGATGAAATCTACAGAAACCTCAGCTACGATCACCCCCCCACAAGCCCCGTCCAGTTCGCACCCGACAGAACCCTCCTCATCGGCGGATTCGGAAAAACGTTCGCCATCACAGGCTGGCGCATGGGCTTCGCAGCAGGACCCGAGGAGATCATCGCCCAGATGGCCAAGGTGCAGCAGTTCACATTCGTCTGCGCCCCGAGCATCGCCCAGCGCGGAACCCTGGCAGGCCTCAACGTCGACATGTCCCGGCAGGTCAATGATTACCGCAGAAAGCGCGACCTGGCAGCCGCAGAAATGTCAGACGCTTTCACCTTCGCAAAGCCCGGCGGCGGATTTTTCATCTACGCCAAAGCCCCGGACCGATATGCAACGGGCATGGAATTCGTCGAGGCAGCCGTCAAAAAAAACGTACTCTGCGTCCCCGGCAGTGCGTTCAGTGAGTACGACACCCATTTTCGAATCAGCTACGCAGTCCCCGACGAGGTGCTGAAAGAGGGCTGCTCAATCCTCCGCGAACTGGTGTAGCCGTAACGCCACCCATTAACGCGTAGGGTGCGCCCCGGACGCACCTTCTTTTTTCCGTTCCCCCGGGCGTTGAAACGGGGACGCGCGTTGAAACGGGGGACGTAGCTAGTTTTTGTGGTTCGGGAGGAAAGTTCGCGGGGAACAGGTAGGGTTCGCTGTGCGGACCATCATCCAACCCGAACCGCAGGCATGGTGCCCCACCTCACGAATGAACCCCCAACCTCACGAATGCCCGCACCTCACGAATGAGTGGCCCACCTCTTCAGAGGTGGGGGAGCCGACGATCAACGGTCATCCAAGCAAAAACCGCACATTAGTTCGCACAGTCGAGTTCGGAGTTCGGGGGGCACCATGCTTAATTATCTTGCTTGTAGTTCGGGGGACACCATACTTAATTATCTTGCTTGCGATTCGCAGGACGAATAGGATGGCCTTATGCCTCGAATCGCACGAGTCGTCGCCGCCGGATTCCCGGAGTTAAGCATGCTGACCCTCGAGATCATCGATACGGACGGCGATGTGGACGTGTTCGATGTGATTGCAATAAACGACTGCTTCACTGGGTATTGCTTGCCATCGATGCAGGCGTACGATCTTGTGGGGGGCTTCTCTGGCGCACTGCCCAACGGCGTCGTCGA
>JAJRYY010000071.1 GCA_024275565.1 Planctomycetota bacterium
AGCAAACTGGAAGGCGTCAACAACAAGATCAAAGTCATCAAACGCATCGCCTACGGCTTCCACGATCTCGAATACTTCGCACTCAAAGTCAAACAGGCATTGCCAGGAAAATACGCCAGTAACTAATTCGGAGGAGAACCATAAATAAGTATCTTGCGAGTATATTGTTTTGGTTTATTGCAGTTGGTATCAGGTATGCGTATGGAAAATGTGAATGGAATGCGAATAAAGCAATATATATGTATGCAAACTCGTTCATATGTATGTCCGTTACACTGATCCGGTCGTGTCAATGTTTCCCTCGATCAATGTTTCCCTCGGTCAATGTTTCCCGCGTGGTTGCTATTGACGTTGATGCGCGACGCTTGTTTTCTGAAATACCAGCGTTGATGAAGATGCTGACGGTGGCTGTGCCGCTCCCATCGACACGGAGGAAACCTGTCAGGCCTGACCGTCCATGCTCATGATGGGACGGTTTAGATGCGATTGCCCTGACCACAGCCTCCAGCACGCCCTCAGCCAAGGCCCCTCATGTAGAATTTGGTCCACAATACTCAACGACAGAACCACCCATCACCGGTATGCACATCCATGCGTCATGCCAGTCGCGATGACACGCACCTCCTATTACAGTCACACTGGACGGGGTCGCGTAGAACATTGTTTCCGACGCCATCTGCACGCTGTATGCTGAATCCATCAATTATGAACCGTTGGCTGCCCGTATACACCCATCGTGGTTGATTCTGCCCCCCGCAGCCCTATGATGACGCCGCGCACAGCTTCAGCGTCATGCGCCATTTTGAGCGTCATGTGACGGCTTCTGTGATCGATGAGGAACTATGCTCCCGACGCTTCAGTGGTACATTTTCAGAGAGATGGGCAAAACGTTCGTGCTGACAGCCGTTGGTATGACGATTGTGCTCGGTCTTGGTGGTGGCGTGCTCGAACTCGTCGAGATCGACCGAATCTCGCCCGGGCAACTCCTCAAGCTGATCCTCATCGTCCTCCCCGTGTCCGGAACGCTCACACTGCCCATCGCTGCCCTCTACGCCGCCACCATCACCTACGGTCGCCTCAGCGCCGACAACGAAATCCTCGCGTGCAAAAGCAGCGGAATCAACATCGCCTGGCTGTTCCTGCCCACATTCGCCATCAGCCTGTTGTCGGCGGGCTTCACATTTTACTTCACCTGCTTCATGATCCCCGGCCTCGTAAAGGACATGAGCAACATCGCCAAATCGGACATTCGTCAGATCGTCGAGACGCGGTTGACCTCTCCCGAGCGATTGCCGCTCCCCCAGGCCAACGCTCGAATCTACGCCGATGGACAGGCTGAGACGATCGGAAACGACGATGCCCTCGTGCTGACCGGCGTTGCATTTACCGCGATGGACGATCGCTGATGGTTGCGTTATGGCGTGGCCCGCGTGGTTGCGTTGCGTTTTGGTACGGAGGAGGGCGAAGCATCCATATCCGGCGAGCTACAGGATTTCAGCTATTACGATCGTGACAGCGGCTGGATGTATGCAGAAACACAGATCATTCCCGCCACGCGCATCCCCCGTCGAGGCCGCCTGAAGGTCAAATGGCTGAACCTGCCAGAACTCATCAGTCATCAAACCAACCCGGTACAGTGGCCGAAGATCCAGAAAGCTGTCCAGCGCACCCGGTACGCCATCCTTCAGGAAGCGGTGTATGATGGTTTTTTCCGCGATCTTTCGCAGGAAGGCCACCAGGGACAAACCGAACTCCAGACCGGCGACGCAACCCTGACCCTTACGGTCGGATCTGCCACCCGCAACGCACACGATGGACGTGTGATTATGGACGACATCCGGGTGGTTGAAACATGGCAGGGCGGAACGAAAACGATCACAGGGCATCACGCAGTTCTGCTCGTGGATGTGCTCGATGAGAACGATCAACCTGTCGGCGTGCTCGATATTACCGGCGAGGTCACCATAACAATGGGAGAACCCCCGTCTGGTGAGACCGATGGATCTTCCCTGTCGAGTGGTGGAAAAGCGGGTACGTCGATCAAAAAGGGTCAGGAAATACTGCGGGGGATCATGATCTCGCCGGAAATCATAGAAGAAATCGCCGCGATCCCCGATACCGCGATCCTCTCCGATCACTTCGACCGACCACTCCGACCGTCTGCCGCCGAACTCAAGGTCAAGGCTGATCTTGTGAGCGCCAGTTTTATCCGTGATGTAACCTCCGAGCTGCATTCGCGTCTCGCGTTCTCTGTCAGTGCGTTCGTCGTCGTGATCCTCGGGGCGATCCTTGGAATCATGTACCGCGGTGCACACCCGCAGATCGCGTTTGCCATCAGTTTTGTCCCTGCCCTCTTCGTCATCATCATGAACATTATGGGCAGGCAACTGGCTGAAAAAGAGGGGACCGTGATGCTCGGAATCGGTGCAATCTGGGGTGCGATTTTGCTCGTCGGCATCCTGGATGCCATCACCCTGACTCGCGTTGTGAGGAGATAAGCAGAGAAAGCTCCCTACAAAACCATGAAAATCCTCGACCGTTACATTCTCCGATCGCTCGTTGCGAACTACATCATCGCACTCTCCGTGATGATGTGTCTCTACACCGTGCTCGATCTCTTCTTCAACGTCGATGAATTCACCGAATCCAACGCACCACCGCTCACGGTCCTGAAAGCCATCGCCAGCTACTACGGTGCCCACGTCTTCCTCTACTTCTCGCAACTCTCCGGTGTCATCACGCTGTTTGCCTGCATGGTGACGCTCGCTCGAATGCGTCGGGCCAATGAACTGACCGCCGTGCTCGCCTCCGGTGTAAGCCTGTACCGCGTGGCGGTCCCTGTCGTCGCGTTCGGCATGGTGATGTCGGTCCTCTGGTACGTTGATACAGAGGTCCTCGTCCCATCGGTGGCCCATCGACTCTCACGGACACACGACGACGCACTCGGGACAAAAGCACGCGGACTCTGGTTCGTCAACGATGGCGAAAAAGACCTGCTCTCTGCCATCGAGTTCGTCCCGGTCAAACACGAGATGCGCCACATGCTCGTCCTCCACCGCGATGCAGAAGGCGGAATCCTCAAAGTCACCGAGGCGGACCGTGCAACCTGGGAAGACATCCCCGAGCATCCCCACGGAGGCGTGTGGCGGCTGATACGGGGCATCGAGCGCCTGCGGACACGCCGCGATACCGAGATCGGAACACGAGAGAAAATCGTTGAAATCGACGTGGACACTTACAGCAGCATGCTCAATCCGGCTGCCATCGAGGTGCGTCAGACGCAGCAGTGGATCAAGTACTCCTCATCTGATCAGCTTGACCGGTTGATGGAACGTGAACCGCTCCTGACCAATCGAATCCTCCTGGTCAAGCACGGTAGATTCGCAACACCACTCGTCCATATTCTCATGCTCTTTCTGGGGCTTCCGTTCTTTCTGAGTCGCGAGCCTGGCAGCATGGTGGCTGACGCCGGAAATTGCGTCACCGTCTGCGGACTGTGCTACATTTTCGCCTTCTCCGCAGAACATTTCGTCACCTCCGACACACTCTCTGCATTGCCCGCATGGCTGCCCCTCATCGTATTCTCGCCCATCGCCGTGATCCTCATCGACCGAATCCGAACGTAATTGACCGCCGGAAAATGCCCACCGCAGAAAAATACGGGAATGCGAACGCCATGAGAACTGTTACTATGACTGGATAAGCAATGAATGCACCCAAAAAGACATCCTGCTGCCACACGAACAATACCGGCGACACACAAGCGACAGACGGCGACAGCGTTATCTGTACCCCGGTCGCTGCGCCCACCGTCCCCATCAGCAGGCTCGACACCCTGTGGTTTCAGGTGGCGGGTACGATCTGCAACCTCCGCTGCCACCATTGTTTCATCTCCTGCACACCCGAAAATGACACCTTCAAATTCCTCTCCCTCGAAACCGTCAGGCGATACCTCGAAGAATCCGTACCCCTCGGCGTCAAGGAATTTTACTTCACCGGCGGCGAACCTTTCGCGAATCCGGGCATGTGCGACATATTGGCTGAAACTGTGCAGTATGGCCCCGCGACCATCCTCACCAACGCCACCCTCCTCCGCCAGAAGACCCTCGACCGCCTCAAAGCCATCAACGATTCAACCCCCCACACCATCGAAATCCGCGTCAGCATTGACGGCTACTCTCCAGAACTGAACGACCCCATCCGTGGCGAGGGGAGCTTCGAATCCGCCATGACAGGTGTCGAAAACCTCGTTGCGCGCGGCTTCCTCCCGATCATCACGATCACGCGGACGTGGTGCGGCAAAGATGACGAAGTGCTTGCAGGATTCGTCGAGATACTCAGAGCAAGAGGCTACGAACAGCCACGGATCAAAATCCTCCCGCTCCTGCATCTCGGAGCCGAGGAAAATCGATCAAGAAGCTACACAGACTGTGAACGCGTCACGCACGAAATGATGGAAGATCACGACACGTCCGAATTCCTCTGCGCCAGCGCCCGGATCGTCACCGACAAGGGCGTCTGGGTCTGCCCCATCCTCATCGATTCCGACAACGCAAGAATGGGCGATACCCTGGCCGACGCCATGACCGAATACCCCCTCAGACACAACGCATGCTTCACCTGCTACATGAACGGAGCAATCTGTTCCAACAGCACCACATCCGCAAATATCAGTCCCATGCCAAAATGACCATCGCCAGCACACGCCGACGACAGGCAACACCCCAGTCTCACAAAAGGCAACACGCCAGTCTCACAAAGGATTATCCTTCCGCAAACACACGCTGAGCAGCCGCAACACCCGCACCCAGCTCAAACTGGTGTCCCATTTCGTGAAGCGTCAGCTCAAGCGCACTGATGGCTGCGATGGCATCGAAACGGTCAAGATAACCCATGTGTCCGATGCGAATGACCTTGCCCTTGATATGATCCTGCCCGCCGGCAATCTGCATCCCATGCTTCGACCGCATCATTTTTCGCAGCGTCGGCTCATCGACACCCTCCGGGACAACCAGAGCTGTCACCGAATCCACCGGGTCCGTCGCAAAGGTCTTAAAACCAATCGCGCCCGCCCCCTCACGCGTCGCCCTGGCGATCGATGCAATACGAGACCACACGTTTTCGATGCCCTCATCCCTGATACGCTGCAACGCCACACGCGCACCTTTGACCATCACGTTCGCGGGCGTATATGGCGTATCGTCCGAGGCAAACGACTTGCGATATGCCTTGAGATTGCCATAAAACGCACGCGCTGTCCCCGAATCAATCCGCGCCCACGCCCGATCGTTGACCGCAACAAATCCCAACCCCGGCGGCAACATCATCGCCTTCTGCGAACCGGTAATCAGCACATCAATACCCCATTCGTCCATCTTCACCGGAATGGCTCCGACGGCTGTGATCCCATCAACGATGAACAGCACATCCCGCTCACGCGTCAACCTGGCGATGGCTTCCACATCACTCACCGCAGCCGTCGATGTCTCCGAGTGCGTCATAATGACCGTGTCAATATCACTATGCTCATCGAGCATTTTCGCAACGCCGTCAGCCTTGAACCCATGTCCCCAGTCGAGCGAATACTTCTCATTGGGAATCTCGAAAGCGTCGCAGATCTTCCCCCATCGCTGCCCGAATTTACCGGCTTCGCAGATCAACGCCTTGTGACCCTTCGGCAGACACGAAACAATGGCAGCCTCCGCCGCACAAGTCCCACTGCCCGTAATGGTCAAACATGCGTGCTTCGTCTGAAAAAGGTATTGAAGAAGCTCGGAAACTTCTTTGAAAAGCGCCCGAAACTGACCGGTACGATGATGGTCGATGGGGTCAGCCATCGCGAGGAGAACATCTTCAGGAACCATGGCAGGACCGGGTGTGAACAAACGCAGCTTCTTCATTGCATCGCCTCTTTCGTTGATGAAAACTCGAACATGGTGAATACCTGAACATTGCGTCACTTCAAATGATCATTGCGTCGCTTCAAAAACGACAGCCCGCAATTATACGCGACGCCTCCGACGAACGGAAGGACGCCCCACTTTCGCAACCGGCGACAGGAGGTAGAATAGACCACTGAGCATAGTTGCGCCGGGTGAAATCCGACACGAAGCAGATTTTGAACGGACATGACCAACGAGGCGCAACCAACAAGGCGTAACCGACAAGGCGGGCATTACCAGCAAGGCAGACATTACCAGCAAGCTATAATCACACCACATGTGAAGGAACATCGAGGAGACAAAGGCACCATGACCAGTCCAACCATCATCCGAAGAAGTCGCTGGAAGCACGTCGCAGTCATCTCAGGCCTCCTGCTGACCGCAACCCTCGCACACGCAAAGGGCCCAACCATCCAGGTCGACGAACGGACGGTAGATGCAGGAAACGTCCGTCAGGGCGACCAAGCCACCATCACATTCAAAATCAAAAACACCGGTGACCAGGATTTGACCATCTTTCAGGTCTCCGCAAGTTGCGGATGCACCGTACCCAAAAACCTCACCGACGAGCAAAAACGCGTCGAACCCGGCGAAACGCTGGAGCTTGAAGCGACCTTCGATTCCAGAGGCCGCAGAGGGGTCCAACGCAAGGAAATCACCGTCGTCAGCAACGACCCTATCGAACCCCGCTTACAGCTCTACTTGACCGCCAAAATCGTCACGCTCTTCGAAATCAACGTCGATGGGCGCGATTCCAGAGGATTGCGATTCGGAAAACTTCGCCCAGGGCAAACCGTGGAAAAAGATGTCGACGTACTCCCCACCGAACCCGGAAAATCGCTGGAAATCGGGTCAATCACACTCCACCACCCCTCCCTCACCTACACAACGGAACCCCTCTCCAAAGACAATCGCAGAGGTTTCCGCGTGATACTCTCAGCAAGCCCCGACGCCGTGATCGGGTCCGTCACAACACCGCTCATTGTGGAAGCAAAAAGCGGCGAGGAATCCGGAAGCTCGTCACTGACGATATCGGGCGAAATCATCGGCGAACTCGGTTTCAGACCACCCACCATCAAACAGTGGCAACCAGCACTACCAGGTACAAAACTACGCCCCGTCACCGTTTCCTCGCACTCCGGGACGCCCTTCGAAATCTACGGCGCAGACGCCGGACCCACCCTCTCAACCACCATCACCCCAAACGACAAGCGAAACCGATACACCGTCACGATGGAAGTCAAACCAGATGCAGCACCCGGACCGTTCGGACACCTCCTCAAAATCCGCACAAACAGCACAGAGCAACCACTCCTCATCATCCCGGTTTTCGCAAACGTCCGCCCGCTCGTCGATGTCTACCCACCCATGATCCTTTTCGATGGAACCTCCACGCACCGCACCATCAGGCTCGAAGCGAACAAAGGAGACCCCCTGCCCGTCGGAAAAATCCACTGCGACCTGCCGGGCATAACAGCCAAAATCGACAACTCCAGACACTCCAAAAGGGACCAGTCCGTCAAATATCTCCAGGTCAAAGCTGACGCCAGCATCCCAAAAGGGAGGCTAAACGGCGTCATCAAGGTCGAAGTTGGGGTTCGCGGCATGCAGACGCTCGAAATCCCGGTCGAAATCAGGATAGATTGACGCGAACAAAACAGTCCATGACACGGGTCTGGGCAGCGAACCCGACCAGAACGAGTACAGATTCAACCACATAAAGGACGATACATGAGCGAGCAGACCGATAACACAGCACAACACGACGAAGAAATGTCACCGTGGGACGATCCGTCGATCCCAGCCGGCAACGCCCCTCCGCTGCCAGCTTGGCCACTATGGCTGTCAGGAATGCTATGGGTGTCGTGGGTCGCGTATCTGATGGTGACAGCCATGATTGTATAGCGGGTACGCTCGTTTTGCGGGCATGATTGATAGGACAGGTCGGCGATGACCACGGTCGCAGTCCTCATGAGAGCGCCATGGCGACGACCCTGGAACACAACACACAGTCCTTCGAAACCCCCCAGTCCGTCGAACCCACACAGTCCGCCGAAACCACCCGTCGCAACGACCTCGCGACCAATCTGACTGCCCTGGCGTTACATAATCCGACATTGGCTGACCTGATCCGGAAAACCGACATTCCGCCCGAAATACAAACGGTCCACGGGCGAGACGGCACGCCAACCTACCAGTTCACCACCGAAGACAAAAAACGACAATATCTAGGCCACACCTCAATACCGACGGTCCGGGCATCCGCCCTGATCGAAACCTTCGGCGTAGACGGCGGAAACGCGTTTTTCCCCGGTATCGCGACAGGACACGACGTACGTCTATACCTCCAGCGAACCGTAAACCATGTGGCAGCTTTCGTTTACGAACCATTGCTCATCAACATCCGCCTTGCACTCACGCTCGTGGATGTCTCACAATGGCTGACATCAGGACGACTCATCCTGCTGACCAACCTGCACATCCCGGAAAAAAAGTCATCCGAAGACACAAACCACCTGAAAAAAGCTTTGCTTGAATTTTTCAAGTCTCACGCAGGATACGACTTTCCCACGCGGATGCTCGGTTACCCGCACATGTCTGAGGCGGATTCACAGCAGATCCAGCAATGGCTCGAAGACGCAGCCAGAAGCGTGGTAGCCCTTCAACAGGATCAATTGACCCAGTCTGCGGATCGACTCGCAAGCAGACTCAAAATCACCCTGCCTCACCAGATGTCCGAAAATCGATGCTCCGGGAGCAGTGTTCCGCGGTTGTGTGTTATTTCAATCGATCCTCGCCCCTCCGTCGCGCGACTCTCAGCAGGTCTTTCCGCAGCTGGTGCAGCACTCGACATTTACCTCACATCCTGCCTTCCGGACGGGCCTGATAAGTGTCACCACGCTTCAAGAATGCAGGCGATCGCCGAAAACGACGCCAATACTGCCCTTCTGCTCAACACAGGATGGGGAAATCTCGGTCCATTTCTACCAAAACAATTCGCCTCGGCGTCCTGGTTGCTGTCAGACACAACCTTGGTCGCCGGTAAAACGGACGGGTTTCGACGCAATATGCCCGTATTCGCCGCGACGGAGCACCTCAAACGCCTAGCCATTGATTGCGGAGCAGACCCCGAATTGTGCGTGCGGCTGGACCCAGGTGCCGACGACTCAGTGTACCAGCCATCCAGCGCAGAACGCGCTGGCGATAACGAACTGGCAAGCCCGGTCAGCCACAAGTACGACGTCGCCATCATCGCCGACATCGCCGATCTTTCGCCGGAATCCTGCGGCGTCGGGCTGACCAGTCACTCTCAGCTTTGGGAGCATCTTTGCAGGGAGGCTGCCCGCAATCCCGAACGCCCGGCTGCGGAGTTGTTGGCTGCTGGAGAGCGATCGGCTGGCGTTTCCCTTCGTGACGAGGAGATGCGACGACAACTGTGCAACGTCATCGACCAGCGTGTTCGCCCGACGCTCATCACCCAGGCTTGTGCAAAATCGCTCCTGCGTCACCAGTTCAACGTGCGCGTGTTTGGACGCGGATGGCAGTTCAGTGACATACCCCGGGAGCGCTGGCAACAGTTCCCGGATGACCCGACCGAAAGAAACGCTCTGTATCATCAATCGCGTCTGATTCTGTGCCCACAGCAAGGAACCGAAGCCGTACAGGTCACGATCGACGCCCTGCTGGCTGGTGTATGCGTCGTGGGAGCAGCTCCGGATCATCCGTTGGAAGATGCCTATCCCCAGTTGCAGGAAGTATTGCAACATGTACCGATGCACGCACGCGTTCGAGACATGCTTGCAGACGTCCGAACGCTCGTCCGCGATGACGACGCACGCAACGCAACCACTGTGAAGGCGCGAGCGATCATCATCCAGCGACACCTCCTCCGTCACCGCCTGCAACACATCCTCGACGCCTTGTCGCCGTCACTTGCCTAGAACAGTCGCACACCCTACTAATGACGCATGGATTATGGCGAAACCGATTTACAATCCGAAGTAACTCCAACTTCAAACAGCAGCGTCCTTCGATTGCAGCGATGGGGGTTTGTCATCGGATGTATCGCAATTGTCGCAATCCATCTCGCAGGACGCATCGGATCCTACTGCTCGCCCATCCGTGGAGACAGCTACTATTACGGTGCGATTGGCTACCGAATCGCCGGCGGCGAAGCGATGTACCGCGAAGTCAGCGACGTCAAGCCGCCAGCCGTCTACTGGCTTTATGCTGCAAGCTACACATTCCTCCCGATAGGCCGACTCTCAATGGCGCCTGTGGAATCCCTCTTCGCTGCGGCTGGCTACCTGGCCGTATTCCTGCTCGCCCGGAACCTCTATGGTGCGGGTATCGGTATGATCCTGACCGTCACACTCACGCTCGCGACCAACACTTTTTCTGTGCTCGATTACGCCACCGAGGGATTCGGGCTTGCTGAGGGGTTCATGATCTTCCCTGCCGCAATGGCTGTCATCGCTTACAGGCAAGCGACGCAACACAACGCGATGTCACGATTCATTCTCTGCGGGGCGTGGCTGGGGCTGGAACTCATGCTCAAGCAGACCGCACTCCCGCTGGTCATCGCGATCTTGCTGCACTCTGTGATCGTCAATCGCCACCACGGACTCTCTGCCATTGTTCGAGCACTCCTCAGCATCGGAACCGGCATTACCCTCGCGATCGCTCCCTTCGCACTCGCGGTCCTCTATCAGGGGACATGGCAGCGAGCATTCGAAGTCCTCGGACCGGGCGCGATCCGCATGACGAGCATGGAAACAGCCTTCCCCGCACACCTTAAAGATGTCCTGCCCCTGTGGGTGCCCCTGGCGTGGAGTGCGACCGGGATTTTCATGTGGGCGACCATGCAACACAATCGTCACCCGGTCCCGACGCGTCATCGCCAGCCCGTCCCACGCCGTGACCTCCCACGACGCGACCTCGGATTGCTTATCCTTTGGATCGCCCTTGAATGTGTGATGCTGGCGATCCTCCCCTTGCGATCGTACCATTACTATGTGATCGCCTGCCTGCCGGTGATTCTGCTTTCCGGAGCATTCTGGGCCAACCTTATGCTCGGACTCGACGGCAGCACCCACAAACACGCACGCGTTCAAATTGCAGTTGCGGCTGTGTTGTCATTGGCGGTCGTTCGCACAACAGTAGACGCGACCGTACCGATCGCATGGTCTCGATACCGATCGTACGACGCAGACGCTGACCGGGCGTACTTCGAGCAAGTGGTCGCCATGGATTTGGCGCATCTCGGCGAAAAAACAGCAGGGGACGCACAGTGACGACGTCGGATCGCAATGAATACGCATTGACGCAATGGATCGCCATCGGTGTGTCACTGCTCGTATTCGCAGCCGCAGGTTACGCGACCCTCAGCGAACCCGGCGTATCACTGGGCTGGGGTACTCCGAGTACGTTCTCAGCAACCATCGTCTCGCTTGCAGCTCTGTTCCTGGCGTGTATCGGACTAAGCAGGGTTCCGATGATCGCGGTCACCTTCTCGATCTCCGCATCAGCTCTCGTGACGATGGGCGTGTGCAGCCTCTGGGATGGGGTGGCGACCTGCCTGATGATCCTCGGATGGACAATCCACACATCGCATCGCACTCGGTGGATGCGGACGGGAGCTGCCATCGCCACCGGAATGCTGGTGATTGGCTTCCTGTTTGCCTCGGGAATTCCCCTAGCAGAAGCGTTCGCGATCCCCGAAAAACTGTCGCGAACCGGACCTCAGAACGCGTGGCGGATGGGGGCGGAGGTTGCGGACATGCTGATGCCGGGGGTTGTACTGGGGCTGGTGGCGATATGGCTTCGAATGGGCAGCGACCACATCCATACCGACAGGGACCACTTACGGGAGTGGCTGGCCATTGGATGGGTCATCATCCATATTGCATGGTCGATCTGCCTGCCGCGCGTCGCGATCTCGCATGGAATCGTGGTGGCGGTCCCGTTCTTCATCCTGGCTGGTGCTGGCTGGCGGGCATTTCGGACCCTGGGAACCTCGCGTGCAAACGGTGGCGATGTCGTATTTGCAGCCATGGCATATCTGACGCTCGCATGGTTGGCGTGGCCACCGATTCGCGTGGTGAGTGAAGCATTTCTGGCGGCGATTGGATGATACGTTTGCGTCGATGCGACTGGATCCTGATCGTAATTGCGTTCTCTGCGGTCGCATGCGTGCATGTGGCTGGCCGAGTGGGAGCATACTGTTCGCCCCTGAAGGGTGACAGCTACATCTACGCGAGCTTCGGATACCGCGTCGCACACGGAGATGTTTTCTACCGCGACATGAGCGACATCAAACCGCCCGGGCATGCCTGGCTGAATGCGGTGGCGTACTCCTTCGGCGGTTGGGGTCGCAGCGCACTGATCCCCCTGGAATCGCTCTTCCTGGTGGCTGCATATGCAGCGTTCTACGCACTGGGGAAGCGTTGGTACGGACACGGCGTGGGTCTTTGTGTAATGATTCTTGGCGTAGTGACCATCAACTATCTCTCGGTGACCGGGAAGGTCATCGAGGGGTTCGGGCTGACGGAAAATTACATGATCCTGCCGGCGTTGCTGGCCGCCCTGTGCTATGTGCGAAGCCTCAACGGAAACGCAAAATGGCTTGTCGCAACCGGGATATTCCTCGGCCTGGAGGGGTTGCTGAAACAGACAGCCATCGCGCTCACCATTGCGGTATTCGTGCATTGGGTGTGGACGATCGGGGTGTGGAGACGAGAGTGGCTTCGATGTGTCAGGGGTGCATCCCTGGTGATCGCGGGCGGGCTGATCGTCTGGATTCCGGTCAGCAGCATCCTCTGGTGGCAGGGCGTACTCTTCAAAACAATCCCGCTGCTGACAGGTCAAGCAGCCACCATGGCGTCAAAGGGAACGGGTTGGCCTTCCCAGTGGATGGACGTGCTACCACTGTGGCCCGCATTGATATGGGGGGCATGGGCGGTTGTGCATGGGGCGCTGGCGTGGAAACGTCGCGAGAATATCGGGCGGGACACATACCACCAGCCAACGGGGTTCCTGGTCATCTGGGCCGCCGCGGAATTGTTCATGCTCTGGAACATGCCACTGCGGTCGTCGCACTACTTTGTACTGACGAGCGTTCCCTTGATATTGCTGACTGGCGCTTTCTGGGCGATGTATTGGCGGGTTATCCGGGAAAAGTCGACGGGGCGGAGACAGGCAGGCGTAGCCGTCGCAGTCGTACTGACAGCGGCAGCCTGTCGCCCGGTCGTCGATATAATCGTACCAGTAGCGATGGCGAGGTATCGGACCTACGACTGGGCGTCAGACCGGCAACACTTCGACGCAGCGATCCATTGGGGCCGAATCCATTTCGGCGAAGGCCCACCCTTCATCGCAGAGGATTGAACCACTCATCGCAAGAGGATTGAACCGCACTGCTCAAGATGATGGTACCACTACACCGGAAAACAGGGTCTCACTGGACGGTCCGCCCATCGCCGCCGGCCACCAGCGATCAGACATACCACACCAAACAATAGTGCTGTTGAAGGCTCGGGGACCACGATACCCTCACGAAACGTCAGGTCCAGATCAAACTGGTCAAACCCTTCAACAAATCCAACTCCACCGGCGTAGTTATCCGCAGCAAAAGCCACCCCAAGCGAATCACCCCCATCAAAAACGATCTCGATAAGATACGTTTGACCAGGATTCACCAGAACCGATTCGAGAAATTCAAACCTCACAGGAGCAAGGTCCGTAGCGATCATCCCACAACCAGGACCTTCAGGAAACTGAAAACAGTCCTCCAGAAAAGTGACCGGGCTGGTTCCAAGAATATCTCCATCGATCGTATCCTCCCGAATCCGAAGAAACAGCGATCCGCCATTCGTATCAAGCGAGCTGTCAAACATCTGAAGCTCAACAAAGTCGACGGCTGACAGTTCTGGCGTAAACGTTTGCCACATCGTGTCAACTTCGGGAATTCCAATCACAACATCAACCTCGGTCTGGGACTGATCCACAATGTCGATCGTTCCAGCAAAGGTTTGCGACGCACTCAAGTCAGGTAAAATCAAAACAGTCCAGAGTGACGCAGTGCAGGTGATTTTCAACAATACGCGAGCGTGTTCGATTCCCATCTCAATCATCTCCATCATTGCGTGACCAGCACTCATACTGAAACAGATACTCTGTCAGCATAGTACACAAACCCCTCGCACTGCAATGAATATCCAACAATTGAAGTGAATATAGCCCGTATGTTGAAAATACAGGGGTCGCGACAGGGTCAAGTGTTGCTTCCTGACTCCGCCAGAGGCGTATCCTCGGGAGTATCTGCTTCATCGCCATTGGCCGAAAGTTCCCCGCGGGATTGACTCAACGCGTCGATCTTCTCCAGCTTCCGCTCCAGTTGACGCGTCCGCGTAGTCTTCAGATCCTCGAATGCCTTGGCAGCTCCCTCCAGCGAACGTTCCACCTTGTTCATGACTGCACAGTATTTCGTCCACTCCTTGCGAAAGGCTGACAGCAGCGCCAAAACCTCATTCGAGGTACTCTCAAGACGAAAATTATCCACAGCCTGTCGCACGACCGCCAGCACCGCATACAACGTCAACGGCGAACACATCACGATCCGCTGCTTGATGGCTTCGTCCAATAGTGTGGGGTCGTTCTCGTGGATGTACGCATAAAGCTGCTCGTTCGGTATGAATACCACCACGCAATCCACCGTACCCGCAGTGTGATCGATGTAGTCGCGCGTCGTCACCTCTTTCAGATGATTTCTTACTTCTTTCAAAAAAGTCGTCCGATGCTGTTTTTCTGTCTGAGGGTCGCTGGCTTCCATCGCTTTCAGATAGTTATCAAGGGGAAATTTAACATCCATATGCAACTTCAGACCCTTGGGCAGCAGAAACGTGAAATCCGGACGCCTGCCGGATTCCATCGTCGCCTGCTTCTCATAATTCACGCCCGGAACGAACCCGGCAAGCCGCAACACATCCTCAGCCATCCGCTCTCCCCAGTTTCCGCGACGCCCGGGGTGCGCCAGTGCTTTGCGCAACTCATCTGCGGTATCGCGCAATTTCCCCGTCACCTCAGTCGTTTTCGCAAGCTCGTTCCTGAGCGACCCGAAGCTTTCTCGCCGCTCCTTGTCCACAGACTGGGTCAACTGTGTCAGCTCGCCCAGCTTTGCGTTCATCGACACGAGCGACGCATCGATCAGCTTCTTGCGGGAATCCAGTTGCTCCGCACTGACCCTCGTCTGCTGATCCATTTTCGTGGTGGCAAGCTTCAGAAAATCGTCCGTGTTCTGCGTCAAAGCGTCCCGAGACAATGTCCCGAAGGAGGCTTTGAGCTGCTCCATCGCTACCTGGATTTCCTCCATCTTCGACGCCTGGAGTTCCGCGATCATTCGCCTGGCGCGAAGAGCGACCAGTCCGAGCGTGATGACCACACCCATTGCAATCCCGATGACAACCCAGACAGTATCCACGATAAAATTCGCTCCATTGAATCACACAACAGACGTCAGGTAGTCACATAACAGACGAACGCCAAATCCCGTCGCACCCTTTGGACAATAGGGCATGTTCTTGTCAATGCTCGCCATCCCCGCGATATCGAGGTGTGCCCACGGAAGCGCATCATCCACAAAATGCTTCAAAAACATCGCTCCACAAATCGCATGGGCCAACCGGCTGCCGGAGTTCCGGATGTCGCTGTCGTTCCCATCGAGCAACTGGAAATACTCATCGTCCATCGGCAGTCGCCAGAGGCGCTCCCACGTCCGCTCACCACTCTCCATCAGCGATTCGGAAAGTCCATCATCGTTCGCGAACAACCCGCCCCGTACATTACCCAGTGCAACGGAAATACCGCCAGTCAGAGTGGCGACATCGATCACGCTTCTGGGTTTATACTTCCTCTGCACATACGTCAGCGTGTCAGCCAGCACCAGTCGCCCTTCGGCGTCCGTGCTGATAATTTCGACCGTTTTGCCCGACATGGCTGTAATGATGTCGTTCGGACGATATGCCCTGGAGGAGATCATGTTTTCTGCGGCTGCGATCACGCCAATGACAGGAGTTTTCGGCTTCAGCATCGCCACCGCGTGCATGACACCCATCACAGCACACCCGCCACACTTGTCATACTTCATCCCCACAATTCCCTGCTTGTCCTTCAGCGAATAACCCCCCGTGTCAAACGTGACTGCCTTGCCCACCAGCACAACCGGTTTCTTACTCTTTTTGGAGCTGCTGCGTCCACCACTACCAGCATACTCCAGCACGATCAGTCGCGACGGCGCCGCACTACCCTGACCCACCGCCAGAAACGCCCCCATCTTCAACTGCTTCATCTGTTTTTCATCAAGCACACGACACTTCAATCCCGTGCGCTTTGCGAGCTTTCGAGCTTCATGCGCCATATCCACTGGCTGCATCAGGTTGGGCGGTTCATGGGCCAGTCGCCGCGCATAATTCACGCCATCCGCCACCGCAACCCCACGTGCGACCTGCGCCCGTATCTCCTTCGATGACGAACCAGCCCACACCGACACAGACTTCGCAGCAAATTGATCTCCATCAGGCGACTTGTGCTTGTCAAAGCTGAACGCCCCCATCACCATCCCTTCACACAACGCCTGAACAGGTGCCACTACATTGGCACCGACGACTTCTGCAGCATCCACCACGACCCGCGTCGACTCCATCGCGCGAACAGCAGACGCCACCGCACCACCGGCTCGAAGCATGATCTCCCAGTCACAATCCGCTCGCCGACCCATCGACACCACAGTAAAACAACGACCGTCCGCATAAACGCAAACAGATGCGCCAACTTTCTGGAACGAACGCCTCGATGCAAATGGAGCAACGCCCCCGGTCGCAAATCCACCATCCACACGCTCACCGTCCGAAAACACAGGAACAATCACCGGCACGCGATCGTTCGGTTTGGATGCAATCAATCGAATCTTCAATGTGAATCTGCCTGTCAAAGATAGGGTTATCGGGCGTACTCCAACTGTCCGGGATGTTATCCGCCCCTAAAACAACCGGCAAACAAGCCACAACCCGGTTGCAGAGGGCGCAGACTCGACACACCCACACCAGCATGCCTATGATCCTGTAACCGATCGCGTCAAAACAAACATCTCCGAAACACCAGACGCGACGGAAAATCGGATGGGAAGCGAAATGAAGCGGATAAATGTCATGAAATACTGGGCGGTTGGTCTCACACTGATCGCGGTGGTCGCCATCATGTCGGGCTGCTCCATGCGCAGTTCATCACGCTATGCGCGGTCCCAGCAACCCAGACGCCTCAACCCCTACCTCCTCTTCGACCGCATTCCGGGCAAAACCTACGCGGACAGTCTCCAGCCAAGAGCAATCTGGCCTTCCGCACCCGGTGGACGATCCATCACCGAACGCGTCCTCTTCCAGGAGTATTACATCGATCAGCAAGGGCAAAACCAGCGACCAGGACAGGAATTACAGCGTCGCTTTACTTCTCGCAGAATTGGGATCATCGAGCGGACAGGACGCTAAAATCGCCCGCCGGACCATATCCATCAGCTTCCACCAGTTTCCGGCGCCGAAATCACGCCCGATTATCTTGCGAATTCAACCACCTTGATTGCTGAAACTTGTTGTAGTAGGATGACTTACGTCATTGTCGCTGGTCCGGAGTAGCCTGTGAAGACAGCGGCGAGTCCGATAGGATTCGCCAGGCGTCAGCCTCGGTTTTCCTCCTCAGATCTGCAACAGTACACGGACGCTGTAATAACGGTAAACAGGAGCTGTCGCATCAGATTCAGAGAGGTTTTGAATGTCGACGATCACAAAGAAGGATCTGATTGACCGAATTGCTGAATCAACCGGCGCCAAGCGGGTCCAGGTCAAGAAGATCGTCCAGTGTTTCCTCGATGAGATTGTCGACGAACTCGGCAACGGCAATCGGCTCGAATTCCGCGATTTTGGCGTCTTCGAAAGCAAGGTCCGAGCAGCCAGGGTTGCCCAGAACCCCAAAACCCTCGAACCAGTCAAGGTCCCTTCCAAGCGTACCGTCAAATTCAAGATCGGTCGCCAGATGAAAGATCGCCTCCATCAAAATTCAGACAGCGTCGATCAAGTGACAGGCCTGAAGATCGAGTAGTGTCACTGTATTTTTCTCACTCATGCTTTTACCCTGATACGCTTCCTGCCTGATGGCGTAGTTGCGACTCAGTCGCAATTAAGCTTGCGATTCCCGGGCTACTGCAGTATGCTCTCCGAGTTGATGCAAGATGTTTCCCGGGCCACCGCGAGATGCTTACCGAGATACCACATGCGTACCGAAATATCAGAATGTCCCCGAATATCGCAATCCACCCGGCTTAGCGACGTTGGCGCTGGGCGTACGGTTCTCATTGGCAGTGTTGAGGCAGGACATGACGGATCGCGCCTTGAGGAGTTGGGGCTGACTCCTGGCGAAGAATTACGCGTTATCCGTAACAGTGACCCTTTTCTTTGCCAGATTGGGCAGTCGCGTGTAGGGTTTCGCCGAGCCTTGGCCACTGAGATTTTCGTGTATGATTGTCTCCTCTGAAAATATGCCCGATAACGTGTCCGGCGCCGCATCTGATCCTGCAATGCCCGATCCTGCGATGCCCGATCCTGCGATGCCTGATCCTGCTATGCTTGATCCTGCGATGTCGGACGGATCTGCGAAGGCGGATTCTGACGCGGATAATACAGTGACACTGGATTCGCTTCAGGTTGGAGCAGCCGCGACGGTCGTGGGTATTCACGGGTCCGACGCGTCGATTCGTCTCATGGAGATGGGCCTCGTTCCGGGTGCGCGCATCAACGTGGTTCGACGAGCCCCACTGGGCGATCCGATGGACGTTTTCATACAGGGTTACCATCTAAGTCTTCGGGCGGCTGAAGCCCATCTGGTCTACGTCCAATTGACGCCTCCGGGGGCTTCCGCGTGACGTCGTACATCGTATCGGGTCTGTATCTGTGACATCTTCCAAATCTGAGACATCTCCCCAATCTGTGACATCTCCCAAAAATCGCACCGTCGCGCTGCTTGGAAATCCGAACTGCGGTAAGACGACGCTTTTCAATCGTCTTACGGGTCTTCGGCAGAAGGTGGGTAATTACCCGGGTGTGACCGTTGAACGACGGGAGGGGAGACTGGCTGGTTCTACCGGTATCACGTTGCTAGATCTTCCTGGTTGTTACAGTCTCACCCCCAAAAGCCCCGACGAGCGAATTGCGCGAGACGTTCTGCTCAACTGGATTCCTGATCTGCCAGCTGTTGATGCGGTCATTGTGGTGGTGGATGCCTCGAATCTGAGGCGGAATCTGTTTCTCGCCACGCAGGTCATTGAGCTGGGGCTGCCGGTTGTTCTTGTCTGCAATATGCTCGATCTTGTCGCATCGCATGGTAAGCAGATTGATCTGGTCGCCCTCGGGGATCGCCTTGGCGTGCCGATCGTTGGCACTGTCGCTACGACGGGTGCTGGTCTCGATGAGCTATGCACGGTCATCACGAGGTGTTGCACATCCGCTTCACCGGCTTCCCTGTCTTCCTCTGGTTCTGCATGTTCATCGGGTGCAGCCGGTTTCTCCTTTGCTGATGACGCGCTTCTGTCGGTCACCGCTCCGCTCCGTGACGCACTTGTTGCGCATCAGATTGTCCCGGCTGACATTGCATGCCCTGTTGCCCGGATGCTCGCGTCGTCTCCATCCTCTGATTCTGATGTTTCGCCGGATCACTGGCCGGCAGAGTTCACCCTTGCGTTTGCCCGTATTCAGAAACAGTGGCGAAGCAACGGTGAGCATCCAAGCTCCGCGCTTGTTCAGGCCCGCTATGTCGCGCTTCAACAGATTACCGGCGGTGTTGTGGACCACGAACCGACCTCCTTTATCAGTCGTTCCGATCGAATCGATGCCATCGTGACCCACAAATTCTGGGGGATGGCGGCCTTCACGACCGTGATGCTCGTGATGTTTCTGGCGATTTTCTCCGGGGCGGACCCGATCATGGGGTTCATCGAATCTGGTGTGAGCTGGCTTGGCGGGTTCACTGCTTCTGTGCTTGGGGAGGGGGTATTGACGGATCTGCTTGTGGATGGCGTGATAGCTGGCGTGGGTAATATTGTTGTGTTTTTCCCGCAAATCTGCATTCTTTTCCTGTTCATTGCGTTGCTGGAAGATACGGGGTACATGGCCCGTGTTGCGTTTCTCATGGATCGGGTCATGTCCGGGGCGGGATTGCATGGGAAAAGTTTTATCCCCCTTCTCTCCAGTTTCGCGTGTGCGGTTCCTGCCATCATGGCGACGCGTACGATTGAGAATCGTCGTGACCGTCTCGCTACCATGCTTGTCGCTCCTCTGATGAGTTGCTCTGCGAGGTTGCCTGTCTACATCATCCTTATCACCATCCTTTTTCCCGGTGCGCTTTGGCTTAAGGTTGGCATTATGTTGAGCATGTATGCCCTGGGAACGATCACCGCGCTGGCGGTTGCTTTCATACTCAAGCGCACGCTTCTCAAGGGTCCGACGCCAACATTTATCATGGAGCTGCCTCCCTACCGCATGCCCATGCCAGGCGCCCTCATCCGCAACATGTGGGATCGCAGCAAACTGTTTCTCACCCAGGCGGGCACGGTCATACTGGCTTTGAGCATTGTCCTCTGGGCGCTCGCTTATTTTCCAAGAGTCGACGCAAAAGCCGGTCTTTCTCCGGGTGCACAACTTCGACAAAGCTACATGGGGCAAATCGGGAGAGGTATGGAGCCGATCATCGAACCGCTCGGATTTGACTGGAAGATCGGCGTCGGACTGGCTGCCAGCTTTGCAGCCAGAGAAGTGTTCGTCAGTACGATGGGCATCGTGTACGGAATCGAGGGTGACGTGGACGAATCCTCCACAACGCTCATCGATGCCATGTCCAACGCCCGGCGTGACGATGGCCGAAAGGTGTTTACACCGCTCACGGGCATATCCTTAATGGTTTTTTACGTCCTGGCCTGCCAGTGCATGTCCACGATTGCAGTCGTCAAGCGGGAGACCAATTCGTGGCGTTGGCCGACCTTCATGTTCGCGTACATGACGGTGCTTGCATACGTTGCGTCTTTGATTGTGTATCAGGGCGGGTTGGCTGTCGGATTTCGTTGAGGGTGGAATTTTCCCGATGTGCTCGTAGCGTGTGTTCGGAGCCTGTGTTCGAGCGACAAGGCGGGCATCACGCAATCCACATGCGTGATACCCATCGTCCTGCTGCCCTTCATTGCGGGTGTGGTCTGACCTTCTTTGCGGGTCCTGCCTACCCTTCTTTGCGGGTGTGGCCGGGTGCGGTCTGAATCTGTTGAGATACGCTGTTTAATGTTTCAGTCTGGCGAGTTCCCGCTCGATCGCCTTGATGACTTCCGGAGCGTCGGGGTTGATTCTCGGGCCGAACATGGCCACGACCCTGCCGTCGCCATCGACCAGGTATTTCTGGAAATTCCAGCCCACCTCGCCACCGAATGCGTGGCCTGCTTTTTCATCGGTCAGGAATTTGTACAGGTCGCAGATGTCGTCGCCCTTGACTGAGACTTTTGCGAAGAGGTCGAACGTGACGCCGTACTCTCTGGTGCAGAAGGTTTTGATGTCGGCGTTGGTTCCGGGCTCCTGCCCCATGAAGTTGTTGGCTGGGAATGCGAGGATGCGCAGGCCTTTATCTTTGTATTTTTTGTAGAGAGGCTCCAGACTGGAGTATTGTGCTTTGGTGAGTCCTCACTTGCTGGCAACGTTGACGACCATGCAGAGATGGTCTTTGTATTTTGCGAGTTTGATCGTTTCGCCGTCGATGGACTTCATCTCGAAATCATGCATGGTCGTGACTCCCGTTTTCGTGTTCTCGGTTGCAAACAGCGGGCATGCGAACAGCATAGCCACCGCCCCGAGCGAACATTGTATTCGATTCATGTTTTACACCTCAATTTTGTGATTGTAACGTTTTGTCTCGCCATGGGCATGATAATAGGCATGGACGTTGCTCACAATGGCGATGGTTATCGAAACATGTCAAAGACTGCATCCGCACTGCTCATCATTGCGTACAACGTCGTGTCCACCATTTTAGTGGCGGTCTGTTGGCAATGGTACTTATGCTGAATGGTTCAGATGTTTTGTATCCATGTGGTATACACATGGACTCTGTGAACATGGGCGTGAATCTCTGGGAGTATGATGATGCGTATTGCTCGGAATGTGTATTTATGTCTGATGATGTCTGGCGTGCTTATGATGGGTGTTGCTACGGATGTGCTCGGGCAGGAGGCGTATCAGAAGGGTCCGCGGGAGGTTCGGATCTTCACGCTGGAAAACGCGTCTTCGAAGTCCACGGTCAACGTACTTGCCAGTTTAATCAGTGATGTTGACATTGCTGAGGATCGACGCACGAATTCCATCATTGTTCAGGGGTCGCCGCAGAGTCTCGACGATGCCGGGGTGATTATCGGTCGGCTTGATGCTCCGACTGCTCAGACCTCGTTCATTTCCAAAGTGATCGATATTCAGCATCGTGACGCGCTCGGTGTTGCGGGGATGTTGAATCGAACGATTCCCAGTCGATCATTTGAAGCGAATATCGACCAGTCCAGGCAGTCGCTTGTTCTATGGGGGACCGTTACGGATATTGAGTTGAGTGAGCGTCTTATCGCACAACTGGATCAACCGAAGGATACGTTGCATCTCTCCTTTTTCTTCGTCGAGGGGAGGGTGGGTGATGGTGTGATGAACGCTTCGGAGGGTTCACCTCTACCGGAATCGTTGCAGGACGTGGCTGCCGTCCTTGTCGAGAGTGGATTTCCCCATCTTTCACTCCAGGCTCCGCTGAGTACACATGTTCAGGAGGGGGAGACATTTACGCTGAGCGGAACCAAGGGCAGGGTTGTAGAAGATCGAGTCCAGTACCATATTCAAGGGAAAATTGAGCGAGCGACTCCCGAGGGAACCACGCGTTTGAGCGTGCAGGCTTCGGTGAATAAGGTCGCGACTGGCTATGGGTTGGTATCGATTGAAACCTCGATTGTTGCGGTGTTCGACGAATATATCGTGCTGACTTCTGCGCCGTCGGGTTCGGATCGGGCGATTGCTCTGATCATCAAAGTCGGACGGTAAGACGCAGCACATGGGTTGATACCCCAGTGGCCCGCACCGCGCACGCTACACATTGCGAGCACGCTATGGTTTTGGGCGCTAAGTGAGCACGCTATGGCATTGGGTGCTGATCGCAAAGGGCGATGACTTCGGAGCGGACGGCGAAAATGGCGTCGCCTTTACCCTGCGATTGCAGCACGCGGTCGATCCATCTGGCGATGGTTTTCATGTCGTCCTGCTTCATACCACGCGTCGTCAGGGCGGGTGTACCGATCCGCAAACCGCTGGTGAGGGTCGGTTTTCGCTCGTCGAAGGGGATCATATTCTTGTTCGTAATGATCCCAGCCTGCTCCAGCCATGCTTCGGCGTCTTTACCCGTGACGTCGGGGTATTGCGGGCGGAGATCGACCAGCATGAGGTGGTTGTCCGTACCGCCCGAGACGATGCGGTTTCCGCAGGTTGTCAGTTCGTCTGCGAGTGCTTTGGCGTTGTCGAGAATCTGCTGCTGATAGGTCTTGAACTCGGGTTTGAGGGCTTCTCCGAACGCGACTGCCTTCCCGAGAATGGCGTGCATGAGCGGTCCACCCTGCGAGCCGGGGAAGATACGCGAGTCGATCTTGGTCTTCCAGTCTTCCTTGCACATAATCATCCCGCCACGCGGACCACGCAGCGTTTTGTGCGTGGTGGTGGTAACGAAGGCAGCCGTCGGGACAGGGCTTGGGTGCAAACCAGCAGCCACGAGTCCGGCGATGTGCGCAATATCTGCCATATGAGCAGCTCCGACCTCATCGGCGATTTCCGAGAAGGTGTCGAAATCGATGGTCCGGGGATACGCACTCGCGCCAGAGATGATGAGTTTGGGTTTATTCTCCTGAGCGAGGCGACGTATTTCTGCAAAATCGACCTGCTCGGTTTTTCGATCGACGCCGTATGAGACGATGTTGTAGAGCATCCCCGACATATTGACCTTCAGACCATGCGAAAGATGACCGCCGTGGGCGAGGTCGAGCGAGAGGATGGTGTCTCCGGGCTTGAGGGCTGCGAAGTAGACGGCTGCATTCGCCTGAGACCCGGAATGGGGCTGGACGTTGACGTGTTCGCATTTGAACAATTCCTTCGCCCGGTCCCTGGCGAGATCCTCAGCCGCGTCCATATTGACGCATCCGCCGTAATATCGCCGCCCCGGATAGCCTTCCGCGTACTTGTTGGTAAAGACCGATCCGGTGGCTTCCATGACAGCCTGCGACACATGGTTTTCCGAGGCAATCAGCTCGATGGTCTGATGCTGACGCGTCTGCTCTGCCTGTAAAATATCCCAGACCTTCGAGTCGGTCGATTCAATCGCGGAGGTGTCAACGGCGGTGGACATGGGTTTTTGCCTTTCGGAATAACGTAATCTTCTCTGGCGACATCGGCTTTCAGTACACGTTCTAAAGGGAAAACCGCAATATGGGAATGGCAAATCACCCCATCATGCTTCAATGCCGGATTTCTGGATTTCTCTGGCGATGACGATGCGCTGAATTTCGCTCGTACCCTCATAAATCGTCGTGACGCGGGCATCGCGGAACAGCTGCTCCACGCGACATTCCTTCACATACCCCGTTCCGCCATGCACCTGCACCGCCCGATACGCGATCTTGTTGGCGGATTCGCTGGAGAAAAGCTTCGCCATCGCACAGGCGCGGGTACTCTTTTTGCCCTGATCTACCAGCGTGGCTGCTCGCTCGATCAGCAGTCGGGCAGCCTCCAGCTCGGTCGCAGAATCGGCAATCATATTCTGGATGGACTGGAAAGCAGCGATGGGCTTGCCGAACTGGACACGCTCCTTCGCATAACGGGTCATCTCATCGACGCAGGCCTGTGCAATACCCGCCGATTGAGCGGCGATCCCGATACGTCCTTCGTCCAGCGCCCCAAGGCAGACCCTGAGTCCGTCACCTTCGCTCATGAGGAGACACGCGTCAGAAACCACAACATCGCTGAGGTGGAGGACGACGGTTTCACTACCACGGATCCCCATTTTGCCGTGAATCTTGTCATAGGCAACGCCCTCGGTCCGGGCATCGACCAGAAACGCGCTGAGTCCCTCCTTGCCGGGCTTATCGGGATCGGTCCGTGCGAGGACGATGATCCACCGGGCGTGCTCGCCATTCGTGATCCACATTTTGCTACCGGTGATAGCATAGCCACCGTCCGTTTTGATCGCCTTGGTCTGAACCGAGGATGGGTCGCTGCCGGCGTCGGCTTCGGAGATGGCGAAGGCACAGAGACAGTCAGCCGTCGCCAGTTGTTCCAGCCACTCATTCTTCCAGGAATCCGGTGCATATTTGTTGAGAATTTTGACGACCATGGAGTGGACGCTGAGGGTGACTGCCATCGAAGGTGAGGCGTAGGCGAGTTCGCGGATGATGTCGGCGTAGAGCGCCAT
>JAJRYY010000072.1 GCA_024275565.1 Planctomycetota bacterium
AAGTCGCTTGAACGTCTCACCACCGCTGCGATGCTCCTCCATCCACTCTTCCGCGAACGATCCATCCCGAATCTCACCCAAAATCCGCTTCATCTCACCACGAACCGCATCCGAAACCAGTCGCGGACCACGCGTCAGATCACCATACTCAGCCGTGTTGGAAATCTTATCCCGCATCCCGCTGATCCCCCGCTCATACACCAGATCGACCACCTGCTTCAGCTCATGGATGCACTCAATGTACGCAAGCTCCGGATCAAACCCCGCTTCCACCAGCGTCTCAAAAGCGGCCTTCATCAACCCCGTCGCACCACCACACAAAATCACCTGCTCACCAAAAAGGTCAGCCTCCGTCTCAGCAGCAAACGTCGTCTCAAGCACCCCCGCCCGCGTCGCACCAATTCCGGCGGCCCACGCCAACGCCGTCTGCCGAGCATCCCCCGTCGCATCCTGCTCCACCGCAATCAACGAAGGCATCCCCAGACCCTCGACATAAAGCGACCGCAAAAGCGTCCCCGGACCCTTCGGAGCGACCATGACACAATCCACGCCCGGCGGTGGTTTGATATACCCGAAGCGAATATTGAACCCGTGGATGAACCCGATGGCAGACCCCTCGCGAAGCACCGGTCCGATGTCCGCCGCATATACCGCAGCAGCCACCTCGTCTGGAAGCGCAATAATCACCAGATCCGCCCGCCCCGCCGCCTCAGAAACGGACACTGGCTCAAATCCATCTGAGACCGCCCGCTCAAACCCGCGCCCGCCCTCTCGCTGCCCGACGACGACATGCACCCCGGACTCACGCAGATTCTGCGCATGGGCATGCCCCTGATTGCCATAACCTGTTATGGCAACACACTTTGCGTCAAAATGGCCTGGTCTTGCTTCGTTGGGGTCGATTTTCTGCATAGCGATATTAATCTCCTGATGCGTCCGCGAAGTTTAGCGTTGCTTTAACCGGCAGACAACGCGATGGGGCGAAAAGTGTTTTACACAATTCCTGACAGAATGGTACAATACGCCCGCAAACAATCACGGCGCACCGGGAGCGGGGCGCCACTACAGGGAGGTAGAGCGATGGGGTGTTTTGCGCGTATGATCGTTGTGGGGTTTTTGGGAAATCTGTTGTTGAGCAGTGCAGCCGCATTGGCTGGTGGTCTGATCGAACCGTTGGATCAGGATCGGCTGGTGTCTGCCGGAGCATTTCTGGACTTGAGCGGCGGCGGCGATATCGAGTCGGCCGAGCAGTCTGAATCACCGGACTATTCAGATTGGATCGCATCCGCTCAGGCAGTGATCGACAGCGAACCGGTCGTCATAAACGCGACTGCAACGCAAAATTCAAAAATAGGTCCGATACGCATTTTCGCCGCTGGCACAGCAGAGGCTTCGGCGGGAGAAATCGCATTCGGTTTCGCCAACGCAGGGAGCGCGTTTCGCACGCGCTTCGCAGTGACGCAGGATGTCTCATACACACTCACGGGAAACCTGAATGCGGCGGGATCCGTGAACACGCAGGCTTCTGGATGCTGCGCATCCACCGTAAACGCGTCTGCGGAAATCAGGCTGGAACGAGTCGCGGGGAGTGTCGTGACCCAGAGCAACGCGACGGTTGCGCTCTTCTCCTCATTCGATTCAGATGCAGTCAAGACGATGCTGGACGAATCCGGAACCCTGACCACCGGCGTCTATGACCTGGTCGTCACAGGGACGGTCGATCTGCCGGCACTCGAATTCACCGACGGTTCCGTCTCAGCAGTCACAACATTCGTGATAACGCTGGATCTCGCGCCCGCAGGATATGCCTGCAACGGAGACATCAATGGCGACGGAAACGTGGACCTGGCAGACTTCGGCCTGTTCCAGCTGCTGTTCATCGGCCAGTGAGTGAATCAGTTCAATACGAGTGAGTAAATCAGTTCAATACGACCGGGTACCACAAGCGGCGGGGACCACAAGCCGCATGCAGCCAGTGGTACCCGGTTGAACCTGATTCCCAATGCGGGTTCGCTCCCCCTTACGCCACCTTCGCGCATACCTTCTTGGCAGCATCGGTAAGGTCGTCCGCAGGGATAAGCTGATCGATATTCGCTTCCTTCAGCAATTCCCGCGCACGCTCGACATTCGTACCCTCCAACCGCACCACCACCGGAACCTTGAACCCGATCTCATTGGCAGCCGCAATCAACGCCTCGGCGATCGTGTCGCACTTGGCGATCCCACCAAAAATATTCACAAGCACACCCGTCACTTCCGGATCGTCCAGAATGATGCGAAACGCCTCTATCGCACCTTCCTTCGTCACAGAACCCCCGACATCGAGAAAATTCGCCGGCTCACCACCATGCAGTTTGATCAGATCCATCGTCCCCATCGCCAGGCCCGCACCATTCACAAGGCAGCCGATATTTCCATCAAGATCGATATAGGTAAGGTTGTGTTCCTGAGCGCGAAGCTCCTTCGGATTCTCCTCGCTCGGGTCGAACATCTCCTGCAGGCGCTTGTGGCGAAATACCGCATTGTCATCGAAGTTCATCTTCGCATCGATGGCCAATATCTCACCCTCAGGCGTACGGATCAGCGGATTGATCTCAGCCAATGCACAATCATACTGGTAAAAAACCTTCACCAACCCACGCAAAACCTTACCAGCCGCCTTGATCTGATCCTTCTCCGTCAACCCCAGTGCAGCTACAAGCTTCGTAACCTGAAAACCCATCAATCCAAGATGCGGATCCAGCCACTGCTTGACAATGGCGTCGGGGTTCTCATCAGCCACCACCTCGATCTCAACCCCGCCCTCACGCGAGACCATCACAACAGGACACCGCTTCGTCCGATCCAGAACGACAGCCATGTAATATTCAGACTCAATATCAACCGCCTTGGCGACAAGAAGCTTCTTCGCTTCCACACCCTCAGGACCGGTCTGATTCGAGATCATCCGATTGTTGAACATAAATTCAGCCGCCGTCTTCACCTCGTCAGCAGTATTGCAAAGCTTGACGAACCCGGCCTTACCACGTCCACCGGCGAACACCTGTGCCTTAACCACCACCATTCCACCGATCTTGTCATAGGCTTGTACCGCCTGATCAACATTCTCAACAACGCTGGATGCTGGAACCGGTACACCTGCATCTGCGAGCAACTCGCGGGCCTGATACTCGTGAATCTTCATGGGTCGCTGTTCGTCCTTTCATGCTGTAATCATCAATGACCAAGACGCCTGACCCCGTATTCTGGAGGCAACAAGCATCTAACGCAATGCGTGGCGAAAACCGGAAAATCTGCTACCATGGCCTAACGATTTGGGGCGGAAACGATATGGGGCGGAACCCGTATTCTTCGGAGAATAATGAAATTATGATGGACGATGTCGATCCGGATGTTATCTCGCTGCTGATCTGCGACCAGATCATCACAGATCGCATGACCGGAAAACAGTCGCTGATCGGACTTTTCAGCACCATACACGCCACGCACTTCCCAGCCACCCAGCCGCAGCTATGCGTCCACCTCTCCATCACAGACGGCTACGGAAAAACGCCCGTCGTCATACGGGTCGTCGATTCTGAAGATGCACGCCCCCCCATCGTCGAGGGAAAGGGTATCGTAGATTTCAAAAATCCAAGGGCTATCGCCAATCTCTCGCTCCAGTTCTACGGCCTCGTATTCCCCGAACCGGGCGACTATCGCGTCCAACTGCTCTCAAACGGGACTTTAATGCGGGAAGGACGACTACGCCTCATGCAGGCAAAACAACGCCCCGGAACCTCTAACCCACCGCGTTCCAAGTGAATTCCCGATCCATAACCCATAAAATGCCGAAATAAACGGCAATGACCAAGCCCTCGCTCAATCCACTGCGACTCACAGTCTTCTTCCCCTGCTACAACGAGGAAGCAAACGTCGAGCGCACCACCGAAAAAGCCCTGGCAGCCTGTCGCGACCTCACAAACGACTTTGAAATCATCATCGTCGACGACGGCAGCAAGGACCGCACAGCAAAGCTTGCGGACGATCTGGCAGCAAAATATCCAGAAGTCCGAGCAGTACACAACAACCCGAACCTCGGTTACGGCGGTGCTTTACAACGCGGATTTCGGGAGGCAACCAAAGACTGGGTCTTCTACACCGACGGCGACGGTCAATTCGATTTCGGCGAAATCAAAAAACTCCTCCCACTCCTCGAAAACCACGATATCGTCAGCGCCTACCGAATGAATCGGAAAGATTCCCTCATGAGAAAGCTGAATGCCTTCTGCTGGGGAACGCTTGTGAATCTCGTCTTCGGATTGAACATCCGCGACATCGACTGCGCCTTCAAAATCTTCCCGCGATCACTCTTCGACCACATCCAGATGCGCTCCATGGGCGCCCTGATCGATACGGAAATCCTCGCCCAGTCCAAATACCTCGGCTACAAAATCGGACAACTCGGCGTCAACCACTACGCAAGAACCGCCGGAGAGCAATCGGGAGCAAACCTCAAAGTCATCGCACGCGCCTTCCTCGAACTATTCCGACTCCGCCGCCAGATCAAGGCAACCACCACACCACACACCCGACAATCCTCCTGACATACACATGGATCTCCCTTGACATAGCGACAGAATTTTCTATCATCGCAAGGGTCGGTGGCGAATTCATCAAACACATCTACTGGAAGGAGTTTTTCACTATGCAACGGATTGCGACTGTTATGCTCGTGGCACTGGTATGCACCGTCGTCGGGTGTCAGAACAAACAGAAGAACGACCCCATGGCAACACAGGCAGCCGACTACGGAATGCAGCCAGACTACTACGCGGGCACCGTCGATACCCAGCCGGCAACCTCTGATTATGCAGCATCCACCGATTACACATCATCCGCAGGCAACACATACAGCACAGGAAGCACATACAGCACAGGTGCAGAACCCGCCTATCTCGCCTCCACCACCTCCACCGCCTCCACCAGCAGAAACACGCACATCGTCACCAGGGGCGATACACTCTACAGAATCGCACGCCAGTACTACAGCGACCAGTCTCGATGGAAAGAAATCTACGACGCAAACAGGGGAACGCGCTCCAGTCCGCATAAACTCAGCGTAGGACAGCAGCTCCTCATCCCCTGAGGATGGAGCGTCGTGCTTCATTCATGTAGCCCAGCCGCCCTCGGCTGAGATCGCGCGGAACGGGTGCAAGCATAGTGGCTCGGGTGAAAGCATAGTGGCTGACGATCCATAGTGGCTGACATCGACCTCGACACGCAAGTCCAATTCGTCAAGGGCGTAGGCCCATTCCGTTCCGACCGATTCGCAGCGATGGGCATACACACAGTCAACGACCTCATCGAGCACATCCCATTTCGATACGACTGCCTCCCCAAGTCCATATCCATCGACCACCTCCAGCTCGACACAACCGCCACCATCGTAGGACAGATCAGACGCATCCGGGGAAACCGAAAATTCCGACGATCTGCCGTCCACGTCGACATCGAGGACGGAACCGGAATCTGCCGAGCATCCTGGTACAACGCACCCTACATGGCCAACCGCCTCATCCCCGGCATCTGCATCAAAATCACCGGAAAAGTCAAGCTTCAAAAGGACCAGGCAATCTTCGCAAACCCGGTCTTCCAGATCCTCAACCCCGACGCAGACCCACTCACCGACGACGCCATCGCAAATGACCGGGACACATTCGTCCCCATATACCCAGCCATCGCAGGCCTGAACTCCCTCGCCATCCGAAAATCAATCAACGCAACCCTCACGACAGCATTAAACAAAATCCAGGAACCTCTCCCAGCCGCACTACGCCGATTCCGGACACTCCCACCCCGCAGAACCGCCCTCCAGCACATCCACCAGCCACGAACCCTCGAAGACGCAAAAATCGCCCGCAGACGCCTCGCATACGACGAATTCCTACAATTCCAACTCGCAGTCCAGCTCGCCCGAAAGCACCGCAACCGATCCGGACCATCACCAACCCTCCCCATCACCGAAAAAATCGACACACGCATCCGAGCAAGAATCCCATTCAACCTCACGCCCGGCCAAACGTCAGCCATCACCGAAATCACAACAGACATCGCTAAAACACGCCCCATGAACCGCCTCCTCCAGGGCGACGTCGGATGCGGAAAAACCGCCGTCGCACTCTACGCAGCACTCACCGCCATCGCCAACAGCCAACAGGTCGCAATCCTCGCCCCCACAGAAGTCCTCGCCGCCCAGCACCATCGCAAATTCTCCGAATACCTCAAAGGCAGTCGCGTCCACATCACACTCCTCAAGGGCGGAATCCCGAAATCCAGACGAAAACCCATTCTCAACCAAATCCGCGACGGATCGATCCAGCTCATCATCGGAACACACGCAATCCTCGAACCAGACGTCAAATTCCACCAGCTAGGCCTCATCGTCATCGACGAACAACACAAATTCGGAGTCGCTCAACGCGCAGCAATACAATCCAAAGGACACGCCCCACACACCCTCATCCTCTCCGCAACACCCATCCCCAGGACACTCGCCATGACCCTCTTCGGCGAACTCGACATCACCACCATCCGCGACATGCCACCAGGCAGAACGCCCCCAACAACACACCTCATCAACGCAACCAGCTCTGACAAAAATGACACACAAGCCAACAACTCCGCCACAAACGAAGCCGATTCCAGCAAAAATGAAGCATGGAAAATCGTCCGATCACACATCTCAAAAGGACAACAAGCATACATCGTCTACCCCGTCATCGAAGAATCCGAAAACCACGACCTACAGGCAGCCGCCGACGAATACGAACGCCTCAAAACAGGCCCACTCACGGGCATCAACGTCGGACTCGTCCACGGACGCATGTCTTCCGATGAAAAACAAGCTGCGATGAACGCGTTCAGCAAAGGAGACATCCAGGTCCTCGTAGCCACCACCGTCATCGAAGTCGGCGTCGATGTCCCAAACGCAACCATCATGGTCATCGAGCACGCAGAACGCTTCGGACTATCACAACTGCACCAGCTTCGAGGACGAATAGGACGCGGACCCGCACCCGCGACCTGCATACTCGTCACCCATTCATACAGCAACCGATCCCGCGACCGCCTCGCCGTCCTCTGCAAAACCAACGATGGCTTCAAAATCGCTGAGGAGGATTTAAGAATCCGAGGACCCGGCGAACTGATGGGCGCCCGTCAGCATGGCCTACCCTCATTCAAAATCGCAGACGTCTTCACAGATTTCGACATCCTCGAAGCAGCAAGAGACGACGCCGCATCCATCCTCAACACAGACCCCACCCTCACCCATCCAGCCCACACCCCCCTGCGCAACGCAGTACACCGCCAGTACGGCAACATATCGACAAATATCCCAGCATAACAACCATAACAGCATCGCCTCACAGACCAGCCACGCACCCCCCGGCAGCGCAACACTAAATCACTTTCCCAGGACTGCTGGATTAGAATGCGTCTACGCGATAGATTGCGGACGATATGTCATCAGAATACCAATCCGACAACCCACCCGAACATCGTCCCGAGACGCCGACGAACGCACCCGCACCCGTGCCCACACCCACACCCGTGCCCACACCCACACCCGTGCCCACACCCACACCCACACCCGCGCCTCCAACCACCCAGAACCTCAACCAGCAGGGAAGTCCTCTAAAAGCAATCCCAGGCCTCCTCGCAGTCCTCATCCTCGGAACGATCATTCGCGCAACCATCATCTCCAGAGGCCGCATCGGATACATGTTCGATATCGACCTCTTCTCCGAGTGGACACGCTCCCTCCACGAGCATGGCCTAAGCGGATTCTACCAGTCAACAGACTTCAGCGACTATCCACCGGTTTTCACACTCGCCATGTGGCTCGTCGGACATATCGCAAATGCAATCAACGGGGGACTCCAAAACGACTACCTCCTCTGCATCCTCCTCAAAATCCCAGCATGCATCGGCGACCTCATCATCACAATCACACTCTTTGTCGAAGGCAGACGCATCTTCGGCGACGCCCGGGCAATCGGGGCAGCCGCAATCTACTACCTCAACCCAGTCAGCTTCTACGATTCCGCATACTGGGGACAGGTAGACTCAATACACACAGCCATGATCCTCCTGAGCATCGTATGCATCGCACGCAGAAAATGGACCATCTCCGGAGGCCTCATCGGACTGGCGATGTTGCAGAAATTCCAGACCATCGCAATCGTCCCCCTCATCCTCTTCGAAGCCTATCGATACCGGAGATGGCGCGGAGTCGCATCCTGCTTCCTGGGCACCAGCATCGCCGCCTGCCTCATCCTCGCACCCTTCCTCAACGCCGGTGTCCTGAAAGACGTGCTCTCCCGGGCATATGTCGACGTCGTCGGGCAATACCACTCACTCTCGCCAAGCGCCTTCAACATCTGGCATCTCCCCGGATTGATAACCACGCCCGACACCGACCAGAACAGCACGCATACACCAGACGATTGGTCGAGCATCACGCCAGACCTGGACGACAGAGCAGTCCCGCGCATTATCAGTCAGATCGCAGCAGACGGACGAGACACATTCCCCGCCGACGAATCCTGGCTGCTCTGGTTCACATGGCGACACATCTCACTCGTCGCATACGCCATCGCCGTCGCACTCATCCTGACCATCGGTTCATACCGCTCCAACAGCATCGCAAGGCTCGGATCGGCAGGCCTGCTCGCAATGGCATTCTTCCTCATCCCAACCGAAATGCACGAGCGATACGCACATCCAGCCATCGCACTCCTCGCGATCTGGGCAGTCGCCGGCGCCTGGAAAGAGCGCGTCTTCGCACTCCTCTCAATCATGCTGCTCCTCAACATGACCCACATTCAACCCGTGGAGGGCATCGCACCGGAAATCGCAGCAGTCATCGCACTCACATTCATCGGCATCCTCGCATGGCTCGCGCTGAACCAACGCGCAAAATCGCAGAACACAAACGCGACAGAACCATACACGCAAACACCCACGCAGACACCCACGCAGACACCCATGCAGACACCGCGTAACCCAGTCCCGGACCAGACCATCTCAGATTCCAGGGCACACGACCGCGATGCGAAAAACGCAAACCGCATCCTGGGCGACGAACCCCCGGCAGAACCATCCCTCATCATCACACTCTTCCGATGGGCAACCTATGCATGCACAACCCTGGCCATCGCAGCAAGCGTAGCAGCCATCACATACACCCCCCCCTCCCACGACACAGCCAACACACAGAACCGCCTCTACCTCAGCGAGCTAACACCGATCAGCAACACGCAGGGTTGGGGACAGCTCAGATTCGACGCTTCCGTCACAGGTGCCGCAATACAGATCGGCAACACCGTCCACATGCGCGGACTGGGGACGCACGCTCCGTCGGAAATCTCCTACGCCATCCCCGAAGGCTACACAACATTTGAGGCAACGGTCGGAATCGACGCGGGCACATTCGGCGAAGGGTCCGCGACAGCCTCAGTCTACCTGGACGACCAGCACATAGTCAGCACCGAACAGATGACCCCACAAACCGACCCCGTCATCATCTCAATACCACTCGGAGATGCGACAAAGCTAACACTCAAAACCGAGCATGCAGAAGACGGCAACACCTCCGACCACATAGACTGGGCCTCAGCAACCCTCCTCAAACAGTAAAGAGAAGCTAAAAGGAAAGCTATAAACCAGCACCCCCCACCCCCGGGAACGGTAAAGGGGTCAGGAGTCGATCTGGAGTTGGAGTTGGAGTCTGAACACGGCTCGCCCGCCAGTGCGTTCCTCGAAGGAAACAGGTAGGGTACGCTGCGCCGGGTGCCACTGGCGGCTTGTCCGCCAGTGTGTGTTTCGAAGGAGTGCCAATACTGAGGCACTACACAATCGCAACGTAGGGCAGGTCGTTCTTACGCAGTGTGGCCCACCTCTTCAGAGGTGGGGAACCCGAAGATCAACGATCACACCACCAAAAACCGCCCGCAACGTAGGGCAGGTCGTTCTTTCGCCTCCAGGCGAAAGGTTGACC
>JAJRYY010000073.1 GCA_024275565.1 Planctomycetota bacterium
GGGCAATCGCATCTAAATTGAGATCACGGATTCTGGCCAAGGAACGGCGATTCTTAGTGGGCATCCGAAAGTTGTTGTTGTGGTCCATCCGCGTTTCCGAACAGTCAGGCGGGTTTCGACGATTTAGATGCGATTGCCCTGTCGCGGACCTTGGGATTTGTAGGGAATCTTGACCCGTAGGTCCGATATGTTAGAATGACCGACCAGCGGGGTTGGCCGTGCGCGCGCTGATTTGGACTTTTCTCTGCAACGCGAAGGACGTGTCTCTGTATCGCGCGGGGTTCGCTGTATCGCGCAGGTCTCTCTCTGTATTGCGCAAGTCTCTCTCTGTATTGCGCAAGTCTCTCTCTGTACTGCGCAGGTCTCTCTGTATCGTGCGGGGCGTGACCGATAGATACGACGCAAGAGTGGTATAAAACAGCAATCGTAACAAGAACGGCTCTGACCGTAACAAGAACGGCTCTGACCGTAACAAGAACGGCTCTGACCGTAACAAGAACGGCTCTGACCGTAACAAGAACGGCTCTGACAATGACGTGCACTGATAGTTAGCCCAGACAGGTAGGTATCGCTTACAGAAACGAGCGAACCCGCTGGGCTGATGTGCGTCATGCGTTTCGAGTCGCTTTTTTTGTTTTACAGCCGGGAGGTCACAATGTTCTCCGGGCATCACAGTATTCTCCGGGCAATGGGTGTTGAGGATGCAGCACGCATCCTCAGACCAACGGATACAGGATCGAATATGGAGTCTCTGAACTGAACGTCACACTTCCAGATGGAAAGATACTCAGCGTCGATGACGGCGCGACCGTCAAGGACGTCGCAGCCACCATTGGACCACGCCTGGCGAAAGACGCCATCGGCGGGATCGTCACCGTGGATGGCCGCGCCGAAACCGTCGATGCCCATCGACCGCTTCCAGGCGACTGCACCCTCAGCATCCTCACGAAACGCGACGACAACGACGACAGCCTCAACCTCCTTCGACACAGCACTGCCCATGTGATGGCCGAGGCAGTCTGCAAGCTGTTCCCCACCGCAAAGCTCGTCTACGGACCACCTGTCGAAGACGGTTTCTACTACGACATCGATCTGGACGAACCCATCACGACCGGTCATTTCGAGCAGATCGAAGCCGAAATGGCGCGGATCGTGAAGGAAGATCGCCCCTTCACACGCTACGAACTCCCACGCGAACAGGGCATGGAAAAGCTCCTGGCTGAGGGCAACCAGTACAAAGTCGATAACGCAGAACGCGCAGAAGGCGACACGCTGAGCTTCTACGTCACAGGCGAGCATGTCGCGGGCGAACATGTCGCGGGTGGCGAATGCGACGCGCATTTTGAAGACCTCTGCCGAGGCCCGCACGTCCCATCGACCGGGTACATCGGTGCATTCATGGTCCGGCAGGTCTCAGCCGCTTACTACCGCGGCGATGCCAAATTGAAATCGCTTCAGCGCGTCTACGGAACCGCCTACTTCAAGAAGAAATCGCTCAAGGAATACATCCACCGCATGGAGGAAGCGGTCAAACGCGACCACCGCACCATCGGTCGCCACCTTGATTTGTTCCACATCGACGAAATGGTCGGACAGGGTCTGGTTCTCTGGACGCCAGCCGGTGCGACGATTCGCAAGCAACTGCAGAACTTCATCTCAGAGGAACTCCGCAAGCAGGGATACCAGGAAGTCTTCACGCCGCACATCGGCAAGCTCGACCTCTACAGAACCAGTGGCCACGTTCCGTACTACGAGGATTCGCAATTTCCCGTCCTCCTGCCGGTCCGCGAAAATGCAAAACCACTGGTCGCATTGCTCCGCAACGCCCGCAACGAAAACGCCCTCCCGGACGCGGACGAGGAGCGACGGCTGGTGTCGGAGGCTGGGATTCTCGAAACGGAATATCCCTGGGACGAGCAGAATCCGCTGCACCGATATGGAGCAGCTCGGCAGCTAGCGCTCGAAGGGACCGAGCATTCGTGCTGTGCAGATATCGCCCACCATTGCTCGACGCATGGCGACGACGGATTCCTGCTCAGGCCAATGAACTGCCCGCACCACATTCGCATATTCAGCAGCCGCCCGCGAAGCTATCGTGATTTACCGATCCGATTGTCCGAATTTGGGACGGTGTATCGCTGGGAGCAGACGGGGCAGTTGAACGGGCTGACGCGGGTCCGAGGGTTCACGCAGGACGATGCACACCTGTTCTGCATGCCGGATCAGGTGGCTGGCGAGTTGCAAGGGTGTCTTGAATTAGTCAAGGTCATCTTTAATACGCTGGGTATGACCGATTATCGCGTCCGCGTGGGTCTTCGCGATCCAGGGTCCGATAAATACATCGGCGATCCGAAGAACTGGGAAAAAGCCGAAGAAGCATGCCGCGAGGCAGCCAGGTCCATGGATGTCCCCTTCTCGGAGGAGATCGGTGAGGCTGCCTTTTATGGTCCGAAAATCGATTTTGTTGTCAAAGATTGTATCGGGCGTGAATGGCAGCTCGGGACGGTCCAGGTCGACTACAACCTCCCGACCCGATTCAAGTTAGCCTACATTGGCAATGACAATAAGGAACACACCCCGGTCATGATCCATCGGGCGCCGTTCGGGAGCATGGAGCGATTCTGCGGGATCCTGATCGAGCATTTCGCGGGCCTGTTTCCGCTGTGGTTATCGCCCGTGCAGGTGATGGTGTTGGCCATCAGCGACAAGAGTTCGGATTACGCCGATCGCGTCTACCGGCGACTGATGTCGGCTGGCGTGCGGGTGGAAATCGACCATGCCTCCGAAAAGATAGGTCCTAAAAAGCACAAAGCTCGCGCACGTCGGATTCCCTACATATTGGTGGTGGGCGAGCGTGAAGCACAAGACGAAACGGTCAATGTCAACGACGCTGAGGGTCAGACGCTTGGCACAGTATCGCTTGATAAATTCGTTGACGACTGTATTCAGGAAATAGTGAACAAGAGTTTGTCGAATAAGGATTTGGACGTTCCTTCTGCTGCGTTGGCGTAGCGAATTGTCGAAACCTGTAGCCATAAAGGTGGTGATGACCTCATATCCAAGCAAACGCGTTCCAATGAACAAATTCGCGTAACCCCTATCCGCGTGATTGACCAGGATAGCGTGCAACGTGGAATCATGCCGACATTTGAAGCCCTCGCGCTGGCCCGTGATGTAGGAATGGACCTTGTCGAGATTTCACCCAACGAAAAGCCGCCCGTCTGCCGGATCATGGACTGGGGCAAACACAAGTATTTACAGCGCAAGCGTCAAAAGCAGCAGATCAGTCACGAGATCAGTCTGAAAGAAGTCCGCTTGCGCCCGACGACCGATACGCACGATCGCGAGATCAAGATCAATCGGGCGAAGAAATTCATCGATCAAGGCCACAAGGTCCAGTTCACGATGCTGTTTCGTGGTCGAGAGCGCGCTCATCCAGACATTGCGTACAATGCCTTCAAGGAGATTGTCGAATTTTTCGGCGAAGACGTAAAAATCGAACGGCATGCCAGGATTGATGGTCGGCGGATGACGATGGTCGTAGCGCCCGCCAAATCCAAGTAGGCCTTACCACTCAGGTGGTCGATCGTTCGGGTGGGTTGATCGCTCGCCCGATGCGGGTGGTCGTTCGTAAAGTGTGGGTTGATACGATGCGTACGGATTGCTGCGGTGCTATTGGGGAGCACGCGCGCTGGGGGTGCTGTCTGCACTGGGGCGTATTCACGTTGGACCATCATCGCGTGAGGGGACGTATTCGCGCCGCGAATATAGGTGGTTCGGGCCGTGGACGTGGATGGTTTGCGCTGCGGATGCAGGTGGGCCATTCGCTGATGGGTGTTTTCGCCGGTCTGCATCTTCGCCGATCTGCATCTTCACAGGTGGGTAACTCCACGCTTATTTTGCGGTTGCATTAAGCCGAAGTACTTACTATGGTATGCACCCCATGGGTAAACCTGCATCCCCCCATTATAGGACCCCACATTTGGGAAGATTAGACGACTGCACGGGGGTAGACATGACAACGGAAAGGCTAACATAATATGGCAACTAAAGGTCTCGTACCCGCCCTTGGCGGAACGCTCGTCAACCGAATCACCGATTCCGGCCCCAAGGGGACGTTTTCCGGTTCTGAAACCGCGATTGTTCTCACCGAACGTCAGCAGTGTGACCTGGAAATGATCGCCATTGGTGCGATGAGTCCCCTGACCGGATTTATGGGTCAGAAGGATTATGACAGTGTCTGCGAGAACCTGACGCTGGCCAACGGTACGGTCTGGCCTATCCCCATCACCTGTGCCGTAGATGATGCGACCGCATCCGGGGTGAACAGTGGTGACAAGGTCGCCCTGCTGGACAACGACCGTCAACTTCTGGGTTACCTCAATGTCGAGGAAAAATATGCCCATAACAAGACGATGCAGGCTGAGAAGGTCTTTTTGACGACGGAAGATGCTCATCCGGGCGTTAAAGTGCTGATGTCCGAGGGTGATACCTGCCTGGCGGGTCCGATCGACGTTGTCTGCCCGAAATATGACCCGGACTGGTCCGAATTTCGTCTTACCCCTGCTCAGACGCGTGCGAAATTTGAGGAGCTGGGCTGGAAGACCGTTGTTGGATTCCAGACTCGGAACCCGATCCATCGTGCCCATGAGTACCTCACCAAATGCGCCCTTGAGATCTGTGATGGGCTTCTGATTCACCCGTTGATCGGTCAGACGCAGGCTGGCGATATTCCTGCCGATGTGCGTATGAACTGCTACACGACCCTGATCGAGAAGTACTACGTTCAGGACCGGACGATGCTTTCGGTTCTGCCCGCTGCCATGCGTTACTCCGGACCGCGTGAAGCTGTACTTCATGCCGTGTTGCGTCAGAACTATGGTTGCTCGCACTTTATTGTCGGTCGCGATCATGCTGGCGTGGGCAGTTACTACGGGACTTACGACGCTCAGGACATCTTCACAACGCTGGCTGGTAATGGTCTGGACATCACGACGATGAACTTCGAGCACTCTGCCTGGTGTACCAAGTGCGAGAGCATGACAAGCTCCAAGACCTGTCCGCATGGACCGGAAGACAAGATTTTCCTCAGCGGAACGAAGGTTCGGGAGATGCTGGCCAAGGGTGAACGCCCTGCTGTTGAGTTTTCACGGCCTGAGGTTGCTGACATTTTGATCGCCTCCATGAAGTAGGGTTCGATTGCGGTTTTTGCTGCGGCAGGCAATAGCCTGCCCTACATGACCCCCATGGGATGTCGCGCTATGTCCGAGGTAATTGCCGTTGAGTCTTCGTCCATGACAGTTCCTGACGCATTGATCACAACGCTGGAAACGCTGAAGAATCCGGTGGTGGTTGGTCATGTTCGCCCTGACGCGGATTGCCTTGGGTCGATGTTTGCTGCTGCCATCGCGTGGCCTGGTGAGCATGGTTCGATGGCGCGTGTGTCGCTTCCGGAGGGTTCGCTCTCGCGACGGTTGCGGTTCATGTGGGACTGGGTTGATGCAACGGTTGCTTCGCCTGCGGATTTCGCTTCGGCTGACGGGTTTGTCGCGGTTGATACAGCCAAGAAGCCGCGTTGCAATGTGGAGAAGTCTCTGGATGAGGACTGGGACGGTGGCAGGACGGTGGTCAACATCGATCACCACGAGTCCAACACGAACTATGGGACGATCAATTACGTTGATGCTGAGGCTGGCAGTGCATGCGAGCTGGTGTACCGCGTGATCCGTGCTGCCAACCACGATATTTCCCCGATTGTCGCATCCCTGCTTTATGCCGGAATCCATAGCGATACGCTCGGATTTTCGCTGCCGACGACGACCGCATCTGCACTGGAAGCTGCGGCTGATCTCGTCGCCTGTGGGGCGCGGGTGTCTGAAATTGGAGAGCACCTCTGTCGTAGTCAGAGCGAGTCGGAATTCAACCTCAACCGGGTCATCTACGCCAATACCAAGCTCATCGCCGATGGCCAACTCGCGTACAGCACTGCCTCATACGACGAGATCACGTCGTCCGGATGCGTGGCTGCCGATATTGACGATCAGGTCGGCATCCCGCTTTCGCTGGATGGTATCGATATGGCCATCCTCTTTACCGAGGGTAGTCCTGGCTATACCCGCCTGAACCTTCGTGGTGAAAAGGGCTTGAACGTGCTGGAGATTGCCGGTGCATTCGGCGGTGGTGGTCATCTCAATGCGGCGGGTGCGATCCTCAACTGCGGGATTCCTGAAGCGGTCGAACGCGTTCTGCCCGTCGCCCTCGAACGCCTCGACAAGCTCAACAATCCTCGCTAGTGTTAGCGTCTTGGACGCGCTGACGTAGTCTGCCTGTCGTAGAGGTGGGAACGCGAGGGTTCCCGATTTTTTACTACCCAACCCAACGTGGATATCACCATGACTGTCAACAAAGTGGCTGTATTTGGTCTCGACTGCGCTGAACCCACGCTTATCTTTGACAAATGGAAAGATGATCTTCCCAACCTGCGATCGCTCATGGAGCGTGGTCGGTATGGGAATCTTACGAGTTGCATCCCGCCCATCACGGTCCCTGCGTGGTCGTGCATGACCTCCAGCTGCGACCCTGGAAAGCTCGGGATTTACGGATTCCGGAACCGGGCAGACCATAGCTACGACAAGCTTTCGATTGCCACGTCGCTTGCTGTCCGCGAGAAGCGCCTGTGGAATATTCTCACAGATCACGACAAGGATTCCATCATTGTCGGCGTACCGGGAACATTTCCGATCACGCGGGCGGTGAAGGGCTGCATGATTACGAGTTTTCTGACGCCTGATATTACGGCTGACTACACCTGGCCGCCGCAGCTTAAGAATGAGATCGCTGGCGTTGTGGATGACTACATGGTCGATGTTCGGAACTTCCGCACGGATGACAAGCAGTGGTTGCTGGACCAGATATATGAGATGACGGACAAGCGGTTCAAGGTCGTGAACCATTTGCTCGCGACCAAGCCGTGGGATCTGTTTTTCATGGTCGAGATGGGTGTCGATCGTATTCATCACGGGTTCTGGAGCTATATGGACCCGGAGCATCATCGGTACGAACCAGGGAATCCGTTCGAGACTGCCATCCACGATTATTACGTCCACGTCGATAAGCTCATTGGTGAGTCGTTGACGCATATCGATCAGGAGACGACAGCGATCTGGGTTGTGAGCGATCATGGTGCCCGGACGATGGTTGGGGGATTCTGCCTGAACCAGTGGCTGATGGATGAGGGGTACTTACACCTCAAGAAAACGCCAGACCATCTCAAACAACCGCCGGAGAAGGGGCAGCGATTCGACATCAAACTCGTCGACTGGTCCAAAACGAAGGCATGGGGCGAGGGCGGGTACTATGGGAGATTGTTCCTGAATGTTGAAGGTCGCGAGCCGGAAGGTGTCGTCCCGCAGGCTGATTTTGAGGCGGTTCGTGATGAGATCAAGCAGAAGATCGATGCGCTGGTCGATCATGAGGGCGTCGCGATGGGGAACGTGGCTCATAGGCCTGAGGAGCTGTACAAGGAGATCAACCGCGTTGCTCCGGACCTCGTGATTATCTTCGGCGAGCTTCGCTGGCGAAGCGTTGGATCTCTGGGGATGGATTCGCACTACACGTTTGAGAATGATACCGGTCCTGATGATGCGAATCATGCTCAGGAGGGGATGTATATTCTGGCTGACCCGTCGCAGGCTGCTGCTGGTCGCGATGATGCTCCGACGCTGTTTGATGTGGCGCCGACGGTGTTGACGGAGCTTGGGCTGTCGCCGCTACCGCATATGCGTGGCGGGGTGATCGGGGGTTCACGCTAACTGGTTGACGGAACGGCTGTTGGGGATTTACCCGCCTCATCACCCAGAAATTCGTGGATGGCTTCGATTTCCGGGCGGTCGCGCAAGAAGGCTTCGACGACAGCGGGATCAAAATGCTCGCCCGCACCCTCCTGGATGATCGCGTAGGCTTTGTCCATGCTGAAAGCGGGTTTGTAGACGCGTGCGGAGGTGAGCGCGTCGAAAACGTCCGCGACGGCGCAGATGCGCCCTTCGATGGGGATGTCGTCGCCAGCGAGTTTATTGGGATATCCCCCACCGTCCCACCGTTCGTGGTGGGATTCGGCGATGCGATGGGCAACCTGGATCAACTCAATGGAAGAGCCTTCCAGAATTTGAGCACCCACCCTCGTGTGGTCTTCAATGACCAGGCGTTCCTGGCTGGTGAGTTTTCCCGGTTTTTTGAGAATTGCGTCAGGAACCGCGAGCTTTCCGATGTCGTGCATCGGGCTGGCGAAGAGCATGAGTTGTGCGAAATTGTGTGAAAAATCCATCGCCCGGGCAATCGTCTCGCAGTACATGCTGACGCGGCGGATGTGCTGCCCCGTGTCGTCGTCACGCATCTCAGCCGCAGCGGAAAGCCGCATAATGGTGTCGAGGTGGGCGTGGCGAAGCTCATCCCGGAGTTTGGCGTTGTGAATGCTGATGGCTGCCATCGACGCGAGGGCGAGGGCGATCTGTCGATCCCGCTCGGAAAACGCGCCCCGTTCATTGTCGACGCGGTTGATGAGCTGCAGAACGCCGAGCGTTCTCTCCGATTCGTCGATGAGGGGGATGACGAGCATGGCCCTGGTCCGATAATCTGTCCTCTCGTCGTAGCTTCTGTCGAACCGATAGGGAACATCGTCTGGCAGACCGTAGGCATCGTCGATGTTCAGCGCCTGCCCGTTACGCGCAGCATAGCCAGCCAAGGATGCGTCGTTGATGGGAAGGGTGATTCCTTTGAGTCCACTACGCAGATGGTCAGACATGCTCGGTGCCACACAAAGGTCCGGGCGGGCGTCGTTTTGACAGCAGACGAAGCTGAGTTTTTCGCAGGAAGCGATAAAAACAGTCCCAGCCTCCGCATTGAGGAGCTTCCGGGTCTGGTGGAGCAGTTCGTCGAGAATTTTTTCGACGGGTGCAGGTGCGTTCAGCCGGGTACAGATGTCGAGGAGCTTGTCAAATTCGAGGTGAACGCCCTGCTCGAGATGAACTCTCTGCTGGTGGTGAACCCCCTGTTCGCAATGTACGCCCTGCTCAGAATTCCCGGCGATTGGCTTGGATCCCCCTGAGACCGGCTTGGAATCCTCGGCTGTGGATCTGGCGGTTGTCTTGGGCATGGGTGCTGATTCCCGGGTGGTGTCCCTTCACTCACCCGGTTTATCGGTCCGTTCGGGGTCGGAATCGTGCAGGAGATGTTTTTTTCGGGGTTCAGCTATGAAAAGGGGATCAGACACGAAAACAGGCACCGACGCGTATGTGTCGGTGCCTGCTGTTACTTTTTGCTATGGGTGTCAGCGATTAGCTGAGCGACCGCACATTGGTGGCCTTGGGGCCCTTTTCGCCCTGAGTCAGGTCGAAGCTGACCCGGGCACCTTCCTGCAGTGTTCGGTAGCCCTCGCTCTGAATCTCCTGCTGATGCACGAAGACGTCTCCACCTTCGTCAGACTGAATGAAACCAAAACCCTTTGAATCGTTAAACCACTTTACTACGCCTTCAGCCATCTGTACAAACCTCTTACTAACGCGTCGCCCATGGGTCGGGAATCAGTGAAACAAACGTTTGTTTCTGATAATGAAATGAGCCCCCGAATCCCACAGAAGCGCTGCTCCCGCATTATCGTCTGATAATAA
>JAJRYY010000074.1 GCA_024275565.1 Planctomycetota bacterium
TGCAATGGATCCAGCGGAATTGTCCAGAGACGACGGTTGTCTTTGGGATGCGGGACATTGAAGACTCCCCTGAGACGACGATCGCGCAGTGGTCTGCCAATGGTGCTCATGACATTCTCACAGAGTGCTACAACGAGATATGGGTGTATGGTGCGAAGTCGGTCTTCGATGTTGTCCATGAATATCATCTGTCGGATGCGATCGGGCGCAAGCTGCATTATGCCGGGTATATCCAGCGTACACCGTGTAGCCATGTGAATGCGATGTCTGGTGACGATGAACATGTTGTGGTCACGGTTGGAGGTGGTTCAGATGGTGGTGATTTGCTTCGTCAATATGTGTCCAAGGCTGCCCGGGATGTGGCGGTGCGTGGTGGGCGATCGACGATTGTTGCGGGTCCGGATGCTCAGCATGGTGCTGCGAGACAACTGAGGGATATCGCAAGGGATCTTCCGCGTACGAAGTGGCTGGAGCGTGCAGGGTGTATGAGCTGTCTGTTGCGTAGTGCTGATCTTGCGGTTTCGATGGGTGGTTATAATACGATGTGCGAAATTGCCTCCTGGGGCGTTTCGGCGCTGGTTGTCCCACGGACGAAGCCGCGACATGAGCAGGTGATGCGTACCAGGATATGGGAGCAACTGGGCGTGATATCTTCAGTTGAGCCTGACACGTTGACACCGTCGATCCTGAGTGATCGGGTTCTGGCGATGCTGGATCACCCTCAGAAGCCGAACATTTCACGACTTGATATGGGCGGTCTTGACTATGTAGCAGACCGTTGTTCCAGGCTTTGGAATGGGGGGAGCCTTTGAACATTCTCTATGTATGCAGCGATTTTGGTATCCGTCCGCAAGGTGTTAAAGGTGCATCGATCCATCTGCGATCCATCACGCGTGCGTTGAGTGATCTTGGTCATTGCGTTTCGCTGCTCAGTCCGCACCCTGCCCCGGATAGTGGTCACCCTGTGATTCCTCTTCCGATCGCGTGCGATGATGTGCTTGTTGAAGCGGCCGGTCGCCTGCGTCACTGGTTGAAGGGTCATCATTTTTCGCACAGTGCTGGTCATGAGCTTCGTGATTTGAGTTACAACATGTGGGTGGTTGATCGAGCTTGTGCCTTGCTGGACGATCAGGTTCCGGATGCGATTGTTGAGCGTCTTTCACTCTTTGGCAGCGTTGGGATGGAGCTTGCGGAGCGCTGGAACTGTCCACACATTGTTGAGGTGAACGCGCTTCTGAGCCGTGAGGCTGCTCAGTATCGCGATCTTGAAATGGGTTCTCTGGCGTGCGAGATTGAACAGCGCGTCCTGAACAGTTCTGACGCTGTCACCGTTGTGTCCAGGGAACTGTCAGATGAATTGACGGGGATTGGGGTGGATGGCGGGAAGATTCATGTTGTTCCGAACGGTACGGATGTTGACCTTTTCGATCCGAAAGATGATGGGAAATCGCTTCGGAGGCAACTGGGTCTTGGGAATGCGTTCGTTGTTGGGTTCGCTGGAAGTCTGAAGGCATGGCATGGTGTTGATGTGCTGGTCACCGCGTTCAAGGAAGTCCTCAAGGATGAGCCTCGGTCGATGCTTCTCATCGTCGGGACGGGGCCTATGGAAGATCTCCTGCGCACGCAGGCGATGGGTATGGGTATCGGTGAATCTGTGGTTTTTACGGGTGGCGTTGAGCATGCCCTGATACCGACGTATCTGTCTGCCATGGATGTTGCGGTTGCTCCTTTTCTGGATATTGACAGCTTTTATTTTTCACCGATCAAACTTTTTGAGTATATGGCAGCCGGCGTCTGTGTGATTGCCAGCGAGCTTGGCCAGATTGCGGACGTTATTGAAGATGGTCATGAAGGCTTGTTGTGTCCCGCGAATGATGCAACAGCCCTTGCGATGGCGATGAATCGAGCGCGTCAGTATCCTGAATTGCGATCGCGACTGGGCGCTGCCGCTCGATCACTCGTCGAGCGAAAGTACACATGGCGTGCGGCTGCCCGTAAGACGAGCGACATTGTTGAGCATGCTGTGCAAGGTCGTACGTCACGCGCTCGATCATCGAAAGCGTGTTCAATCGCCCGTGGGGAAGGAAGCGTGCCCAAGTGACTGGTAAGAATGGTCGCCCCCATGGTGGTCGATTGCGCAGTGCCGGACTTTCTTCCGATGCCGGCCTGTCTTCTGCTGCCGGTCTGTCTTCTGCTGCCGGACTGCGTGTGGGTTATATGTTGCGGATGTACCCTCGTTTCACGCAGACGTTCGTCGTGAACGAGATTCTCGAGCTGGAGCAACAGGGCGTTGACGTCAGTATTCTCTCGCTACGAAAACCTACCGATGGTCAATTTCACGAATCGATCAGCCGCGTGTCTGCCAAGGCGGAATATCTTCCTGAGTATCTGGTGGAATCCCGGTGGAAAACGTTGAAATCTCATGCTCGTCAACTCCGCGCTCAGCCTGGACGGTATCTGAAATCGCTTGCAGAGGTATGTCGTCACGCCGGTGCCGACGCCACGGATTTTCGCCAGGCGGTTCTTGCGATGCGCTGGTTGAAGAAACGCAAGCTCAAGCATGCCCACGTTCACTTTGGCACGCATGAGGCATCGGTCGCGTATCTGGCGTATTTGATGGGTGGTTTTTCGTACAGCCTGACGCTGCATGCCTTTGATATTTTCCGCGACAATGTGGATCGTCGTCTGCTGGCGATGAAGATCAATGCGTCGCGCTTCACGGTTACGGTCAGCGAATATAATCGGAACTTTATGGTTGAGAACCTGCCGGGCGTGGATCCGGATAAGATCCGGGTGAGCTATAATGGGATCGATCTGGATTCCTTCGAAATGAACCGGGGTGCGCGGAAGGCGCATAGCGTTTTTGCGGTTGGTCGACTTATCGAGAAAAAAGGGTTCATTCACCTTATTCGCGCGGCGGCGATTTTGCAGAAATCGAATCAGCCGATTCAAGTGACGATCGTGGGTGATGGGCCTCAGAAATCGATGCTGGGCAAAGAGATTAAGAGGCTTGGTGTCCGCGATTGCGTCACGCTGGCTGGTGCGCGAAGTCAGGCAGTCGTCCGAGATATGATGCGTCATTCCGCCTGTTTTGCGCTGCCCTGTGTTCATGCTGCTGATGGAAATGTGGATGCACTTCCCACGGTGTTGCTGGAGGCGATGGCTTGCGGGTGCCCGTGCGTCAGTACGCGTGTGTCGGGCGTTCCTGAGATTATCGATGACGCTCGCAGCGGGCTTCTTGTTCCGGTCGATGATGATGCAGCGCTCGCGCATGCTATTGCTCGTATCCTGAATGATCGTGACGATGCGAAGGGTTTTTCCGAGCAGGGTCGGAAGCGTGCGGAATCGCTGTTCGATGTCCGGGTGAATGTTGGGCGGTTGAAATCCTGGTTTCAGGCGCTTGATTCTGAATTCGCTGGAGCGACCTGCAGCTCTGATGGTACGGAAGTTGTGTCTATGGCGGCACCTGTGGGCGGATCCGTGGAGTGCGTCAAATGAGATTTCCAAGCTTCATAAAAACCAATCGTGGGAAGCTGAATTTTGGCGATCTTGATTTGATCCGTCGGCGATTCACCCGGTATCTGCGTCCGCACTGGAAGAGCATGGCGGTCGCATTCCTGGCTACGATCGGCGCGGTGCTGATGAACGTCCTCGCTCCGTGGCCTATTAAAATCATTTTTGATGTGGTGCTGTCTGATCATATGGCGGGTACGTCGATAGGTCAGTGGTTTCAGACCTATGCACCTGGTTCTGGAACGGCGTTGGGCATTGTTTGCGGACTGATTCTTCTGATCGCTCTGGGGCAGTCCATCTTTGCGTATTTTCGAGATGTGATCCTTGCTCAGACGGGTCAGAATGTTGTGGGCAAACTTCGTCACGATCTGTTTCGGCACTTGCAGAAACTTTCCCCCGACGTGTTTGAGTCTCGACGGACCGGTGATTTATTGCTGCGTATGACGGGTGATATCCAGATGCTCCGGCAGGTGCTTGTGAACGCGTGCATCACGCTGGGCGAAAATATGCTGACGATCATCGCGACTGTTGCAGTCATGGTCTGGCTGAACCCGTTGCTTGCTGCTGTCGCGACTGCTACGGTCCCGCTGGTAGCATGGTCCTCTGCCCGCATCTCGAAGCGGATCCAGAAGGCTACGAAAAGCCAACGCGAAAAAGAAGGATTTGTGGCGTCCATTGCGCATGAAGTGTTCGGAGCGATGACGGTTGTTCAGGCATTTAATCGCGAGAAAACCGAACTTCAGCGGTTTGCGCGTCAGAATCGCAGCTCGATTCGTGCAGGTGTTCGTACGACGCGACTGGAAGCCAAGCTGTTCCGCATCATCGCGCTGTCGTCTGCTGTCGGACTTTGTGGTGTTTTGTACATCGGCGTGCAATCGGTCCTTGCGGGCTTGATGACCACTGGAGATCTCCTGGTGTTCGTCGCGTATGTTCGTGCGTTGAACAAGCCGATGAGGAAGCTGTCCAAACTTGCGGGTCAGACGGCGAAGGCTACTGCGTGCGGGTTGAGGATCTCTGAGATATTGATGATCCCGCCTGCGATTCAGGATAAGCCCGATGCCAAGGTGGTGGCCAGGGTGAACGGACGGATCGAATTAGAGGATGTCACCTTCGTGTATCCGACGCGTATGCCCACGGTGGAGCATACGCAAGCCTTGAATGGTGTCTCACTCAAGGTGGAACCGGGTGAGCGTGTGGCGATTGTGGGTCGCAGCGGTGCGGGTAAGAGTACACTGATGAAGCTGCTGCTGCGATTTTATGACCCGACAGAGGGTGTTGTCCGGGTGGATGGTGTGGATGTCCGGGATTACACGGTGTCGTCGTTGCGAGACCAGATCGCGATCGTGCAGCAGGACACCGTACTGTTCGGGCTGACCATCACCGAGAATATCGCACTGGGTTGCGAGTCGGCTGACAATCACGCGGTTCGCAATGCTGCCCGGATGGTGGGTGCCCACGGGTTCATCAAGAAACTCCCGAAGGGGTACGATACGAAACTAAGTGAACGTGGGACCACGCTGTCTGGCGGGCAACGACAACGCATCGCCCTCGCCCGTGCCCTGCTGCGTCCTGCTCCGATCCTGATTCTGGATGAACCCGTGACTGGCCTCGATGCTGAGAGCGCACGGTCTGCTGAAGAATCGATCATGATGGACCCCGTGAAACGAATAACGCTCGTGATCTGCCATGATCTGTCATCCATGAAGCGTTTCGATCGGATCGTTGTCCTGGACCATGGGAGCGCTGTGGGGATCGGGACGCATGATGAATTGCTCAACCGATGCGACACCTATTCGACCCTGTACGATGCATGGCGCATTCATTCACTCCACCCCGAACCCAGTGAGGACCCGGCGAATGCTGACGAATCCGAACGATTGGCCTGCTGACGCAGCTTTCGGTCAGGCTGTCAAATGTTTGTCGCCAGATCGCCTGCTTCCGGTCCTGCAGAAACTCCTTGCTTCTGAGGACAATGGCGTACAGCGTGTTCCCACCACCTGTCGCGTGATTGAAGCGCTCTACGATCCTGGCGATCAGGTCCGTATTGCCTATGTGGTCTTCAACGACGACGATTCTGGTACGCGACGGGTGTGGCCTGACGGGGATGTCTGTTATGTCCGATATCCAGTTCGAGAATCCACCTCGCGTCGGGGGATGGTGGCCAAAGTCGATGGGACTGAGTTCGAGCTTTACTTTTTCCCGAATGATCGTCGCCTGCGCGGACTGCGTAAATTTGCAAAACGAGACCGTGCAGCTGCGGTCTGGCAGCGATGGCTTGCAGATGACGAGCCGGGACTTGAATTGCTACCTGAGACGCTGCGACGATCTCTCCTGCGTTATGTACCGGAGCAAAAATGGATCGTCCACCTCCATGCACGCTGCTACGATCCCATGGAGGGGAAAGAGGTCAAGCGTGCGATCGCGGTGCGTTCCGCATCGGTGAAATCCTGCAAGAATATCTATTCCCGACTCGTCGCGATGCGTCGAGCACGCAATCAGATCGACGGTTTGTTTCGCGTCCCCAAGCCCGTAGCAATGGATGTCGACCTCGGTATTCTGGCGTTGCGCTGGGCCTGGGGAGATTCGCTGATCGAACTGCTCGGCAAACACGACATTCAGGAGATCATGCACTGTGTCACAACCGGTCTGCATGCGCTTCATCGAACACCGATCGAAAACCTGAGCGCCTGGTCGTTGGATCATGACCTCAGGGCAGCCCAACTGGCTGCTGACAACATCGCGTCCGTTCTGCCCATGCACCGCCCCATGCTGGATACGATTCTTGCGCATCTTTCGCGATCCGCCCCCAAGCTTGCGACACATCAGATGAAGACGGTTCATGGCGATTTTTACTGGAACCAGCTGCGTGGGCGATCTGATCGGCTGACTGTTCTGGACATCGAGCGGTGCGCGCTGGGCAACCCGTTCATGGACGTGGCGATGTTTGCAACCCAGCTGACCATCCTTTCGGATCGCAGTGAATTCGATATTCCAAAATCCGTGTGCAATCTGTGGACTCAGGCCTTCCTGAGTGCATGGGAGACCACATCGGGTGAGCCCATCAACACCGCCAGCGTCCGCTGGTATACGGCTGTATCGCTCCTGACCCTCGCCCGAGGTGCTTTGCGACATTTGCGACCGGGCTGGCCTACACTTGTGGAGACGTACCTCGCCCGAGCTGCTGAGGCAAGCGAAACACGCGATGATCTGGAGGTACTCACGTGATACCGGAATCGCGTTCCATTCCGAGGTCTCAACCCATTCCTGAGTCCGTCGAACCTGCCGTCCTTCCTTTCGTTCGAAAGTGTCTCGATCGACAACGCGTGTGCGACGTGCTGAACCGCCTCATCGCGTGGCCTGCCGGTCGCGAACCAACATCCATCAGGATCCATCGTTTCACCCCGCGTCCTGAACTGGCTTTTGACTTCGAGTACAGCGTCACGCTCGGGCAGGAGACTGACAGCCATCGGCAACATGTCAGACTTTATGGGCGATGTCCACGCCTGCCCAATACTACCGAATCACGTTGCGCGTCCGCCACCGTTACCAGGCAGGGTGTGGGCAATGTTCTTATAGACTGCCCTGAGTTGAACCTGACCATTCACTCGATGGATAAAGATGCCACATTCCCCTTTTATTCTCAGTGTATGACTGGTTCGGACATGGCGCGGACGCTTGCCCAGTTGCATATGCAGAGTGACAGGGAGCAAGATGTCGATGAAGGGATGGACATCGCGTGCAACATCGTATCATTCAGACGAGGCAGGCGATTTGTTGTACGGTATCAACAGAACTGTGCGTCGAATGGTATCCGTGCCTATGCCGGGAAATGCTACGCTGGCAGTCGCGGTCGCAGGCTTTGCAGGCAGCACAACGCAGTTGCCGTCCATCTCGCCTCACTGGGAAGCAGCGATGTCGAAATACCGAAATTGCTTGGATACGACCCCGATCTCCACATGGTCATCACGGAATGGGACAGCTCAGAATGGGACAGCTCCGAGACGCATGACGATGATCGCCCGTCTGCATCCCTGGTCGCGCAGCGTGCTGCAAAAGTCCTGATTTCGCTACAGTCCATTCCTCTCGATCTCGTGAAAACATCCACGCCCGATCGATACTGGAAGACACTCGAAAACTGGAACAACTGCATTGACTGGCTGATTCCTTCGATGTCGCATCTCGCCACCCCGCTGCTTCAAAACTTATCCGCCTGTCGCGCAAACCTTCCAGCCGAACCCCAGGTGGTCACCCACGGTGATTTCTACGACCCCCAGTGCGTGGTCCGTCCTGAAGCAACGACCATTCTGGATCTTGACACATTGGCGTCCGGCGATCGCTCACTCGACATGGGAAACTGGCTTGCCCACCAGTATCTCACCTGTCTCCAAAGCAGCCAGAATCGAGACACCTTTGCTTCACTCGTACACGATATACTCGACACCTTTGAGATGCACACTTATCCCCTGAATCAGGCGTCGCTTGTCTACTACTGGTCCGCAACACTGTTTCGGATAGGTTCCATCCACGCCTTTCGTGACAAAACATCTCATTATACACTGCCACTGTGGTCATTGGCAGCCGACCTCCTTCAGCATGGTATTCAAGTCCTGAACGGGTTCGGTGATGTTCGCCCAGTGCAACACCGTCATCCCGCAAGCGATCGGTCGTGTGTCTGCACACAAAAGGATGAGACATGAGCGTGGAAGGATTATTCAACCGGACCAATGTTGCCATTCTCTTCCTGGTCCTCGTTGCGGGTTACTTGTTGAGTCCGATGTTCTTGCCCGAATCCAGAACAGTGACCGACATCCCTCGAACGATGAGTGTCAAGGTCAAGCGTATTGTCAATGGCAATCGGTTCAAAACTGAATCCGACGAGAGCGTGATCCTTGCTGGAATTCGCGCCCCATATCCGCATGAACCATTCGGCCAGGAAGTGTCGCAGGTGTTACAATCGATCATAGAAGACAAACGAGTCAGGCTTAGGTTTGACACGAACCCCAAGGACAGAAAGGATCGCTGGGTCGCCTATGTTTTCTGCGATGATCGACTGGTGAATGAACAACTTCTCCGCGATGGACTGGCGTTTGCACGACTCAAAACCGATCAATCACGTTTCAGTGAAGAACTGCTTGCTGCACAACGCGAAGCCCGAAGCGCCAAGAGAGGCCTGTGGAAAACGCGAAATGCCGGCAAACGGGGCGATTATGTGGGCGACCCGAAGCATGGCAGCTTCCACCTCCCTGGCTGCGTCGATGTTCCAAACATTAAATCGGGAACCGCGATCCAATTCAATTCCATGGGTGCTGCCTTCGATCGTGGATTCTCTCCATGCATCCACTGTAATCCCTGACTGCTGGAAGCTCTGACTGCTGCAAGAAGCTCTTACTGCTGAGTGCATGCACCCTGTCAGCGGTTCAATGGCGAGGCGAGGGATGTCGTCCTGTCGCCCCCTCTGTTGCAGGGGTGGAAAAGTGTTCGCTGGTCGCTGCACCATCCGGAATTGACTCCGGAGCCAGAGGCAGGAACACTTTGAAGGTCGTTCCCGCGCCGACCTTGCTCTCAACCTGAACGAATCCTCCAGCATTCTTCACGGCCGCGTAAACAACAGCCAACCCCATCCCGCGAAGACCATACTCATTCCTGGGTTTCGTGGAAAAAAGGGGTTCAAACAAGCGCTCCAGCACCTCCGCACTCATCCCGCACCCGGTATCTGTCACTTCGAGGACAGCACGCAGCGACGGTTCCCCCCCCCGCAATGGATCCACCGCCATTCTCTGTGTGACAGAAATTCGCAGCGATCCACCGTCTGGCATTGCATCATGAGCATTATGAATCAAATTGAGAATAATCTGTGTCAGTTGATCTTTTTCCATCTTCACGACGGCTGATGAATCCAACTGGGTCTGCAGACGCATTTTTTCGAGAAACAGCTCATCCAGCGAATCCAGTATCAGCTCCACCGTTTCACTCAGTTGAATCGTCAGAGCTGTATCACGTTCGGGGCTGGCGAATGAAACAAGTTTTCGCGATAAACTGGCTGCCTGCTCGCAAGCATGTAAGGCTGTCCGGATGCGACTGGCATTCCGATCATCACCCGTTTCAGAACCCATCAGAGATAAGGTCGTAACTGCACTGTTCAGGAGATTCTTAAAGTCGTGCGCAACACCCCGGGCAAAGGTAGATGCAGCCTCAATCGTTTCCGCACGCCTGGATAGACGATGAAGCCTGTGTCGCTCAGTGGCATCACGCGTGACAACCGCCACATGCCGACTATTCCCAAACTCAATCGGGTAGGCAATGATATCCGCGACTTTCTCCTGCTCCGAACCACTGCCAAGCACAACGTCATTGGCACGAAAACTGTTTCCATCGCGTAGTACATTCTTGACGATACGCCCCCAGTCCAAACTCGTCGAACCACCGGCTGGCCAAATGTCCCCCAGACGACGCCCCTCAATTCCTTCAGATGGAATGTCGAGAATACCTGTGTCACTGTCTCGGCACTCAATGACCCTCCCCGTGGCATCACATATGATGACCGCGTCGCGAAGATTTTCAAACAAGGATCGATATTTCGCCTGCGAAACGTGTAGAGAAGAGGCCATATTATTCAAAGCAGCCCCCAGCGTACCAAGCTCATCCCCCGAATTCATGTGTACCCGATAGGCGAGATTCCCCCGACCAAGCTCCTGTGTCGCCTTCCGAAGGACCGTAATCGGAGAAATCAACCACCGCCGGACGAGGCCAGCCCCAACGACAAGAAACCCAACACACCCCGCTCCAATCACGACACTCAACCACAGCAACTGAGCATTCATCGTCAAAACACGATCGACCGAGTCACGCCGCGATTCATCCAGATATCGCTTGGCAGTCTTAAGCCGACGATCAATGCCAGCCAAAGTGACCCCACCGATCTCCTCGCGCAGCAGCTTCCTGGCCTCATCCAGCCGAGACGCAGCTATCAGTTCCAGGCATCGATCGGACTGATCTCGAAACGTCTTGCCCAGACGCAGCAGATGACGACGATTCGACAAGCCCTCCTCAAACCCCGTGAAATGCGCTGCCGCAGACAACTGAGCGAACAACGCGTCACGATCTTTGATAAAGTCAGCATCGACTAGCTGATGCCCGTTCAGTATTTCATTCAGCTGAACAAAATGTCCCTGAGATTCTACGCGGAGATGATCGACCAGATTGGAGCTGTCAACAAACCGTTCCAGGTTGTTCATCACACCCTGGACATGCACCTGTACCCCGTAAATGGAAGCCCCGGCAACGCCCACCGCAAACGCGGCAAAAGTCACATGCAGGCTGATGAGCTTGTGGCGGACATTCATAAATATTGAGAACCCAAACGACCATCACGCTCCACCGATCAACGCCCCACCGGTCATCTCACATGCAGGTCAACGCACATGTAGGTCAACGCTAACGCAGTCCAACGCACACGCAAACCAATCACACGCCGAGCATCCCACGCCCAGATCAGTTGCCGACCTGTGCCTGATAATCCCAGTTCCACCCTTCGCCGGCAGGATCGTCGCTGCTTTGCACATGCCCACCCACGAAGGCTACATTGGTCTTGCCCTGATGACGATCGGAAGGCATCCAGAATCGCCCCTGACCACCATATGTATCGCCAGCATGACCACCGTAAGGATTGTCGGTATTCGTACCCGGAGGAGCCGTATAAAAAGGATCAAGCCCACGCGAAACCGCCTCGCGACCGTCAACATCCATCAATAGCGGAACATAAGGGTGATTCAGAATACTCGACCGAACACTGCTCAGAGCGACAGGTGCGAGCATGGAAGTTCCGCGAAAATCCATCACAGGCCGATACAAACGCATGTTCACGGCGATGCTCACATTTTCCGCTGGCAATATGGCTTCCCGACCACACGGAAAACCCTGACGTTTCGTCAACCGAGGTGCCCCCGCAGCACAAAGCATCAGTTCCTCCCGTGATTGCATCTCGCCATCAGTTGCATCAGGCAGATCCCAGAACGCGTTGATCCGATAATTATAATCCTGGAAATCGTTCACCTGGATCCGACCCGAACCAAGCCGCTGTCCAGCGGACTGCCCTTCAGCGAAAAACTGGAATTCCAGCCCCAGACTTCGCAAATTTGACATGCACAGTACCTGCTTCATCTGGCTGCGGGCGCTGTTCATCACAGGCACCAGAATCGACAGCAGCAACGCAACAATCGTCACCACCACCAGCAATTCGATCAGCGTAAATGCGCGCAGCCTCACCGCTTCCGAGGACATCTTGCGACATCCGCAACCAGCATCGACCGATCTACGCTTTCCCATCCTCAACATGCCGCGGATATTCCACAACAATCAAACTGTCCAAGCACCACACCACACGAGCGATATATACTCGTATCAAAGTCGCATCAAGAGTACCTCGCATCAAAAGCACAACGCAACCATTGCAGTCAGCAGCAGCAGAAATGAGGGGCATCAACCCAGGCAGCCATGATCCAGGGTTAATTCGGATCCGGACCCGTTACAAACTGCTCAAACCTCGTCACATCAACAAGATCGACATCACCATCACCATCGATATCGGTCAGCAGGCAATCCATTGCTTCATACGACACATCTGAACCACTAAAGCAGAGCTGTAATTCCTGGTAATCGGCGCGGTCCACGTCACCATCACCGTCGGTGTCACCAGGAACACCGACCAGCATTATATCAACTCCGTCGACTACACCGTCATGATTTACGTCGAAAATACTGAAATTACGCGCAAAATCCGGGATGACCACAACACCGTCAATCAACCCATCCTCCGAATCATTATCCTCAATATACTCTGCGATGCTCTCCCGATCGTCGTTATTGCTCCCGTTTTCGCCGTTCACATCGCCTCGAACCGCATCCGGATAGACGTCCGACCAGATGAAAAATGACCCGTTCGGTATCGGAGACGTATAACTCGATCCAAGCAGCGCCGTCACACGCCATTCGGCGGGAAACAGATATTCCCCCGCAGTCTGATCACGCCACTCGATGATAATCTCTTCTTCAGGCAGACCTGTCGGAAACATGTCCAGCAGGGCAGCACTCACCACCAGATCATTCAGCGCCTCAAGCACAGACGCCTGATCGGTTGCATCGTGATTGATCGGCTCTGCTGGAACACCCTGCATCAGCCCAGCCCCCGTGTTCGTCAACGGAAACACCAGCGACACCAGAGTTCTGTTGCTCGCCGCGTCGTGCGTAAACAGCAGTGGACTCTGCGGCGAATACCCACCTGCCACTGCACCGCCCTTCGCCACACTGAAAGGTTCATAACCATGCGCCCGATGAAACCACGAACCACCGATCGTCCAGGACTCACCTTCTTCAAATATGAAATCCCCATCACCAGTCAGAACCTCAATATCCCCGAAGGTGAAATTCGTGCTCAGCAGCGCAATGTGAAACTCCTCACCATGCCGTTCCACCTGTGGCTCGCTCTTGAAATCTCCATCAAACGCGGAAGCATCCAGCGCAACCCGGTTCTCGTACGGTCCATCATCGTCATCATCATCCGACTCATCATCCCCCCCCCCAGGCCAACCACCAAAACGGACCACATTCCCCAGAAAACGAACCTCCGGAGCATCCAGTTCACCACCGGTTTCGTTTTCATCATCCATGTCGATTTCGACAAAACCAAACACAGGATGATCGCCATACTCAAAAGGAGAAAAATCAAGGGGATCCACACTTCCCGGCGGATTCACAAGCCCACGAAACAGCAGATCGATCCGTACAAACTCACCCCCCGCGTCAAACTGCCCAGTGTATAAATCGCGATCAGGGACCGACGGCATCCAGATACCGAGCGTCGTCTCAAGAAGGTCCGGTAACCGATGCGCAGAAACGTCAAACGATCCAACAGACCCGGGGTCTGTCCGACGGGGAACCTCATCATAACTCGGATCAACCAGAGAGACCGACGGCTGACCTTCAGACCGCCCAGCGCCGATAATCCCCAGCAGGACCATCGATGCGATATGAATGTGAAATGTATCCGCTCGCAAGTCCTTACCCCCAAGTAAGTTAATCGCGGCCAAATCCTCCCTGATTGTACCCGGCCAACGGTCCACCCTCAATCGCGACCCAAAAAACCGGGAATATTACCGGACGCGACGCTGGCACGGATTCCAGCCCACGGGTTGACGAATACGCCGCATGAAGACCCTCAACCACCACATGCAGACCTCAACCGGCAGCAGGCTACAAGCCACCATTCTGCTCATCCCCCGATGCAATTGCGACGAGCATAAGCCGCAGCTAACACGAACCCTCGGAAGCTGGCCCATCCTCCGGATCCTGCGTCGAAAACACATAGCCAACGTTGCGAACCGTGAATATCAACTTGGGTTGCCCCAGCTTGTTTCGCAGATAATTCGTATACACACGCAGAACGCCGCTATCCTGGGAGTCGGAAAGACCCCAGACCTCCTTGAATATCCGATCCTGAGTCAAAATCTCGTCCGGGTGTGCCATGAAAAATGCGAGTAAGTCCACTTCACGGGAAGACAGCTCCGTCTCCTTGCCTTCACGCGAAACATGACGCCTCATCAAGTCAAGCTTTACATTTGAGTACGTCAATACATGGTCGTGCGCTCTCCGTGTCCGCCGCATGATCGCAGCGATCCGAGCGACCAGTTCGTCTACGGAAAATGGCTTGCACAGATAATCGTCAGCTCCACGCGCCAGGCCGGATATTCGGTCGTTGATGCTGTCGTTGGCGGTCACCATGATGATCGGTGTGTCAAAACCACCTGCCCGCACCTGATCAGCCACGCTCGCCCCGTCACCATCCGGCAGCGAAAGATCCAGCACGATGACATCGAAATGTTTGTGTGTATTCAGCAATCGCTTCCCGGCTGACACACATCCCGCGTGATGGACCTGAATCCCGAGCAACGCCATGCGCGCGCGAACAGCCTCAACCACACGATCGTCGTCTTCCACCAGCAGTATGTCCTGAACATCTGCAAGAGAAAACGCCCCGGCTGACACCTTGGCGCGGTCGTCACCCATGCCTCTGACCACCATCTACAAATCCTCATCCAAAAGTCATACCCACGTTACAACCAGACGTGGCTACCCAACCACCAGCACGGGTGACCAGTATACCAATAAACGGTCCCGTCATGCACCAAAGCTGCTCTTTCTCCGCGAGAATTTCATGATTTCACCGTCTCCGAACGATTATCGGTCCCCATCAGAAAAATCGCGGTGTCAGCCATATGAGCCAACACCGCGACGTGTTTTTTCGGACGAACACCATGATCGATCGGCAACCGCCAGATCCGCTAAAGATTTCCGCGCAACGCCTGCTCCTCTTCAATCGAAATGAAGAGCGCCTTGAAATTCCCAATCCCAAACCCGCGCGATCCGTGACGCTCGATGACTTCGTAGAACAGCGTCGGGCGGTCCTGGACAGGAGCCGTGAAAATCTGCAACAGATACCCATCCTCATCCTTATCTATGAGGATCCCCAACTCCTGGAGCTTGTCCCAGTCCTCGCCCACATCCCCGACGCGCTCGCGCATGTACTCATAATATGTGTCGGGAATCCGCAGAAAATCGATATCGCGACGACGCAATTCCATCACCGTCTCATAAATATTGCCCGTGTTCATTGCGATATGTTGCACCCCGGATCCATAATAAAAATCCAGATACTCCTCGATCTGACTCTTCTTCTTACCCTCAGCCGGTTCGTTGATCGGGAACTTGCATTTCCCGGTCCCGTTCTCCATCACCTTGCTCATCAGGGCGCTGTACTCGGTACTGATGTCCTTGTCCGTAAAATGCGCGAGCTTGTTGAACCCCAGAACCCGTTCATACCAGTTGGCCCAGTAGTCCATCTCACCCAGATGCACATTCGTCACAATGTGGTCGATCGCAGCGAACCCGACAGGTATTGCATCACCCCGTAACTCGATGGGTGCAAATCCGGGCGCAAACGCACCGCCATACCCACCTCGCTCTACAAAGCGGAAAATCGTGTCACCGGCATACATCACCTCACCGATCACAACCTTCCCGTGCTCATCTTCCTTCGTGGTGGCTGGCTTCAGGATCGTCGCGCCCCGATGCTTCGTTTCAGCCAGTGCAGATGCCACATCCTTGACTTCCAGCGCGATGGCTTTGACGCCGTCCCCATGCAAGGCGCAATGACGTGCAACCTCATGGTCGGGACCGTATGCAGTCGTAAAGACAAACTGTACCTTCCCCTGCTGCATCACGTAGCTGGCGACATCCCGCGAACCGGTCTCAAGCCCGCATTTTGCGATCGGCGTGAACCCGAACACCTTCTCATAAAAATGGGCAGCCTGCTTGGCATTCCCGACATAAAACTCAACGTGATCGTAACCCTTGATGGGAAGGAAATCTTCGCTCATCAACATAGTATCCTATTCTTCACCA
>JAJRYY010000075.1 GCA_024275565.1 Planctomycetota bacterium
CCGATGACGAACAGTCACAATTCTCCACGCCGCCGGTCTGCCCAGATCGAGCACGCTACGCGACGCCCGACTCGACCCATGACGCCCAACAATCGCCAACGCGCAAAATCCCGGACAGTATTGGTCAACGACCTGCCCTACCTTGCTAATTCTGCTTCGGCATCAGGCTGCTTTCGGAATAATAATCTTCCCGAGTTCAAGATCGATCTTCAACAGTTTCTTGACAGATTTCTCGATCTTATAAAAGCAACGCTCAAGCACGTTGACCTCTATCTGATCGAGTGGTATCCACATGTTGGGTTCGGCGAGATACCTGACTGTTCGCGAAAGGTCATAGAGAGTGTGGTAAGATCGATAAATTGCCTTGTAACGGTTGGTTTTTGCGAGCACCCCGTTCCGAGTGCTATGCGAGACGATGCCCTGTGTCTCATCCGACACGAGCAAGGCATCTATGGCGTGTATCGCAGCATAGAATGAAACAGTCACGATCCAATCCGGGTACTCAGGGGGAATGCGACCAATCAGGCTGCGGTTATGGGTCCACTGTTGGATGTGCCGTTGGATGTTCTCTTCTCGTATTGTCATATATGGCGCGCGACGACTCGAGGTCTATGAATCGTTCCACTTCATTGGCGGGAATCTGTCTAAGCTCTACGGCCCCAACATTGTAATTGTTCATCAGACGTATGTTCAGATCTGCAAGTTCTTCGGCCAGATCAAAATCAAATTGAGAAGGTTTGGTCGCGAAGAAATACACGATCCTGTCGCTTTGCGGGACACAGTAGCAGGACTGTATTTTAACGGAGCGCTCACCTGCCCATTTATGTACATCGGCCAAGAGGTCGGTAAAATCGCTCAGCCATGCCTCGAAGCCGATACCGAGCCTGCATGACGCAATCACCTGTTTGCCTGTCCTTACGAACAGGTCATCGTCCTCTGGATGCACCAGAAAATCAAGGGACCCATGCTCCGACTCAGAAAGGCGGATAGCGCTAGTTTTTTCTTGGGAATCACCCACCAGATTGACCGCTCCGGGAACGTCGCAACGACCGCCGTTTTGGCCGCGGCAGCCTACTTAACACCGCAGAGAGTTTGCAGCATCCCCTGCTGCTTGATCGTCAAGGTTACACATCGAACTTGACAATAGCAAGAGCAATTTGCCTGCTGACCGCTATTCTCAGGGCAATTGCCTCTAAATCGTCGGAACCAGCCTGGCTGCTCGAAAACGCGGATAGATCACGACGAGAACTTTCGGATACTCAGTGAGAATGGCCGTTCCTTGGCTAGAATCCGCGATCAGAATTTAGATGCGATTGCCCTGGGTGTGGGGCCAAGATTGTGGGTGTCTGATTGAAAGTGTGCGTGGGACGTGCGATACTGGGGTGATGTCAGATTCACGATGCCAGTTTCACAGCCTGAGGCTACGCTCTGGGGCGGGGTTTTCTACCAGTCATGGAAGTGGCGTGGGTTTGCGCGCTGGTGCCAGTGATCTTCGCGTTGCCCACCTCCAGAGGAGACTTGCCCGTCTCCAGAGGAGATTGGTCACCCTGCTTTGTTTGCTGCTGATTTGTGTGTTTGCAGGCGGGGGTGTGGTTCGGGCTCAGGTGAAGCTTCAAAATCCGGAGAAGGGGAAGCTGCAATTGAAGTTGCAAGGTCAGGTGCGGTCGCAGAGTGGCAGTGGGATGCAGAACTCTGCGGAGAATCGGGCGCTCCTTGAGGATTGGAATGAGGCTGCGAAGCATGTGGTGGACGGTGCGGCGTGGGAAGAGATTTCTGCGGAGGTTTCTGCTGCCCTGTTGAAGGCTGGTGAAACGCGTGATTCGGATTTGATTACGAGCTATTTGCATGGGATTGAGGCTGCTGCTGTGCAGGTTCGGACCTTGCCGGAGAATCGTGTAGGTGTTTCGGCGGATGATTTGATTGCCTTGCTGATTGAGTCGCATGTTTTGAATGCGCCGAAAAGTGACAAGTTGAATCAACCGCAGCGGGATAAGCGAATTATTCAGCATCCACTTCTTGCTATTACGAGGGGTGGATCGTACGAACTGATCTGGGATCGCTACTTTGCTCAACAGGAGTTTGCTGCGACTGATCCTGCGATTCGTGCTTATAAGCGTGGGTCTGAGATGATTGATCCGCTGATCGGGGCGTTGAACGATATGACGGTGTCGCGGTGCGCTTATCTGCAGACGAGTGCTTCGCGTCCGTCCTTTGTACTCCGTCGGTGTGATCTTGCGATGGCGCTGCTGGAGGCGATTACGCATTGCAAGTTTTTTACGTCACGTCCGCCTTCTGCGAACTGGTATTCGGAGTTGTCGGATGAGGCCCGTTTGGAATTGATTGATTCTGTGAAGGTGTGGCGTGAGGCGACGCGTGATCTGGATCGTGTTGGTTCTATGGAATGGTGGTTTGAGCGGGCGACTTTTGCTCAGGCGCAACCGATGGTGTATGCGTTGTGGTCTGAAGGAGAACGGGTGCGTGCTTTATCGCAGCTTCGGCGATATCTTGATGATGAGAATGATCGAACGCGTACTGCTGTTGTGACACATTTGGTGCGTCTTGGGGATCGTTCGGGAATAGAATATCTGGCGAAGCGTTTGTTTGAGACGCGTCGCTTGAAGCAGACTGAGCTTTCTCCGCTGATCCAGCACGGATCCCGGGACGACTTTTTGAAGATACATGAGGTTGTGGTTGATGATATTGCATCAGGTGGTAATCGTAACTCTATCAGCCGGATGGTTCTTGAGGCGATAAGCAAGTCTGACAATCTCTGGTCGGTTCCGGTGTTGATGGCATATCTGGATGTGGATGATGACATGAAGCGGACGGTGAGTCTGAATTTTCGGGCGTCTGCGGTGGAGTCTCGGGCTGATCTGGCGGCGATGCTGTTGCAACGGATTACAGGGCAGGACTTTCGATTTGAGCTTGATGCAAGCATTGCGCTGCGTGGAAAGGCGATCGGTCGCATCCGGGAATGGTGGGATCGGGAGGGGCGGGGCGTGTATGGTTTTTTCGGATTGCGATCAGAGCATGGTGGGGTACATCCTTAGGAGTGATAGGCTGCCCGGAAATGCGTCGTATCGGATATGTTCTGAATAATGTTCTGATAATGTGGTGAATCATCATCGGGGGAGTGAACGAAATGCATGCTGATAGTCTGTCTGAACCGGCACCGATCTTTCCGCTGCCGAACTGTGTGCTTTTGCCGGGTGCGGTGCTTCCGTTGCATGTTTTTGAACCACGGTATCGGTCGTTGATGCGTGATGTGTTGTATCAGGCGGCTGATCGGCGACTCATCGGGATCGCGTTGTTGTGTGACGATTATGAGGGGTTGTATCAGACGAATCATGCCCCGATTCGTCCGATCGTTGGGGTTGGTCAGTTGATCCAGCATTCAGTCATGGACGATGGTCGGTTGAATGTGTTGCTGTTGGGTAGGGTGCGTGCCCGGATATTGGCTGAGGAGGGTGCTGGTGAGTACCGACTTGCTCAACTGAAGGTATTACCGACAGAACCTGACAATATGCTGGCGACGGTGGACGATTCTGTGGATGCGGTGCGATCGTTGCTGCGGGAGATGGCTGAGCTTGGGATGGGTGATGATGGGTTGGTGAATCGCTTGCTTTCGTCAGCTCCTTCTGCGGCTGCCATGGTTGATTTGAGTACCTATCATCTGACTGGTCCGAACGAGGTCTGGGTGAAGCAGCTAATCCTGGAAGAGGAGCATCTTGAGGTCCGTGCCGAGATATTGGCGGATCAGTTGCGGGGGATGGTTGAGGCGTGGCATGCTGCGCGGCGTGGTGGGGACAGACCCTCCTGGCCTCCGGCAGCGGGTGAGAATTAGACGACGGATGAGAAACAGGCGGCGGGTGAGATTTAGGGACGTCTATTGCGACAATCGGTGGGGTTGTCTGTTTTTGTATTGTTCAAGGCGGAGGCGGTAAGGTTTGAGTCTTGGGTCGTTTGCGTTCACTTTTTCTCTGATGGTGATGGCTTGGGTCACTGCTGAGATCGCTTCTTCGAATCGCCCGTTTTCTGCATAAGCAGCAGCCAGCGTATCGAGGTGTTCCGGGTTTTTTCGTTCTGAGCGTTCGCAGAGTCGCTCGGCGATTTCGACTGCTCTGGTTCCGTCGCGTCGCTCGTCGATCGGGCAGGTGGCGAGCAGCCACGCGAGTTTGTTGGCCATCCCCGGATGGTCGGGGAGTCTTTCATGTCCTTTTTCAAATGTATCGATCGCTTCTGGGAGTTGACCGGCTGCGGTGTATGCGATGGCCAGGTTGTTGATGGCGTCGGTACGGATCGAGTTTAGTGCGATGACTTTTTTGAAGAGTTCGATGGCGTCAGTGGGGTGTCCTTGCCGTGCCCGGACGATGCCAAGATTGTTGATTGAGTCGATGTGGTCGGGTTCGATTTCGATGGCTTTTTTGAAGGCGCGTCCCGCCTGTTCAAGATCGCCCGTGTTTCGGTAGGCCATTCCGAGGTTGAACTGAGCGACGACACTGTCGGGCATGTGATCGACGGCGATCCGAAGATGCTTGATGCCTTCTTCCGTTTTTCCAGTGGATAGCAGTAACGTTGCGAGGTTGAGTCGCGCGTCGTGCATGTTTGGGTCTGCCTGGATGGCGCGTTCATAGCTTTCGACAGCTTTGGTGAAACGTCTCATTTTGGCGAGCGCTACGCCGCGATTGAAGAGTGCTTCGGCGTAATCGGGACGCAGTTCGATGGCATGGTCGTAGGCTTGTATTGCTTCGTTTTGACGGCTTGTGATACCGAGTGCAGCACCGAGATTATAGTAGTGCAGGGCGGAGGGTCTGATGGCGACTGCTTTTTTGTAGGCTTCGATGGCGGCGGTGATATTTCCGCTGTACTGCAACGATTGCCCCCTCGCGACGTACCATTCACCGCTGACGCCATACTCGGCGATGGTGTCGCGGACTGGGTCTGGCAGTGCGGTGGTGCGGCGGATACGTTTCGCTCTGCGTTCTGCGTCCTGGGCGGCGTCTTCGTCACCCGCCCGTCGCTGTACGACCGCCAATAGTTCGTAGGCTTCCTTGAGGTTGGCGGCGTTTTGGATTGCGGCGTGCAGGTGGTTGATGGTCGCTTTTGTATCTCCGGCGACGCGTGCGATCTTTGCCATTCCGAGGTGCGCGAAGGCGTTTTTGGGATCGATTTCAATCGCCCGCCTGTAATGCTTCAGCGCATTGTGCATATCAGATGTCAGCAGGAGGGTGTCCGCGAATCGGACGTGGGCTGGGGCGTAGTCTGGTTTTAACTCTGTTGCACGGCGTAACGGTTCTGCTGCCCGGACGGGGTCGATGGTCGCCTGAGTGATTCCGAGGAAATAGTGCAGGCGGAAATTGTCGGGGTCCAGTCTGGTTGCTCGCTGATAGCAGATGATTGCTTCCGGTGCGAGGTTGTGGACGTCCAGGACCATCGCATACTCGCCCCAGGTGCTGGCTGATGTGGGGTGATCTTCGCAAGACTTACGGGCGGTCTCGATTCTCTTTGCGACCTCGGGCTCCATATTTGAGGTGTCAGGTCTGGGCGGAGCCGGAAGTGATGGGGACGGGGTTTTAGACGTTGGTTGAGATCTTGTCGGAGGATTGTCCGCTGCCTGCTGCTTATCGGTGGGGTTGCAGCCAACAAACATGGGTAGAAGCAATGCTGCTGCGACGAGAGTGACAGGGGGTGGGGTGGTCATATCAATCAGTGGGTCCACATAGTTCAATATCTGTGTAACATTTTTCGGGTGGTCATCATAGCGATCCATAGCGGCGGGTGAAACCCGCACCACGGGGTTTGCGATAAGTGGCTATGATTCTTCTCTACTGCGTACCGGTTCCTTTTTTCAGCGTGATGGTTCTGTTTGCCTCCACGCCGGGAAACACCTCCCGGGTATTGTCAGGCCAGACGACTTCGATCCGGTCTACTCGTCTGGCGTCGCCCAGTCCGAAATGCACCCGAGGATCGCCGCTGCACAGATAGCTGAATCCGCGATTCACGTCCCGGCGGAATCGTCTGATACCGGCTGACAGCGTTATTTGAGCACCCTCTGCCATGCGTTTGTATTGCTCGTTTCTCGCCACAATGATAAGCCAGTTGCCCGTTCTGGTGGCGTCGTTTCGGAACAACCCTGCCCGCCCACCGCCGCTGGTGACGAGCATGTCAAGGTCGCCATCGTTGTCGATGTCTCCGGTAACGAGTCCTCGAGATACGCCCGGAATGGTTCCGAAGCTCCCCATCTGAGGTGAGATGTTGCGGAAACGTCCAGACCCATCATTCTCGAAAAATAAATTCGGCTCTGCATAGGGCAGCCAGTGTGCAGGCAGTGATTCGTTTTTGAAGGGTATAGAGCGAAAGACGCGACCGTTTGCGATTGCGAGATCGAGGTCGCCGTCGTGATCGTAATCCAGCATGGCGGTCCCGAACCCGGTGAATTCTCTGCTGGGGGCTGCCAACCCCTGTTGCAGCGTGCGATCTTCGTAGAACCCCTTGCCGAGATTCTGGTAAAGCGTATTGCTTTCGACGTAGATATGGGTCACGAAGATGTCGAGGTCGAGATCGCCGTAGACGTCGCCAATGGCAATGCCCATGCTCGCCTCCGGTTGTCCAAACACATTGACAGCCACGCCCGCTCTTGTCGCACGGTCCTCAAATGTTCCGTCGCCCTTGTTGATCCACAGTCGATTGGCATCGCGATCGTTGGCGACATAAATATCAATTCGCCCATCGTCATCGAAATCTGCACACGCCACGCCAAGCCCGCGTCCGGGATGCCCTGTCATACCAGACCGTTCGGTCACATCTTCAAATGTACCATCACCCCTGTTGCGATACAGCACGTCATCCAGCGATCGGAACATACCCGGTCCCGGATATTCTGGTCGCCCGGTCCCGTCGTAGGCTTCGACTGTCGGGTCATACGCCAGATAATTCGTAATAAACAAGTCGAGAAATCCATCGCGGTCAAAATCCAGGAAAGCTGTCGACGATGACCATTTGTCGTTGCTGATACCAGATGTTTTTGTAATGTTCGTGAATGTACCATCGCCATTGTTTCGGTACATCGCGTCCGGACCGACATTCGTGATGAAAACATCCTCGTCGCCATCGTTGTCTATGTCTCCAATGGCAACGCCCATCCCATATCCCTCATCCCCAAGCCCGGAAGCCGACGTTACGTCCAAAAATCGTCCGCCATCGTTTCGAAATAGTGTATTACAGGGTCTGGGCTTACCTGACGGAATATCATAAGTATATGCGCCATTGATAAAGTAGATGTCGAGATCACCATCGTTATCAAAATCAAACATCGCTGCACCGCCAGCCATGCTTTCCGGCATGAGGTATTTGGGGTTCTTCGGATCAAAACCAGCTTCATGAACAAATGTGATACCCACTTCTTCGGCAATATCCGTGAATGCAGTTGTTGCTTTCAAATCCCCTTGATTGGTATGTTCCGGGTGCGGAACGTTTTCCTTCCGGCATCCACTGCATGATATAGAAGCAGCCAGGCATAATATGACAATGGTTGGAGTTTTCATTCGCCCAGCAAGCCTCCCGCACTCATCCCAGGCGTCAGTTCAGACACCACGGTTCGATCCCGATTCACGACTAGCCACCGTTCATTCCGCGCAGATGCCTCCCATGCCTGGTATGCTTCCTTGATATGTCCGATGAAGTAATATTGATTGAGTTGCGTACAATATTCGTTGACATTTCCCCATACGACACGCTCCGCCGACTGAAACTCCTGCGGCGTCATACCACCAAAAGCAACGATGTACAAATCCGATTGATTCCCGCCGGCTGCCAGGTATACCCGATCGTAACGATCTCCTCTCCCTCGTAACCATTTCCCAAGCGACACCAGTTCAGTTTGCTGATTGATCTGCTGCAGACTGTCCGATCGCACATAGCGCAGGATATTGTATGCACCAGACGACAAAATAATGATCACCATGACGACTGTGATATTTCTTGTTGCGTGACTTTCCCTCGAGATGCGTCCTGATATCCATTGCAGACAGAAGCACATTCCTGTGGCAACCACCATTGGCACCATGACAGCACACCCCGATGCACGATACCCGTTCGGATTCGTGCGTGTCACCGCAGCCGGGGCGATACAGATCAGGACACCGCCAAGCAGCAGAATCCGATCAATCCATGAAATCCGCGACCACGGAACGAGCAGCAGCATGATACCGAAGTAAAAAAACGGCAATCCAACAGTCAAGCATCTACCCACGGGTAGCTTTCCAGGTTCGCCGAAATTCATGAACAAATATCGGGGGTCGAGGTTGGCCCAGACGTTCCCGAAAAATACTTCCACCGCATCAATCAGGTCGAATGCATGGAACACAACGACGTTGGCCCGACCGAGGAAAGCCTCCCGTTCACTGAAAAATGACCATATCTGCGGACTAGCGCCAAGGGTGGTTCCGAGTACAAGCGCTCCGAGCATTGTCGCAACGTTCGATATCCCCATTCGAGATACCCGCCCCGCATAGATCGCCATCCCGAATGCCAAAACTGCGAACAACAAGCCCGTCAATCGTGTCGCACCATATGAGCTCGTCGAAAGACCGATCATAAGACCAGCCGAAAACCACCACCAACGAGCTGACGCTCCGCGCTGTGTCACCATTGCAGACCGCCGCAGCAGCAGCAGAATGGCGATAACGAATATACCCGGCAGCGCAGTCCCCTCGTGTGCAAACCGCGAAAACTGGAGATGCCAGGGACTAACGGTCAGGAGGGCTGCGAACACCATGGCACCGAGATGACCGAATGCCCGATACCCCCACAACCCCGCAAGCCCAACGGTCAGAGTACCCAGAACACCCGACACCGCACGACAGGCGATCACCGAAAACCCCGTCCACGCACTCACCCCGGCACACAACCACGCGAACATGGACGGTCGATAATCCCCCGGTCCCCAACCCTTGCAGAGAATTGGAAACCGTCGCGATGAGCGGTCCGCCCAGGTTTCCGCAATGCTCCATCCGTCGTAGATATTGGACAATTCATCCTCGTTGACCGGCGGGGGATACGCGTCCAGATAAAGCAGTCGAAGCATACCAGCCAGTGCGATGATGCACAGGAACACAACCAGGATGCCCCCGCGGAGTCGCTTGCTATCTGAGTATGATTCCGAATGCGTCATGACGAGTTCCAAACACGAGTCTTCACAAATTAGTGGCTTTCAAGCATGAACGATACTACCATGAGCCGCATGGACCAAAGAACGCGAGAAAAGTTTTTTGACACTGTTGGCAGTCACTGCCGTATCGCGCTGTCGCCATACCTGACAATCGTAGCTTTATCGGGACTCGTGCTGGCCATCTCTGGTTGCTCCGATTTCCGCGATTTCCGCGTTCCAGATCCCAATGTGCGTTTCATCGCCTTTGGAGATTCAGCCACAGCCGGTCCGTCATCCCGGGATTATCCTGACATTCTGCGCGAAATGCTCAATGAACCAGCCGAGCGTTTCGTCAACGAAGGCAGAGGCGGGGAGGATGTCTCTGAGGGGGTGGTTCGCCTCGAATTGTTGATGATCGGGGGTATTTATTCAAGCGCCGAAGTGCTCATGTTCTGGGAGGGCGGAAACGATGTTTCGGGGTTCATCGCCAATACCGACCCCTTTCTCATCAGCAGTCCCCGGCAGTCTGGCTATCTGTTTGAGATCCGCTGGAAAGATAAGCTCGACGAAATTCAGGCAAATCTTGAACAGGCCATCACGCTCGGACGGGGTGCTGGTCTGGATGTCTATGTCGCCACTTATTTTCCACTCCGCGAGGTGCTTACCGAGTGCGACGCCCTCCCATTCAACGTCCAGACCCCGGAGCAGGCAGACAATGCAAACGACTATATTGCCGACTTGAACGACCGCATCCGCACCGCAGCCAGCAACGCCGGAGCAACCCTTGTGGACATCGCCATCGAAACCACAATCCCCGCATCAGCCGACAACTACTTCAACTGCAACCACATGAGCGCCCAGGGAAACACAATCGTAGCAGGTCTTTTCAGAGACGCATTGACCAACACGCCACCTGACAACACTCCACCTGCCAATACCCCACCTGCCAATATTCCCA
>JAJRYY010000076.1 GCA_024275565.1 Planctomycetota bacterium
GAAAGCACATGGTCCAATCCGCCATAGCCGATGTCAAACGCCCATCCGTCGCCCCCCATCAGCCAGACGCTTTTCTTCACCAGATAATCCGCCAGCAGGAGCAGCCGGCGAGCATCGTCGGAATCGTTCTTAGCCAGAAGGCTCTTCAGGGTCGCCACCCGGTCACGCTGTGCAAACACGCCCTGTTCCACCGACTGATCTGCTTCCAGCAATTCTGTCACAAGTGCCACGCCAATGTCACTGCTGAGTCGTCTGAGCATACATTGTGCATGTTCGGTGTGTGCATCAATCGCGAGACGAAACCCGAAACCGAACTCTGCATTGTCCTCAAAGAGCGAGTTGGACCAGGCAGGCCCGCGACCGTCCGCGTTGGTTGTGAATGGTGTGGTGGGCAGATTTCCGCCGTAAATGGATGAACATCCTGTTGCGTTTGCGATCAATGCTCGATCGCCGAACAACTGTGTGAGCAATTTGACATACGGCGTCTCGCCACACCCTGCACATGCTCCAGAATACTCGAACAGCGGTTGGAATAACTGAGTCCCCTTCACATCGAGTCGAGCGACCCTTGAGCGGTCAAGCTCTGGAATATCGAGGAAAAATGCATAATTCTGGCGTTCCCGATCGCGATGGGGAAGCTGCGGTTCCATGTTGATGGCTTTGTGTCGCGGATTCGCCTTGTCCTTGGCGGGGCAAACCTGCACGCAGAGTCGACATCCTGTGCAATCCTCCGGGGCGACCTGAATCGTGTACTTCATGCCCGCGAAATCTTTCGCACGGTAATCGTTCGACTGGAACGACTCAGGTGCGTGCGACAAATCGTCGGTATCGTAGACCTTTGCTCTGATGGCTGCATGGGGGCAGACCATCGCACATTTGTTGCACTGGATACACACGCCGGGATCCCAGATCGGAATCTCCGATGCGATGTTCCGTTTTTCCCACTTGCACGTCCCCATAGGCCAGGTTCCATCGACGGGAAACGCACTGACCGGGAGTAGATCGCCCTTGCCCGCGAGCATGACTGCGGAGACGCGTTTGACGAAATCCGGTGCGTCATCGGACACGATCGGCGGGCGACATCGTTCGCTGGTGACTTCGGCGGGAATCTCAATCTCGTGTAAATGTTCGAGGGCAGCGTCCACAGCCGAGCAGTTTCGCTCGACCATCTCAGCCCCTTTCTTTGCGTACGTTTTTCGGATCGCTCCCTTGATCTTCTCGATCGCCTGCTCGCGCGAGAGGACTCCGGAGATCGCGAAAAAGCATGTCTGCATGATGGTGTTGATCCGGCTGCCCATGCCTGCATCCTTCGCGACCCTTCCTGCGTCGATGACGTGGACACGAAGCTTTTTCTCGATGATCTGTTCCTGCGTTTCCAGTGGCAACTGATCCCAGACTTCGCCCGGTGCGAATGGAGCGTTCAGGAGAAATACCGCACCCGGAGCAGCCACTTCCAGCACGTCGAGCTTGTCGATAAACTGGAACTGATGGCAGGCGACGAACCCGGCCCGCCTGATGAGATAGCTCGAGCGGATCGGGCGCGGACCGAACCTGAGGTGTGACACCGTTGTGGCACCTGCCTTTTTGGAATCGTAGACAAAATAGCCCTGAGCGAACTTTCCTTCTTCACCACCGATGATCTTGATGGAATTCTTATTGGCACCCACCGTCCCGTCGGACCCCAGTCCGTAAAACACAGCCCGCACCGCATCGCGGTCTTCGGTGTCGAAGGTTTCATCTACATTGAGTGACAGGTGTGTGACATCGTCCATGATACCGACGGTGAAATGCCGCTTCGGTGAATCTTCACATGGTTCATCGAGAACAGCCTTGACCATCGCCGGCGTGAACTCTTTGCTGCTCAATCCATACCGCCCGCCGATGATGCTGGGTTCCACCGAAAAGCGCGATCGCCCAGAAGCGTGGGCTTCATGCACGGCAGTCACCACATCCTGATAGAGCGGTTCGCCGATTGCGCCCGGTTCTTTCGTACGGTCCAGCACTGCGATCGAACGTACAGTGCTGGGGATGGCTGCTAGAAAATGTTCCGCCGAGAAGGGGCGGTAAAGACGCACGAGCAGCACGCCCACTTTTTCGCCCCTGGCTGACAGATGCTCCACCGTTTCGATCGCAGTTTGCGCCCCGGACCCCATGAGGACCACAACCCTCTCTGCCTCCGGGTCGCCGACATAATCAAACAGGCGATAATGTCGCCCGGTCCGCGCCCCAAACCGATCAAACGCCTCTTGCACCAGTTGTGGACAGGCGTCGTAAAAACTGTTGCACGCTTCACGCGCCTGGAAAAACGCGTCCGGATTTTGAGCACTGCCACGAAGCACAGGTCTGTCCGGCGTCAAAGCGCGCTCTCGATGCCGAGCAATCGCATCCGTACCCGCTTCACCATCAACCATATGACGCAGGTCGTCGTCGGAGAGAACCTCGATCCTCGCGACCTCGTGTGATGTGCGAAATCCGTCAAAGAAATGCAGGAACGGAATCCGACTCGCCAGCGATGCAACCTGACCGATGAGTGCGAAATCGTGCGCCTCCTGGACCGATGTAGAGGAGAGCAACGCGAACCCCGTCTGCCTGCACGCCATCACATCCGAATGGTCCCCAAAGATAGACAATGCATGCGTCGCCAGCGACCGGGCAGCCACATGCATACAATATGGCGTCAGCTCACCGGCGATTTTGTACATATTCGGGATCATCAGGAGCAGGCCTTGCGAGGCAGTGAACGTCGTCGAAAGCGCACCCGCCTGCAACGCACCATGCACCGCGCCCGCCGCACCCCCCTCCGATTGCATCTCCGTCACACTCGGAACAGCACCCCAGATGTTCTCCCGACCCTTCGTCGACCACTCGTCTGCAAACTCACCCATCGTGGAGGAGGGGGTAATTGGATAAATCGCAATCACTTCATTCAGTCGATAAGCCACCGAAGCAGTCGCCTCGTTGCCATCGACCATGGCATTTTGCGTAGTATTCATCATTCACACTCCGGCCCGGCGAACCCCGTCGGGTTCCGATGGTCCACACACTGTACGCGCGCGACACCACCTTATGGGATATGCAATCCTGATGCCAAAGCGATCAAAAGAAAGAAAAAATCTGCGATGACGGAAGGATTAAAGAGAAAATCCACAGTGCTACCCTACGACGCACACAGCGATCCCTCCGAACTGGATCGCGCACCTCATCCAGATCTTCAGACCTTCAAACTTTCAGACCTTCAGACTTTCAAACCTGACCCAGCACCTCGATTTCGTTTTCCGCGAGATCGGCGGTAGAAGCAGCTGATCCGAAACGGGTCGCCCCCATTCCATCGACCGGACGGAGATGATCCAGCCAGTAGGCATCGTCGTCTCGGTGGTAAACCATAATGCGTCCACAGTCATCCGGGTTCAATGCCCGGTGGTACCTGCAGTGGATGTGCTTCTCGTCGATGGCCAACACCTCAACCTTGCCCGTCGCGTGGGACATGGCAAATTTCGCACGTCGTGCAAGGCCCGACCCGCGGGAAATCGCCTCCTGGTAGATCTGCCACGCATGGACAAGTGGCACTTCATAGGCCTTGTTCCCAGCTGTCGGACGCCCCTGGAACAGATAATAGGGAGGACACCCCATCCAGGAGAGTCGCTCCCACAACTCAGCCAACACCTCGGAATCGTCATTAACACCCTTTATTATCGGACATTGATTGACGCAGATCACACCATTCCTGATGCAGGCATCGATCCCTGCCACGGCTGATTCTGTCAATTCTCGAGGATGATCGAAATGCGCCATAAGATAGATGCGTTTTTCGGGCGTCGAAAACGTCCGAAATGCCTCCAGAAGGCGTTCATCCTTCAAAATCCGCCAGGGATCGAAGGCTGGCATTTTCGAACCGATGCGAATGATGCGTACATGGGGGATATCACGCAGTAGCTGGAAGATTTCCACCAGACGCCGGGTACTCATGAGAAGCGGGTCGCCGCCGGTCAGCAGTACATTCGTCACCTCGGGATGATTCCTGATGTACTGGATGCCCTCGGAGACGTCATTGGTGACTTCATCGTTGTCGTCCATAAAAAGGCGTTTTCGGAAGCAATAGCGACAATACGCCCCGCAAACCTCGTTGCACAGCAGCAGAACCGTGTCTGAATACTTGTGCTGGACCCCTTGCGCGACCGTCACGCCAGCCTCATTGCTCGCGTCCAGCTCGCCCCAGTCGCTCAGTTCTTCCTCGTGCGGGATAATCAGCTGCCGGATCGGATCGTTCGGGTCGTCCCAGTTGATCAAACCGAGATAATAGTCGTTGGCCCGAAAGAGATAGCGTTGAGACACTTTTTTCAGCTTCTCACGCTCTGCAGGAGGGATATTCTCGAGCTGGTCCAAATCGCGAACATATCGCACGCGCTTGATGTCCTCATGGATCTCGAACGGATTACTGGAAATCAACTTCAATGGATTAGCCTCCTACTCCATCGCGCATCATCGGCCTCGATCCAGTGTCGATCCGGTTTCTACCTGGATCGACAGCGGCGATCGTTTGAGATCAGCCGGTATATTCGCCTTGGCGACTTGTAAATTCACTTGTTATGCTGCAAACGCAGACAATTCCGCAAACGCAAAATCAGGGATCAGGTAACCTTGCAATCACTGCGGTACTACCACTCATTCGGCCCTGTCGGTCGCATCGATCATCACGATCGCCCCGGAGATGGACAACCTAAGGGTTAGCGACCTCGCCCGTACCACCCATCCTACCATAGTTCCACCCACGCGCCGAGTCAGCAGTCGTATCGCCATTCATAGCGGATCAACCCCGTTCTCGACGGAATTCCAGAGAAGATGAAAATTGTGTTGGTGCTTTACGACGGTAAGATGTGGGGTAGCATCTCGTGGCAGTAGTCATTCGGCCCTGGAGCGGTCCTTTTTCGCCAGCTCATTGTTTGCGAAACTCGACGAATCTTCGGATTCGCCTCTGATTCGCGGCCTTGATCTGACGAAAAATGCCACACTCCCCGACTCGAAGCACTTTCACCACGAGCTGCTAGTGGATGGGTCCTGGGGATCTTGGCGCGGGTGTGGTGGCTTACAAAGGAGTCTGTGTGATGGATCGCGAGTCGATTAATGAGCAGTTGCGTATTGAGCAGGACCTTTTGCAGCATATCTGCGAGGCGTTGCAGGCTGGTCTGTCCTGGGATGTTGAGGAGACGGAGGTAACGCGGAAGACGTCTACCGTGCGTTTTCTGTTCCAGGCATTTCAACGCCATACCCAGCGACTGTGGGCGATTCACGAATTCGATGGTTATATGTCTTACGTTCTTCAAAATCAGCCGCATATGCAGTCGGCGGTCGATGCACTTAAGAACGAGCATGAGCATATTCGCCATCGGATCGAGGAGATTTCTTCCCGTTTGGACCGCGCTCCTGATTCGGTGGAGGAGGCTGAGCATGTTGCGGACGTGTTGCGCCAATATGAGGAATGCAAGTTGCGTGAGTCTCGGTTGATTCAGGAGGCATTCACACAGGACATGGGTGGTGAGGGGTAGCATCTGGGTGATAAGGGTAGCATCTGGGGGGTAAGGGTAACATCTGGGGGGTGAGGGTAACATCTGGGGGGTGAGGTTCGAATGTGGACGCCGCCGGCGTTTTGAGGGGTTGGTGTATTTTCGTGATTATAGCAGCCCGTATTTTTCGAGACGATATCTGAAGGTGTCCCGGGTGAGGTTGAGGAGAGCGGCTGCCTTGGTTTGATTGTTGTTGGTTCTTGCGAGGGCTTGCCGGAACAGTTTTTCTTCGAGCTTTCTGAGATCGACGCCGGCGGGCGGAAGCTCAAAATGGTCGAGGGTGTTGGGGTCCGATGTGACGTTTCTTCCGAGGAGTATATCGTCCAGGCGAATGGCGTTTTCTGCACAGAGCAGGACCGCCCGTTCGCAGACATTTCTCAGCTCGCGCACGTTCCCTGGCCAAGGATAACTCATCAGCTTCTCGTAGACGTCCTGCTGAATGGACTCGATGTTTTTCTTGAATTCCTTGCCATAGATTGAGACGAAGTGATTGGTGAGGAGCTTGATGTCTTCACCTCGTTCTCGGAGCGGCGGGAGATCGATGGGGACCACATTCAGTCGATAAAGCAGGTCTTCGCGGAAGTGTCCATCTCTGATCGCAGCCTCAATGTCGCGATTGGTGGCTGCCAGGATGCGTACGTCCACCTTGATTTCATCTGCACCTCCGACGCGTCTGAAAGTCCGCTCTTCCAGAAAGCGAAGCAACTTGGACTGTAGTCCTGTGGGCATGTCGCCGACTTCGTCGAGGAAAACAGTCCCACCGTCGGCGAGTTCGAAGAGTCCTTTTTTGCGCATTTTTGCGTCAGTGAATGCGCCTTTTTCATGTCCGAAAAGTTCGCTCTCCAGGAGCGCCTCAGAAATGGCGGTGCAGGTAATGTTCATGAATCGGTTGGTTGCGCGTTCGGAACTGTGGTGGATAATTCTGGCGATGAGGTCTTTTCCGGTTCCGGTTTCGCCACGCAGGAAGATCGTGGATGCACCGCTTTCTGCGACCTTTCGTGCCATGTCGAAGAGTCGCTGCATGGTGGGATGTGCGCCGATGACGCGATCGAAACCATACTCATTTCGAAGGTTGTTTCGCAGTTCACGCACCTGTCGGCGTAGCTTTGTGGTTTCGAGTGCTTTGGACACGGTGACGAGCAGCTCGTCCATGTCGAAGGGTTTTGGGATGTAATCGTAGGCACCGAGCTTGGTTGCTTCCACGGCGTTTTCGATGTTGCTGTAGGCAGTCATCATGATGACAACGACATCAGAGTCGTGTTTTCGCAGATCGCGCAAGATGTCCAGACCGGTGATGTCGGGCAGCTTGTGATCGAGCATGATGAGGTCGAACACCCCCTCCACAATGTGCGATCGTGCGGTGTCACCGTTTTCAGCCTCAGTGACGGTGTATCCCTGTGCCTCAAACTTCTGACGAAGGGACCAGCGGATGAGATTTTCGTCTTCTACAATTAGAACGTGGACAGGCATGATGATCAGCGGTCCTTGATGGGTTCAACTGCTGGTGATTGGAGTTCTGTTGCGGACGGTAGCTGGACAGTGACACAGGTACCATTGTCCGATGAGGAGTCGATGACAATGGTCCCGGCGTGAGCATCGACGATGCGTTTGCAAATGGGAAGTCCCAGCCCGGTCCCGCGCGCCTTGGTGGTATAGAAGGGTTCAAAAGCGCGCAGCCTTGCCTCGGATGACATCCCCCTGCCAGCGTCCTGCACGATAAGGAGTACGACGTCATTCCTTGCTTCGGTACTCACAACGACCACTCCCTCGTCGGGCGAGGCTTGTGTGGCGTTGAGAAGCAGGTTGAGTACGAGTTGCTCGATGTTAGCATCGTCAGCGATGATGAGAGGGTCGCTGGGTGAGGCGTCAAACCGTATGCTGGCGTTCCTGGCGCCGTTGTCGTCGTGGATGAATGCCATGATGCGTTTGACGATGTCGTTGACGCGTCTCGGGGCGAGATCCGGCGGAACGGGGCGGGCATAAATCAGTAGATCCTTGACAGCGTTGTCGAGACGTTTGATCTGTGCGAGGATCTCGCCAATGATCGCGTGGTGGTGATGGTCCGGGGTCATGTCCTCTCGGATAATCTGAATGGCACCGCTGATACCCGCAAGGGGATTCTTAATCTCATGGGCAAGTGACGCTGCCAGTTGCCCAATCTGAGCGAGATGCTGGGCGCGCGTCAGTTGCTCCTCGACGGCGCTGCGTTCGTTTTGTCTGACACTGGCTGAATAGGTCTCCTTGTAGGTATCCAGCATGATGCCAAGCTCAAGGGCAAGAAGCTTGTGGAGCGATCTTAGTTTTTCATGGACGTCGGCAGGGTCTGCTTTTCTGATACAACATTCAAGATTCTGCCAAATGACCTCCATGGCAGTGATCATGTAGTGCTGTGGGAGTCCGACGCGGACATGAACGCGCCCAATGAGGCTACGCTGTTTGTGATAGCCATCGTCATAGACACCCACAAAGAGTGATTCAAGCCACTCCCTCAAGGTTTGGTGCAATCGCACCAAACGGTTCTCGCCACGTTCCAGGATCTGCCTTGCGTCGGCATGTCGCATGATGACGACATAGAACGTGTCGACGATCTGACTGATATGAGGCTGGACGCATGGTTTGAGTGTTGCGATATTTGCCGCGTCGTCATCGGAAAACCCGATGTAACTTTTCATTTCTTCAAAAACAGATGCAGACACTGGATTGGCTCCGGGCGGTTTCGGCGGTGTGACCCTCTGTCTATATGCCCCAGAGGCCCGTGTCCCCGAGGCCCAAGTCCCTGATGGTCCTGTCACCGCACGCAAACTGCGGTTCCAGCATATCGGTCCTTCAGTTGGCTGCCAAGATGAGGTCGGAAAGATGGGGTGAAATAACGCATGCCATGGGCGAAATGCCCCGTTGTCCACTCAGTCGAAAGATCGGTATTCACCGGGTCAAGCCACCAATCCCTGCGATCCGTCCACAGTGGCGGTGTTGAGGGCGTGACAGCGGCGGTGTTGTGGGCAAGTACGCGCGGATGTCCGGTGTGGCACGATGAGTGCAGGAAAGTCGCCAGATAGACTGATATAATGAGCAGCAGCGTGCTTACATGTCGCGGGTTCCGGGGTGGGGAATGGAAAGGGTGACCTTGTAGATGTCGGAGTGTCGGCGGATATTACTGGTGGTGGATGCTGATCGGCTGACGCGCTGGTCGATCGAACAGTATTTTGGGTACGATTTCGACGTGATATCGACTGATTCGGTAGAGATGGGCTGCGATGTTCTTGCGTCTCGGAATGTCGAAGTGATGGTAATCGCAGACGATCTTCCAGAATGTGGTGCAGATCAACTTGCCAACGAGGCGTCGCGGACTGAACATGGTGTTCGCGTGCTTCGAACCGTGACTGGTGTTCGGAGTAGTCCTGAGTCTGGCGAGGTTCTTGACAAGCCATTTGATCTGAAAGCACTCGCAAGGCTTCTGAATATTCGGGTATCGTGAGTTGGCGACGTTTGGCCTTCAGAGGTGGACAGGGTCTCCAGATGCGGGCTGGGTCTCCTTATATGACCGGGTATCCATGACCACTTATTGACGAAGACTGGATGTTTGAGGGAGGCAGGGATGTTTGTTGAAAACGTGATGACTTCGGATCCTGTGACGGTTGTGGAAGGCGATTTTTTGTCTGTCGCGGAATCGCTGATCGCGAGGGGCCATTTCCATCAGCTCGCAGTGCTGGACGATTCCGGGCGACTGGTGGGGATCATTACGGATCGTGACATCCGGTCTGCGGTGGGATTTGACGCGACCTTGCCGGAGAAGCTTCGCGTGGGTGAGGTCATGGTGGCTGACCCTGTGACAATCGATGCGAGTGGAACGCTGGATGAGGCGTTAAACGTTTTTTGCGAAGCATCGTTCAATGCATTGCCCGTGCTGCGCAACAAGCAGTTGGCTGGGATTGTTACACGGCATGATGCACTGTCTGCGTTCCGGAGGATGCTGGGACTTGACAGCGACTCGGTGCGGATTGAGGTCGCACTACCCAACGGCCTGGAGGACGTGGTGCTCGCATTTGACACGCTAAGGAGCTACAGAAGCAATCTCGTCAGTGCCATTGTGTCGCGGATGCGGCGTGACGGCGACGAGCCAATGTTGTACCTGCGTATTGCGAGCAACGACCGGCGCGTGGCTGAAGAGCATCTACGCCAGGCTGGCCTGGTCGTTCTGATTCCGGAACACGATTGACAACAACCCCTTCCGGATGCGCACGATCCCGGATGCTTGTCCGTGTGCATATGATCCCAGATGCCTGCCATCATTTCCCGTCCCGGACCTTCTTCTCAATCGCACGCAGCACATCCCCAAGCTTGGCTGCTTCGGTAGCATCTTTGCTGCGTCGCATGGCAGACTTGAGAATCCTGGGTGCTTCCTCATCGTTGGGATCCAGCTTGGTCAGCATGAGCGCCAGAAGAATCGTAGCATCAGCGTCCCGTCCCTTTTGAAGGACAAAAGCCTTTCGCGCATAGAGAACATTGTCTCGAATCGCCTGACCACTGTGCAGGGAAGCAGTCGCCAGCGCAGTATACACTTTCACATCGTTGTAGTGACGCGAGAATTTGGCAGCCAGCTCCCGTGCTTCCCGGTCGCGCCCCAGCCCCAGAAGGACTTCGTAACGGCTGCCCAGGACTTTGCACATTTCGGTAAGATCCCGCTTCATGGAGCGCGATTCTTCAAGATAGAGATCGACGTCTTCAGGGCGCTCGACGGAGTAAGCAATCTCGGCGTATCGACGCGCTTTGAGCAGCGGTTCGAATATCAGGCGCGACAGGAGGGAGACCTGAACCGAGTCAGGCCAATAACCCTTCATGCGATCATAGTGTGGTACAAGTGCTTCAGGCTCACCCAGCGCCTCGGCACCGTAGCGAAGCATATACAGCGCGTATATATCTGCATATTTCTCCTGAAGTGTCACCCGGCGTGCTTCATCGTACCGCTTCCGGAGTTCTTCTGTGGCTGGTGCATATTCCTCGCCCAGCGCGGCAATACCATCGATCAAATCCTGCAGATAGGTCGCAGAGAACATCGGCGCGTGCGTGGCGCGATGATTGATACACCAGAGGTATTCTTCGAACGCTGCTTCGTGTTGTCCTTCGCTCGCCAATCTCCCGGCTTTTCTCATGATCGACAGCACAACATCCTGACCGGCCCAGACAGCGTCCCCTTTGGTGGCTATCTTTCTGCTCTGGATCGCAATGTTGATCCGACGGAGAAAGCGGTGCGCTTTCTGGAACCCGACCTCTCGCCCAAGCTCACGACCATCGTTTGCCATGATTAGCACCGTCGGGATTTGCTCGATGGCGTGGGCGATTGAAAAATTGCGACCAATGGGGTCTTCGCGATAGAGACGGAGAATGTTGGCTTTGTCTGCAGCCCATTTGACGAACTCAGGATCCTTGAACACGTCGGTGTCGAGCTTGAGACAGTCCGGGCAACCCTTTTCATAGACCGCAACGAGGAGATATTTATGTTGCTGCGTGGCCAGGACGATCGCATCCTCATATTCATTGACTTCCGAGACGTGTCGATCGTCTACGCGACGGTCCTGAACTTGCGACGCATCCTGTGCATTCACAAGCGCAAAGGCCTGGTTATCGGGTGTTGGGTAGCTCAACAGAATCGCAAGCAGCGACCAGACGACCGACATTCGATAATGCGATGAGGCAAAAAGACGCATAGGTTCACTCCATGTCATGCGCGTGTCCAGCATTCAACAGGCAACGGGTACGTCACGATAAGACAACGGGCATGTCCATTCTACCGCACAGATCGCGGAGGTCAGGTTCGTTCCCGTCACTCCGATGTAACATCGGGGGCTTCCTGCCAGATCCTAAAGCAAGCCTGACAATTATCGGTCGTGAGTGACCGTGAACACGCGATTAATCTGCCTGAAGTTCGAGCATCGAAATTTCAGGTCTGCACAGGAACCGAATCCGGGGGGCCATCCCCTGCTCCCAACCAATCCCACGACTCACATAGACAAGGCGACCATCAACCTCATGCAGTCCACCCGCTGCAACGGAGCGTGGGACATCAGAAAGCGTGACCAGTGGTCCGAAAAAAGGTATCTGAATCTGACCGCCGTGGGTATGGCCAGCCACCACAAGGTCGATCCGGGTGTCACGGCTGGCGTGCAATACCGAATCAGGGATGTGAGAGAGCAGAATGCGGACGTCATCCTGACCTGGGATAGATTCAAACTTCCTGATGCACCGCAGGAACCCATCACTGATTCGGACATCCAGACCAGCAATCGTCACGGAGCGGTCTCTGACCGACGTCCGGACGATCTCATTGATGAGCAGTCGCACTTCCGTCCCTTCGATCATCCTGCGCATGTCGCTGGCAGAGTCAGAATGGCCAAGCACGAGAAATACGCCGCCAGGTGCGTGGAGTCGTCCAAAAAGTTCGCGCAATTTCGGCATCTCAGCCTTCAACGCCGCACGCGTGTTTTGAAACACGTCTCCCGGAATGAGGATAAGGTCCGGAGACTGCTCCATCACCATATCGAACGCTCGATGTTCATGATCCGTCACACCAGCGGTCTGAATGTCCGCCAGCACGCCGATCCGAATCGTCGATGTCCCGGCGCGAGCGGAATCAACGGACACAGGAACCGATTCGAGCGTAAGCAGATAAGGTTCTACAAACGTGGCGTAAGCACCCAGCGGAGCAAGGGGCAGGGAAGCGACCACAAAATACAGCAGCGGTGTGCTGAGCAATCGCCCCATACCTTTACGCCAATGACACAACTCAACCACCAGCAACGCAAATCCGCATAACGGGATGGTGACGATGATGTGCATCAACACAATGCGTACAAAACCGAAAAACCCCATGCCAAGCGACATGAGCACCGCAACCTGGAGAACCAGTCCCAGAAAGGCGACCAGGGAAGCCAAGACAACCTGCCTCAAGCCCACGAGCGACCCGGGAATGTTCAAAGATCCGCGACATCGAACGTACACCAGCACCAGCATCGCAACGAACGCATCCACGACAGCCGTAGCGATCGCGACTGCTGGAAAATATGCAGCTCCAGCCGATGTGTGCAATACAGCCCCCCTCAACAGGTATCAGGCGCGGGCACGCCGTCAGGATAACAGGAAGCACGTCGCAGCATGAGCAAATGCTTCATTGCATCAGATACGTCGTCCGGCCTCCCCAGGTTCATTCCGAATCATGACAGACCAGGGCGGAGGATGGCATTGGAGACCATCACCAGTCGCAGCGCAGCCTACAAAATGTCGTCTCGGCGAACACTCCACTACCAGCAACCTCGGCATGCCCCACCACATCTGTCACTCCGGCACATTGTTCATATCGCCGGGAAACGGTACGCTATCGGCATGAAAACCCTTCTCCTGAAACTGCCGAATGGACCACTCGATGCGACCGTGCGCATCCCGGGATCAAAAAGCCTGACGATTCGAGCAATGATGCTGGCTGCAATCGCAAAGGGAACGTCGCATCTCAATGGCGCACTCTTCTCGGACGATACCCAGCGGATGTATCGGGCAATCGAAGCACTCGGATTCCAGGCGTCGGCGGACGCCAATTCCGCATCGATCAGAATCACAGGCATGGGGGGGGAGATTCCCGCGACACAAGCCGACCTGTTTTGCGGAAACTCAGGTGCGACTATTCGATTCTGCACCGCCCTTGCATCACTGGGGCATGGTCGATACACGCTCGACGGATCGGAACGCATGAGACAACGACCGATCGGTTCGCTGGTGGACGCACTCTCTGCTCTGGGCGTATTCGTCGCAAATCCCGGACGAAAAGGCTATCCGCCAGTCACCATCTTCGCCCAGCACATTCAGGGCGGCCTCGTGGTGTACGACCACCCGGTGTCAAGCCAGTTCATATCCGCGATTCTGATGGCAGCCACAGCCGCAAGAAATGACGTACAAATATCCGTAAAAGGCCCGCTCACCAGCGCCCCATATGTGAAAATGACCATGTCCGTCATGCAGGAATTCGGAGCTTCCGTCATCGACAATATCGGGGAGAACGAATCACGCTTCATCGTTCCGGCACCGCAACCGATGCAAGCTCGAACCTTGACCATCGAACCGGACGCCTCAAACGCATCCTACTTCCTCGCAGCCCCCGCCATCGCAGGCGGCCGCGTCACGGTGAAGGACCTTGGCGCTGCGAGCGTGCAGGGAGATATTGCGTTCGCGGGCATCCTTGAAAAAATGGGATGCAATGTCACACGCAACCATGACAGCATGACGGTCGAGCGAAGTCCAGACGCCGGTCCACTGAAAGCGATCGACATCGATCTCAACCCAATGCCGGACATGGCACAAACCGTCGCGGTCCTCGCGCTGTTTGCAGACGGACCAACCACAATCCGCAATGTCGCAAATCTACGCGTGAAGGAAACGGATCGACTCCAGGCGCTCGCGCTCGAGCTTTCAGCAATGGGTGCGACAGTAGACGAACATGATGACGGATTGACCATTGTACCACCGGAAAAGCCCCTGCCCGCCAAAATCAACACATACGACGACCACCGGATGGTCATGAGCTTCGCACTCGCAGGTCTCGGCGTCGAAGGACTGGTCATCAACGATCCCGATTGCGTCGAAAAAACATTTCCGGACTTTTTCGACCGCTGGTCTGCAATGATCACTGGCGGAGAAGCCATATCGTAAACTTCCCCCATACGACGATCTGCTTTAGTTGATTCTCCATTTTATCCGATAATCACGCGATTGCGGCGCAAAAACGATGCACCCAGACCGCCAGATCACATGTGTGCGGCGAACGACCACACACAGCAAGCGTAACCAACTATCTTGGAAAGACGCATTCTATGTCAGATGTCCTCGAACAAGCAGAAATCGATGCCCTGCTCAACGCAGTGGACGCAGGGACAGCCGGGGATGCAAGCGCAGAAATTGCGCGGGCCGAATCGGAACGCATGCGCAATGTCTCAACCTATGACTTCAAACGCCCGGAACGTGTCAGCAAGGACCAGATGCGGGCGATCGAAAGCATTCATGAAGGTTTCGCACGGAACTTCGGAGCATCACTTTCAGGGTTCCTGCGCACCATCATCGAGGTACGAATCGCTACCACAGAGCAGCTCACATACAGCGAATTCATCCACTCCCTCCCGAACCCGACAAACTTCAACCTCCTCACCGCAGAACCGCTCGAAGGGCAGATGTGCCTCGAAATAAGCCCGCTCATCATATACCCCATCATCGACCGACTCCTCGGAGGCAGCAACAGCCAGACCTTCATCCCCCAAAGACCGCTCACCATGATCGAGCTACGACTCGTAAAACGTATCACCGACCGGGCACTCCAGAACCTCACCGAAGTCTGGTCATCGATGGTAAAAGTCCAGTTCGAACTGGCGGAAGTCGAGAACAATCCACACCTCGTGCAAATCGTCGCGCCAAACGAAGTCGTCGTCGTCATCGGTTTCGAAATCAAAATGGGAGATCGTTCCGGAACCATGAGCCTCTGCGTCCCATTCAACGTCATCGAACCGGTCATGGGAAAACTCGCCACGCAGGGATGGCTGGCATACAAACGAAAAATTGCCCCGGAATCAAAACGAGACGACCTGGCATACCACCTCGGACACACTCAGACCGAACTGGCTGCGACGCTGGCGGAAACATCCATCACAGTGCAGGAATTCCTCTCACTCCAGGTCGGCGACATCATACAGACCGGAAAACCCGCAACGGCTGATGTCCTCCTCAAAGTCGGCGGAAACACAAAATACGCATGCTCCCTCGGAAAATACAAAGACCGACGGGCACTCAGAATCCTCAGAGAATCAACCCCGGACGAGCGGTTCTAACACCCCATCCCCAGCCACATTTCTGGCCGCATTCATCTCCCCAAACGCTCCCGGATAAGAATCGACAACCACCGGGATCGGCGATACCCTCAAATCCAGGGTTCCGGGTGACGAATCCATGCCTGTCAGTACTGAAACGTAGAGAACCATCACGACCAGGAGAGCTCAACGATGCAACGGGCGAAGATGTCGTATATCATGGCCGCGACACTCACGACAGCCACACTCACCGCCAGCACTGGCTGCGATCCCCCAATGACAACCATCACCGCCGGTAGCGCAAAAACGTCAGCCGCCATGCGAGACATCACCCAATCCAATTTCACACCACCGCCCGCCGTATCAGGTTGGCCGGGACTCGCACTCTTCGACTACGACAACGATGGTGATATCGACATCTTCGTCACAAACACAAAAAACCTCCGAAATATGTTCTACCAGAACGACGGAGAGGGACATTTCACCTTCTACGCAGAACGGGCAGGTCTCGCCTTCATCGAAGACAGTGCAATCTCCACCGGAATCGGAGATTTCGACAACGACGGATGGCTCGACCTCATCATCTCGCGACAGGCACCTTTCTTCGGACAGGGAGGTCCAAACGAAAATCTGCAATTTATGAAAAACATGGGGCCGGATCAAAACGGAAACGTCCGATTTGAAGACGTCACAGATCGCACAGGACTTTCCGGCGTCACAGTAGCCACCAGCATTGGCGTCGGAGATATCGACAACGACGGATTGCTCGACCTCTACATAGGTCGCTACGAAACAGAAAATCTCGACTTCGCGTTCAGCTCATACCTGCCAGATACGCCAAACGTACTCATGCACAACACCGGAGTCGTCGATGGCGTCCCGGTGTTCGAGGACATCACCGAAGCAGCCGGAGTCGCAGGAACGATCGCAATGGGTCTCGCCCCAAGCACCGTTGACATCGAATACCGGGTCCCCACATGGGCCGTCTATTTCTCAGATGTCAACGAAGACGGACGGCTCGACATCCTCTCGCTCCAGGAAATCCCAGGTGGCGTCGACCTGTTTATCAACAACGGAGACCTCACCTTCACGACCACCCAGCAAGACCTCCTCAACAAACACGGCGGCTGGATGGGCGTAACAGCAGCAGACACAAACCGGGACGGACACCTCGACTACTTCCTCACAAATGTCGGTGCAGACGCAAAGGGACCAAACATCCCATTCCATATCGCAGACGCGTGGAAACTGGAAAACGGAACACCATACCATCGACTCATCACACTCAACAACGAGCGACAGCAGGGCGATCCCACAACCCATCAAGGACTCGTCACCGACATCGCACCACGCGTAACGGTGACGCCCGGAGTATTACCACCCACGAACATCCGGGGCGGACAGGGACTAGCCGCATACGAATTCGGCTTCGGGTGCGCATTCTTCGACATGCAGAACGATGGTTGGCCCGACCTCCACTGGATCGGAGACATCATCCTCTCAGGACCCATCCGCGAGGGCTTTCTAAGACGAGATTTCCACGGCGTCGGACGATACCTCGAGAACAATCGCGATGGATCTTTCACAGACGCTTCCGCCGAAAGAGGACTGTTCAACTGGTCAGACGACCTCCCACTCGAATTCGGATACAACCGACCAGGACGAGCCGTCGCAGCCATCGACCTGAACGGCGACGGTTTCGAGGACATCTGCAGAACAAACGCTTTCCTCAATCCAGATCTTGAAAATGCCTTCAACTGCATGCTAAACCCCGCGCAGGGCGAAAACCACTGGATCACAATCCGACTCAAAGGCACCCAGTCAAACAGCTTCGGAATCGGAGCACGCGTCAAAGCAACCGCAGGAAACCTGACACTCGTCGGCGAAGTCCTGACCACTACCAGCGCATTCACTGCCATCCATCCACAGGTCCATTTCGGACTCGGAGAATCAGAAACGCTCGACACCCTCACCATCCGCTGGCCTTCCGGAATCATCACCGAAAGAAACAACATCCCCGCAAACCAGATCCTCACAATCACAGAATAATCCAAAGTCGTTTCCGAAGGCCTCTGCAAACAGGTCCGCACAGACCCATGGCTGGTAAATAACAGCCATGACTGGTAAATAAGAGGCACCACAGGGGGGAAACTGAGCTGCCAGGACTCGAACCTGGAACCTCCTGAACCAGAATCAGGCGTTCTACCAATTGAACTACAGCCCAAATTCGGCCCGACAAGCGTTCGGACCGGCTCAGGATTGAACCGAGTCTCCACGGAATTGTCAAGATTCACAGCCAACGCCCTCCGCAATCCCGACTACGCCAACTGCATGTATCTATTTGCCAGCAAACAACTTATGACACTTTCACAAATCCAGCATCACCAGTCTCGCCACCATACCCACACCCCGGGACATCAACTTTCACGCCTGATAACCGAGTTTGGTCAAGATTTTCGGACGTTGACACCGATAGGCAGAGGAATGTGTCGGACAGTGCGTTACGACACGAAGGAGCAAACTGATGGACGCAATGGCTATGACGGTCACAGATCGACGCAAACTCGCGGGCGCTCGCAGGCGCCGACCAACGAGACCCGAGGTTCTGGAGTTCTTCGCCGATGGCGACGGACGTCACGGACCGGAGAATGGTCCACCACCGTCCGAGATACGCCTCGAAACCACATACCCAAACGGACAGGTCGTCAACTGGTTCGACGATGCCTGGTGGCTAGAGACGCTCAAACGCTGGAAGGACCGCCGACTGGCCATCCACCTCATGCCAACCCCCGACGCACTCCTCCACCCAATCGTCTTCCACGAAATCGAGATGGTCCGCCGCATGGAAACACCCTGGTCAGTCGTTGGCTACTGCTACCTCTCAGACATCAGTCACCCCATGTTGATTTCCAGAATCGCAGCAAGTCCATACGACGAAATCCGAATCATCGACGCAATGCGACCCGAAACAACCGAATACGACGTCCGCCCCGGAAAATTCCCATTGCTCGACCTCATGGAACGCATCAAAGCAGTACAGAAGCAGGAACGGGCAGCAAAACCAATCCTAACAAGAGCACCAGACACCGAATACTAAACGTCGACCAGGACAGCCCGATCACCGCCCAACACCTCAATCGTCTCCGAAATGCGTGACCGCCGAACAACGGCTATGCAACACCAGATCAATTACCACACCCAGGCACAAAGTCAGTCTCAAGCAACCCTCACGACAATCCGATAATCCCTGCATGGATACACACAGGCTGATGATGTTCACAGGGCAGCACTTTCCAGGGGCTTGATGCAACCATCTCACCAGAGTACCGAGGGTGTGCTAGGTTCGGAGAACACCATGGCCATAAAAACACTACTTAAGAAACTCCTAAACAAATCGGGCGACCAACCATTCGTCGCTGATCGATACTGGGAGGATCGTCACCGCTTCTACCGCGGCGGCTACAAAGCCGTAGGAAGCGTCGAACTGTCTGACGCCCACATTCAGGAACAAACTGCACTCAAGCAGGACCGAATCATAAACGCGATCCAAGAGGAAATACCCAACCCCGAGGGAAAATCCCTGCTGGAAGCAGGTTGCGGCATAGGCTTGCTGACACCGGCGTTCTGCAAAGCCGGGTTTGAAGTCGTCGCCGTGGATTTTTCACCAACCGCAATCGCAGAGGCGGAAACACGCGCGGGCGACGCACAGTTTATACACGCCAGCCTCCCGAACCTTAAGCTGAACCGCACCTTCAATGTCATCACCGTGATCGACGTACTACTCCACATAACCGACGACGACGAGTGGCAAGCCACCCTGAAAAACCTCGCCAGACACCTCGCACCAACCGGCATCATCGTCATATTCGAATGGATCGGCGAATGGCGTGGAGACCTGTCCGACCACTGCAGAATGCGATCCATGAACCAATACGCAACAGCGCTCACCGCCACCGACCTGGCCATCAGCAAAGTCAGCCAGCTAACACTGGATCACGAAAAAGTAACCAAGCAAATCTTAACCATCCGGCATGCGAGAGATTGAAACGGGGACGTAGCTAGTTTTTTTCTACCTGATGATCAGCAACTCCCAATCCCTGATCGCAAAACCATCGAACAGCGGGTGCCCCATCCTTGAGCGAAGCGGAAGGGTGGGGGACTGACAGCAACGCCATATCGCTGACAGTCAGGTAGGGCAGGTCGTTCTTTCGCCTCAAGGCGAAAGGTTGACCTGCCTATACTATGCAGCTTCGAGAGTGCAAACGTGGACGTGCATGGTTGAGAACAGCCAATCGCCCGATCTCAGACCCCGCAC